>NZ_JAVRFI010000017.1:0-155940 GCF_031845785.1 Streptomyces hesseae
GGCCCCGCCGGGTACGTTCGGGGGGGCTGGGCGCCGTCGGGGGGGGTGGGGGCCCCGGTCCCGCCGTTTCACCGTTTCCGGGGGCGGCCGCCCCGGCCCCCGGGCGGGGGCCGGGGCGGCAGCCCCTCGCCCTCCAGGGGGGCTGGGGGCCTGCCCCCAGGAAACGGCGAAAGGGCGGGACCGGGGCACCCCACCCCACCCCCACCCCCACGACGCGCAACCGAATCGGAGGTACCCGGCGGTGCCGAACCACCCACTCCTGACCCACCTGTCCCGCCACCGCCACACCCTCCTCACCCTCGCCGCCTGGTCCGCCGTCGAGGCCGCCCACACCCTCACCACCGGCTACGCCCTCGCCCGCGCCCTCGACACCGGCTTCCTGGCCGGCCGTCCGGCCACCGGCCTGGCCTGGCTCGCGGCCGCCGCGGTCGCCGTCGTCGTCGGCGCCTACGGCACCGGGCGCACCTTCCGGGGTGTGGCCGCGCTCGTGGAGCCCTTCCGGGACGCGCTCGTCCGCCGCGTCGTGACCCGCGCGCTGGGCGACGGCGACGCCGCCGCCGTCTCGCGGCTCACCCACCAAGTGGAGATCGCCCGCGACACGTTCGCCGGACTCGTGATGGTGACGCGCTCGTTCGTCTTCACGGCCGCCGGCGCCCTGGCGGGCCTGTTCCTGCTGGCGCCCGTCCTCCTCGCCGTCGTCCTACCGCCGCTCCTCCTCGGCCTCGGGCTGTTCCTCGCGACGCTGCGGCCGCTGGCCCGCCGCCAGGAGGCGTTCCTGGTCGCGGACGAGGCGCTGGCGCAGTCGTACGGCGAGGCAGCCGCCGCCCTGCGCGACATCGCCGCGGGGGGCGGCGAGGCGCGCGTACGGACGGATACGGGCGTGCTCGTCGACGCCGAGCTGCGCGCCTCGACCGATCTCGCCCGCTGGTCCGTGGCGAGGGCGGCGGCCCTGGCCCTCGCGGGCCGCTTCCCCGTCGTGCCGCTGCTCGTCGCGGCGCCCTGGCTGCTGGACCGGGGGGTGACGCCGGGCGCGCTCGTCGGCGCGCTGACGTATCTGACGCAGTCGCTGCTGCCCGCGCTCCAGAGCCTCATCCACGGGCTGGGCGCGAGCGGTTCACGGCTGGCCGTGGTCGTCCGCAGGCTGACGGCGGGCCCGGGCCCGGCTCCGGCACCAGCCTCGGTCCCGGCACCCTCCCCGGACAGCGGCCCCGCCGTCGAGCTGCGCCGCGTCACCTTCGGCTACGGCCCCCACGCCGAGCCCGTCGTCCGCGACCTCGACCTCACCCTCCCGCCCGGCGCGCGGCTGGTCGTCGTCGGGCCGAGCGGCGTGGGCAAGTCCACGCTGGCGGGACTGATCGCGGGGCTGCTGGAGCCGTCGTCCGGCGAGGTACGGGTGGGCGGCGCCGCGGCGCGCGCCGAGGGGGCGGCGGCGCGGCGCGTGCTCATCCCGCAGGAGGCGTACGTCTTCTCCGGCACCGTCGGCGACAACCTGCGCTATCTGCGCGACGACCCCGTGAGCGAGCGCGAGGTGCTGGCCGCCGCCGAGGCCGTCGGCGCGGACGCGCTCGTGCGGAGGCTGGGCGGGCTGGACGCCCCGGTGACGCCGGACGAACTCTCGGCGGGGGAGCGGCAACTGATCGCGCTGGTCCGCGCGTACCTCTCGCCGGCCCCCGTGGCGCTGCTGGACGAGGCGGCCTGCCATCTGGACCCCGCCGCCGAGGCGCGCGCCGAGGGCGCCTTCGCGGCGCGCCCCGGCGGCACCCTCGTGGTCGTGGCCCACCGCGCGGGCTCGGCCCGGCGCGCGGATCGTGTGCTGGTCATGGACGGTCCCGGCACGGTCGCCGGTACGCACCGGGAGCTCATGGCGCGTTCGGCGCTGTACCGGGAGCTGATGGGCGGTGGACAGCGTTCCTCACACCCAGCCGGCGCCGCGCGAGATGCGGATCGCGTCCACCCGGTTGCGGGCCCCGGTCTTCCGGGTGATGGCGGCCATGTAGTTGCGCACGGTTCCGTTCGACAGGTGCAGGCTGCGCGCGATCTCGCCGACGGAGGCGCCCTCGGCGGCGAGTGAGAGCACGCTCAGCTCCCGCCGGGTCAGGGGGATCTCGGCCGCCTGGAGGAAGCCGAAGCCGAGGGTCTCGTCGATGTAGCGCTCGCCCTTCGCGACATGCCGTATGCCCTCGACGAGCCGGTCAGGAGAAGCGTTTTTGCTGAGGTAGCCCAGGGCGCCCGCCTCATAGGCGCGACGCAGTGGGCCGGGGAGCCCGGCGGTCGTCAGCGCCAGCAGCGCGGGCCGGCCGTCGCCGGGCCGGGCGCCCGCGACTCCGTTCGTCCGCCCGGCGGCCCGTTCGCCGCCGCCTTCCGGACATCGTCCTTCTCCCGCCCGTCCGTCCCCGGCCCGGAAGCCTCCCACCCGGGCACCTCCCGCCCGGACGTCCGCCGCCCGGAGGTTCACGCACTCGCCCGCGTCCGGGCTGTCCATGTCGGCCACGCACACGTCGGGCCGTGTCGTCCGGGCCGCCGTGGCGGCGCCCCGCCAGGAGGTCGAGGACACCTCGAGGTCCGGCTCTCTGCCGAGGAGTGCCGCCAGGGCCATGCGCAGTAGATAGGTGTCGTGTATCAGAAGGACCCGTATCACGGTCTGCCTCTCCCGCTCCGTTTGGCGAAACGCCTCGGACGCGTCGGTAAATTCATACCGGCGCGAGCCGCCGCTCCGGGTGCAGTTACCCGCTACCCGGGGGGCGTAAGGGCGTAGGAGGCCTACCGGACCCGCCTCAACTGCGAGCGCCATACGCCTGGCGCGATGGCCAGGGGCGTCGGCTACCGGGCGATGAGCCGGCAGACCGTCTCGATGTCGATCTTCACCTGCGCGATGGACGCCCGCCCCGACAGCCAGGTGATCAGCGCCGAATGCCAGGTGTGCTCGATGACGCGGACGGCCGACAGCTGGGCCGGGGTGGGCGGGGCCGCCGGGCCCATGGCGTCCAGGATGATCGTGGTGGTCAGCCGGGAGACTGTGTCCACCTCGGCGCTCACCGACCGGTCGGCGAAGGTCAGGGCGCGCACCATGGCGTCGGCCAGATGCGGTTCGCGCTGCATCGCGCGGAACGCCCGCATCAGGGTCTGGGCGACGCGCGCGGCCGGGTCCTCCTCCGTCGGGGGGCGTTCGCGCAGCGCGGCGTGGAGCTGCTCCAGCTGGTCCCGCATGAGGGCGACCAGCAGATGGACCTTGGAGGGGAAGTAGCGGTAGAGCGTGCCGAGGGCGACGCCCGAGGACTCGGCGACCTCCCGCATCTGGACGGCGTCGAAGCCGCCGCGGCTCGCCAGGTGGGTGGTGGCCTGGAGGATCCGGCGGCGCCGGGCCGCCTGACGGGCCGTCAAGACAGGTGCGGTGGCGGTGGCGGGGGCCGCCGGGGACACGAGGGGCGGCACGGCCGACATGGATTCCGTCGTCCTGGATCCCGTAGTCATATGTCCCGTTTCATCGTGTCGTGCAACACTCCGTCCGGCGGCGCCCGGGGGGCCTTGGACGGCACAGCATGACAGGGGTCGGGTCGTGGCGCGAATCACCCGGCGGTGCTCTTTCGGACCCCTGACATCCCGGTAGATTCAAGCTTCTGACGACCCAGTCTGAAACTTGTTCTAGATTAGCGCGACCCGTTACGCTCCGGCGGAACAGCCAGCGAGAAGGAGGCCGGAGTGACCGCTGAGGCCACGGAGGCATCGGTCACGCGAGACCGCAGCAGCCTCCCGGCCGGGGGCGACCCCGCGCGCGGCGATTCGCCGTTGCGCATCGCGATGCTCACCTACAAGGGCAACCCCTTCTGCGGCGGTCAGGGCGTCTACGTCCGCCACCTCTCCCGCGAGCTCGCCCGCCTCGGCCATTCCGTCGAGGTCATCGGCGCCCAGCCCTTCCCCGTCCTCGACGAGGGCGTGCCGCTCACCGAGCTCCCCAGC
Organism: Streptomyces hesseae; assembly: GCF_031845785.1. Lineage (NCBI taxonomy): Bacteria > Bacillati > Actinomycetota > Actinomycetes > Kitasatosporales > Streptomycetaceae > Streptomyces > Streptomyces hesseae. Next base: position 3,958 of record NZ_JAVRFI010000017.1, read on the forward strand.
CTCGACCTCTACCGGCAGCCGGACCCCTTCCGCACCCCGCGCCGCGAGGAGTACCGCGACTGGATCGACCTCCTGGAGGTCGGCACCATGTGGGCCGGGCGCTTCCCCGAGCCGCTGACCTTCTCGCTGCGCGCCCGTCGCCATCTCGCCGCCCGCCGCGGCGACTTCGACGTCGTCCACGACAACCAGACCCTCGGCTACGGGCTCCTGGGCGGCCCCGGCGCGCTGGGCGCCCCGCTCGTCACCACCGTCCACCACCCCATCACCGTCGACCGGCAGCTGGAGCTGGACGCGGCGAAGGACTGGAAGCGCCGGGCGTCCGTACGCCGCTGGTACGCGTTCACCCGCATGCAGAAACGTGTCGCCAGGCGGCTGCCGTCCGTGCTGACCGTCTCCGGTTCCTCCCGTCAGGAGATCGTCGACCACCTCGGGGTGCGCCCGGGGCGGGTCCACGTCGTCCATATCGGCGCCGACACCGACCTCTTCTCGCCGGACCCCGCCGTCGCCGAGGTGCCCGGCCGGATCGTCACCACCTCCAGCGCGGACGTCCCGCTCAAGGGCCTGATCCACCTGATCGAGGCGCTCGCCTCGGTCCGTACCCGGCAGCCGGACGCCCATCTGGTCGTCGTCGGCAAGCGCGCCGAGGACGGGCCCGTGGCGGCGGCGATCCGGCGCCACGGCCTGGAGGGCGCCGTCGAGTTCGTCAAGGGCATCACGGACGAGGAGCTCGTCGACCTCGTCCGCTCCGCGCAGGTCGCGTGCGTGCCCTCCCTGTACGAGGGGTTCTCGCTGCCGGCCGCCGAGGCCATGGCCACCGGCACCCCGCTGGTGGCCACGACCGGGGGAGCGATCCCCGAGGTCGCCGGCCCCGACGGCGAGACCTGCCTCGCGGTGCCGCCCGGCGACGCGGGCGCCCTGGCCGCCGGCCTCTCCCGGCTCCTCGGCGACGCGGACCTGCGGCGGCGCCTGGGGACGGCGGGGCGGGAGCGCGTCCTGGCCAGGTTCACCTGGCGCCAGGCGGCGATCGGCACGGCCGAGCACTACCGGGAGGCGATCGCGCGACAGCGCGGGAGCGCGGCGCGTTCCGGCGGCCCGGGCCGGTCGGGCACCGCCGGTCACGCCGGTGCCGCCTGATCACCGTTGCGGCGGGAAGGGGGCCCCGGTCCCGCCCTTTCTCCGTTTCCCGGGGGCAGGCCCCCGGACCCCCGGGGTCCGGATCACGCGCCCCGACCCCAGCCACCCACCCCGCCGGACGAAAGCAAAAACGTGCTGACCGTCGATTTCTCCCGCTTTCCGCTCGCCGCAGGCGACCGCGTCCTGGACCTCGGCTGCGGCGCCGGCCGCCACGCCTTCGAGTGCTACCGGCGCGGTGCCCGGGTCGTCGCCCTCGACCGCAACGGGGACGAGATCCGCGAGGTCAACAAGTGGTTCGCCGCCATGAAGGAGGCCGGGGAGGCCCCGGCGGGCGCCACCGCCACCGCCATGGAGGGCGACGCCCTCGCCCTGCCCTTCCCCGACGCGAGCTTCGACGTCGTCATCATCTCCGAGGTCATGGAGCACATCCCGGACGACAAGGGCGTGCTCGCCGAGATGGTGCGCGTCCTCAAGCCCGGCGGCCGGATAGCCGTCACCGTGCCCCGCTACGGCCCGGAGAAGATCTGCTGGGCGCTCAGCGACGCGTACCACGAGGTCGAGGGCGGCCACATCCGCATCTACAAGGCCGATGAACTCCTCCGCAAGATGACGGAGGCCGGCCTCAAGCCCTACGGCACCCACCACGCCCACGGCCTCCACAGCCCGTACTGGTGGCTCAAGTGCGCCTTCGGCGTCGACAACGACAGGGCGCTGCCCGTCCGCGCGTACCACAAGCTGCTGGTCTGGGACATCATGAAGAAGCCCGCCGCCACGCGCGTCACCGAGCAGCTCCTCAACCCCGTCATCGGCAAGAGCTTCGTCGCCTACGCGACCAAGCCGCACCTGCCCGAGGACGCCGCCAAGTGACCGCCTTCAGCGGCCCCGGCCGCACCGAACGCCTCGTCCTGCCCGGCGTCCTCACCGCCGAGGAGGCGGCCCGCACCGTCGCCGGCATCGCCGCCGTCCAGCGCCCGGACGGCGCCATACCCTGGTTCACCGGCCACCACCTCGACCCCTGGGACCACGTCGAGGCCGCCATGGCCCTGGACGCCGCGGGCGAGCGCTCCCGCGCCGAGGCCGCCTACCGCTGGCTCGCCGACCACCAGAACCCCGACGGCTCCTGGTACGCCGCCTACGCCGACGGCGACGCCGCACGGCCCGCCGACCGCTCCCGCGAGACGAACTTCGTCGCCTACGTCGCCGTCGGCGTCTGGCACCACTACCTCTCCACCGGCGACGACGCCTTCCTCGACCGCATGTGGCCGACCGTCTTCGCCGCCGTCGAGTTCGTCCTCCGGCTCCAGCAGCCGGGCGGCCAGATCGGCTGGAAGGCCGAGGACGACGGCACGCCCGTCGCCGACGCCCTGCTCACCGGCAGCTCCTCCATCCACCAGGCGCTGCGCTGCGCGCTCGCCATCGCCGAGCACCGCGAGGAGCCGCAGCCGGACTGGGAGCTGGCCGCGGGCCTCCTGGCCCACGCCGTACGCCACCACCCGGAGCGCTTCCTCGACAAGAGCCGCTACTCCATGGACTGGTACTACCCGGTCCTCGGCGGCGCCCTGACCGGCCCGGCGGCCAAGGAGCGCATCGAGGAGCGCTGGGACGAATTCGTCGTCCCCGGCCTGGGCGTCCGCTGCGTCGTCCCCAACCCCTGGGTCACCGGCGGCGAGAGCTGCGAACTGGCGCTGGCCCTCTGGGCGATGGGCGAGTCCGACCGCGCTGTCGACATCCTCCAGTGGATCCAGCACCTCCGCGCCGAGGACGGCATGTACTGGACGGGCTACGTCTTCGAGGACAAGGCGGTCTGGCCGGAGGAACGCACGACGTGGACGGCCGGCTCCCTGCTGCTCGCCGTGGCCGCGCTCGGCGGCGACGAGGCGACGACGGCGGTCTTCGGCGGCGAGCGACTGCCTTCGGGGCTGGAGCCCGACTGCTGCGAGGGGTGACGGTCGGCGGCGCGGCAGCCGCCCGATGCCCCGGCGGCGGACCGGATGCCCAGGCCTCGGCCTCGACCGGTCTCCGCCGGTGGGGGTCAGGAAGCGGTGAAGTCGGCGGAGTGGTCGGTCGCCCAGGTGGTGAAGGAACGGGCGGGGTGGCCGGTGAGGTCCTCCACGGTGGCGGTGAGGGGGACGGGCTTGCCGTCGTGGGATTCCCACCAGTTCAGGAGCGCGTCCGCGTAGGCGGCGGGGATGTGGTCGGCGGTCTCCCGCTTCCATTCCTCGCGGGTGACGTGATGTACCTCGACGGGGCGGCCGATGACGGCGGCGAGCCGTTCGATCTGCTGGGTGAAGGTCAGCGACTCGGGGCCGGTGAGGGTGAACTGCCCGCCGTGGTGGCGGGGTTCGGTGAGGACGGCGAAGGCCGCCTCGGCGATGTCCTGCTCGTGGATGGGGTCGTTGTGGGCTCCGGGGCAGGGCACGCTGACGGGCCGGCCGGCCTTGACGGACCAGGCCCAGCCTCCGGCGTTGGAGGCGAAGGAGCCCGGCCGCAGGATCGTGGTGGTGATCGGCGAGGCGAGCAGCGCCCGCTCCACGTCGAGGTGGGACTTGGCGAGCGGGTCGTTGTCGGGGTCGGGGCCGAGCACGCCGGTCGAGGACAGCAGCACGATGTGCCGGACTCCGGCCCGCTGGGCGTGGTCGGTGAAGTCGGTGATGCGGTCGGGCCTGGCGTAGAGGAAGACGGTGGTGACGCCGGTCAGCGCGGCGGGGAAGGCCGCCGGGTCGGTGAGGTCGAGGCGGACGGTGGCCACGCCCGCCGGCGGGGTGAGGGCGTCGGGGTCGGCGGAACCGACGCGTACGGGCAGGCCGGCCTCGTGGAGCAGGACGGTCAGGTGGGTGGCGACCGCGCCGCGGCCTCCGGTGATCAGGATCATGATGCTTCCTTTCCTTCTTTCAGAGGAGTCGGAGGAGTCGGAGGAGTTGGAGGAGTCAGTGGTGCTGCGGCTGGGCGGCGCGCGGGAGCAGGCGGACCAGGCAGCAGCACACGAGGGCGATACCGGCCACGAGCAGAAGGCTGGTGGCCATGGCGTGGGCGGGCCGGGCGGGGCTGTGGAGGTAGACGGTGGTGACGGCCGCCGCGCCGAGGGCGTTGGCGAGTTGCTGCACCGCGGTCAGGGCGCCGGAGCCCGAGCCCGCCTCGTCGGGGGTGACGTCGCCGAGGGTGATGTCGTAGACGGTGCCGAAGCAGGTGCCCATGCCCAGCCCGATCGCCAGGGCGGCGGGCGCGATCGCGGCCGCGCCGGTGGTGGTGCCCCAGGTGTGGACGGCGGCCCATAGGGCGAGGGTGCCCGTCAGGGTGGTGAGCAGTCCGATGAGGATCAGGGTGCGGCCGAGCCTGCCGATCAGCTGGTGGCAGGCGATCGAGGCGATCACGATGCCGGCGGCCATGGGGGCGCTGCCGGTCAGGGCTGTGCGCAGCGGCGAGTAGCCCAGGCCGCCCTGGAGGAAGAGGGAGACCACGTAGAGCAGGCCGGAGACGGCGGCGAAGAAGGCGATGCCCAGGACCAGGCCGGAGACGAATCCGCGGTTGCGGAACAGCGAGGGCTGGATCAGCGGGCTTGCGGCGGTGGTCTGGCGGCGGGCGAAGAGGGCGAAGAACGCCGCCCCGGCGGCGAGCGCGGTCCAGGAGGCCGGGCGCCAGTGGTGGGCGGAGCCGTCGATCAGCCCGAACAGCAGACCGGACATCGCACCCGCCAGCAGCGCGGAACCGAGCGTGTCGATCACGGTGGTGCGCTCCCCGGTGTCGCGGGGCAGGAGGCGGTGGGCGGCGGCGAGGGCGGCGCCGCCGAGGACGATGTTGATCAGGAACATGGAGCGCCAGCCGAGCCCGAAGGGGTCGGTGTCGATCAGGGTGGCGGCCAGGATCGGGCCGCCGACGGCGGACAGCCCGAGGACGGGGCCGAAGGCGCTGAACGCCTTGCCGATCTGGTCGCGGGGGAAGGCGGCGCCGAGGATGCCGAAGCCTTGCGGGATCAGCAGGGCGCCGAAGGCTCCCTGCACCAGACGGGCGGCGATGAGCGTCTCGGGGCCGGTGGCCAGTCCGCAGACGACGGAAGCGGCGGTGAAGCCGGTCAGGCCGGTCAGGAAGACGCGGCGGCGTCCGTACTTGTCGCCGAGCCGGCCGCCGACGACCAGGAGCACGCCCAGGGCGAGGGCGTAGGAGGCGCCGAGCCACTGGACGAGGGCCGGGCCTCCGTGGAGGTCGGCGGTGATGGCCGGGGCGGCGAGGTTGGTGACCGTGGCGTCGATCAGGTCGAGGACCTCGGCTGCCAGGATCACGGCGAGGATCGCCCATCGCCGGGAGGAGGGGAGGGCGCCCGCCGGAGGGGAGACGGCGGTGGTACTGGTCATGGGGGCACTTTCAGGCGGGCGAACAGGGTTCGTCGCGAACAACGTTCGTTGCGACGGTAGGTAACGAACGCTGTTCGTGTCAAACGGTGTTCGTCCACGGCTACGCTTTCCCCATGAGCACGCACCCGGTAAGCCGCCGCACGCGGCCCGCCAAGGCCCCCCTCGGCCGCGACGTCATCGTGCGCACGGGGCTGGAGATCCTCGACCGCGACGGCCTGGACGCCCTGACCATGCGCCGTGTCGCCAAGGAACTCGACACCGGACCGGCCTCGCTCTACGTCTATGTCGCCAACCGCGACGACCTCATGGCCGCGATGCTCGACGAAGCCCTCGGCCGGGTCCCCCTGGAGGCCGGGGGCGGCGACTGGCAGGAACGCCTTCACGCGCTGGCCGCCGCCACCGTCGAGGCCATGAGCCGCCACGAGGGCCTCGCCCACGTCGCCCTCGGCGCGATCCCCACCGGGGCCAACGCCCTGCTCGTCCTCGACCGGATGCTCGTCCTGCTCAAGCAGGGCGGTCTCGACGACACCACCGCCGCCTGGGCCCTCGACCTGATCTACCTCCACATCGCCGCGACCGCCGCCGAGCAGAGCACCTACAACACCAAGGACGCGGTCGAGGAGGACGTCATCGCCACCGTCGAGGGCCAGTACGCCGCCCTGCCCGCCGACCGCTACCCGATGATCACCTCGCTGCGCCGGGCCCTGTTCTCCCACGGCGACCGCGACACCTGGGGCCTCCAGGTCCTCATCAACGGCATCCTCCACACCCCCGCCGGCTGACCACCCGTCTCCCACCGGTCACCCGTCTCCCGTCGACCGGTGGCGGAACCGCACGCGCCGGGCGAACCTGGGGGCACTACCCCCGGGAGGTACCCGTGTCACAGCGCGCCCGACGGGCGGCCGTCGCCCTGCTTCTGGCCTGCGGTCTGCTCCTCACCGGCACGGCCTGCGGCGGCGGCAAGAGCGAGAAGAGCGGGAAGAAGGCCACCGAGGAGGCCACCCCCACCGCCACCAGCTCGGCGGAACGCCAGAAGTTCGCCAAGACCCGCTTCGTCGCCAACGCGGGACTCGCCGCCGGCGCCACCTACCAGTGGATCGTCAAACCCTTCCGGAACGGCTCCTTCAAGAAGGGCGCCGACGGTCGCACCGGCTCGCTGGTCAAGGCGGGCCTGGCCGGTACCTTCGCGTACAACCGCCTCAAGGCCGCCGTCAACAACGCCAAGGGCGATCCGACGCTCACCAAGGCCCTGGCCCCGGTGACCGCCGGCATCGAGTCCCTCAAGGGGATGGGGACCAAGCTCCGCAAGGGCGAGGCCGGGGACGCCGACATCAACGACTTCGACAACGTCATCAAGAGCGTCAAGGACGCGGGCAAGAGCGCGGACGCCCCGGTCACCGACAAGGTGCCGTCGTTCTCCGACGTCCAGAAGGGCTGACGCCCAGGGAGCGCGCGCGGCGCCCGAACGGACCGTCGCGCCCTGTGCGTTGTCGTACCCCCGCTCTAAGGTGACGTCATGACCCTTCTGAGCCATGACCGTTACTGCTCCGAGATCCTCGCCCAGACCGAGCAGCTGCGCGCCACCCTGCGCGGCGTCGCCCTCGACACCGTCGTGCCGACGTGCCCCGACTGGACCGTGGCCCAGCTCGGGCGGCACCTCGGGAACGCCCACCGCCACGCGACGAGACTGGTGCGGGAGCGGATCGTCGACTACAAGCCGGACCTCTCCACCGACTCCACGGCCGGTGCCGAGACCTTCGACGCCGCCGGGCTGGACGCCTGGCTGGCGGAAGGCGCCGAGGAGCTGGCCGCGACGCTGCGGGAGGCCGGGCCCGAGACGCCGGTGTGGACGTTCGGGGCGGAGCAGAAGGCGTCGTTCTGGGCCCGCCGCATGACACACGAGACGGTGGTGCACCGGGCCGACGCCGCCTCCGCCGCCGGAGCCCCGTTCACGGTCGCCCAGGACGTCGCGGCCGACACCCTCGACGAGTGGCTGGGCATCATCACGTCGCCGCTCGCGCAGGCATTCAAGCCGCAGCTCAAGGAGCTGCTGGGGCAGGGCCGTACGCTGCATCTGCACGCCACGGACACCCCGCCCGAGCTGAACGCCGAGTGGTTCGTCGAGGCCGGCGGCGAGAGCATCGAGTGGCGCCGGGCGCACGAGAAGGCGGACGTCGCCGTGCGGGGCCCGATGACCGAGATCCTGCGCGTCTTCTACCGGCGGATCCCGGCCGACAGCGACCTGGTGGAGGTCGTCGGCGACCGCGCGGCGCTGGAGTACTGGCTGGAGCGGACCGCCTTCTGATGGGGCCCTGTCGATGAGTCCGAGGCAGCCATGGCGCCGCCGGGCGCTGCCCCGCGCGGCACGGCGCCCGTTCGCGTCGGCGCTTGCCGTGCGGCGGCCAGTCGTGTCCGCGCTGCTGGCACTGCTGGCCGCCACCGCGTGCGTCGGCGGCGGTGGCGGCGGGCAGGGCCCCCACCCCGGCGCGCCGGGCGTGGGCGACCCGCTCTTCCCCCGCCTCGGCAACGGCGGCTACCACGTCCGTCACTACGGACTCACCCTCGACTACGACCCCGCCGCCCACCGCCTCGCGGCCACCGCCGTCATCAGCGCCCGCGCCACACAGGACCTCGGCTCCTTCAACCTCGACCTCACGGGCCTGACCGTCCGCGCCGCCCGCGTCGACGGAAAGCCGGCCCGGACGCGGCGCTCCGGCACCGAGCTGACGGTGCGCCCGTCCGCGCCGCTGCGCAAGGACGCCGCCTTCGAGACGGTCGTCGAGTACGACGGCCGGCCGGAGGAGATCACGGACGCGGACGGCTCGATCGAGGGCTGGGTCCGTTCGGAGTCGGACGACGGCGTGGCCGGCCTCGGCGAGCCGGCGGGCTCGACGGCCTGGTTCCCCGGCAACCACCACCCTTCCGACAAGGCCGCCTACGACATCACCGTCACCGTCCCCGACGGCTACGCCGCCGTCGCCAACGGCGAGCTCACCCGCACGGAGCGCAGGCCGGGCGGCCGGAACGCCTTCGTCTGGCACAGCGCGGAGCCCCTGGCGAGCTATCTGGCGACCGTCGCCGTCGGCCGGTTCAAGGTGACGACCGGCAGGACGCCGGGCGGGCTGCCCTACTACATCGCCGCCGCCCCCGAGGAGGCCGCAGCCGTGCCGGACATGGTGAAGCTGCTGCCCGAGGTCGTCGAGTGGGAGAGCGGGCTGTTCGGCCCGTTCCCCTTCTCCTCGACGGGCGGGATCGTCGACCACAACGCCCGGGTGGGCTACGCCCTGGAGACCCAGACCAAGCCGTACTACCAGGGCGCCCCGAGCGACACCACGGTCGTGCACGAGCTGGCCCACCAGTGGTTCGGCGACGCGGTCACCCCGAGCACCTGGCGGGACATCTGGCTCAACGAGGGCTTCGCCACCTACGCCGAGTGGCTGTGGGAGGAGAAACGGGGCGGCCGTACGACACAGGAGATCTTCACCGACTACTACGACGGCGAGGACCCCAACAGCAAGGGGCCCGGCGGCAGGACCATCTGGGACTTCCCGCCGGACGCGCCCACCCCGCGGCACCTCACCGACCCGCCCGTCTACGGCCGGGGCGCGATGGCGCTCCAGAAGCTCCGGGAGGCGGTCGGGGACCGCGAATTCTTCGGCATCCTCCGCGCCTGGGTCCGGGAGCACCGCTACGGGAACGCCGACACGAAGGCCTTCGTCCGGCTCTGCGAGAGCAGGACGGGCAAGGACCTGAGCGGCCTCTTCGACACCTGGCTGCATCAGAAGGGCAAGCCCGCGCCCACCGCCGGGGAGGCCGAGGCCGCCGGGCTCAGGAGTTCAGCTCGGCGAGCAGGGTGAGGGCGTCCGGGTCCGGGGCCATGACCAGCAGGTCGGTGACCGGGCCCGTACGCCACAGCGCCAGCCGCTCCGCGATGCGTTCGCGCGGGCCGACCAGCGAGATCTCGTCGGCGAAGGCGTCGGGTACGGCCCCGACCGCCTCCTCCCGCCGCCCGGCGAGGAACAGCCGCTGGATCCGGCGCGCCGCCTCCGCGTACCCCATCCGGCCCATCAGGGCGGCGTGGAAGTTGTGGGAGGCGTGGCCCATGCCGCCGATGTAGAAGGCGAGCATGGTCTTCACCGGCCGCAGCCCCTCCGCGAGCTCGCCCGCCGCGCAGACGCGCACCTGGGCCATGGGGGCGACCATGAAGCCCTTCGGCGCCTCGGCGAGGGCGTCGGCGTACATCCCGGCCCGGGCCGGTGACCAGTACAGGGGGAGCCAGCCGTCCGCGATGCGCGCTGTCTGGGCGACGTTGCGGGGGCCCTCGGCGCCCAGCAGGACCGGCAGGTCCGGGCGGAGGGGGTGGGTGATGGACCGCAGCGGCTTGCCGATCCCGGTCGCGCCCGGGCCCTGGTAGGGGAGGGGGTGGTAGCGCCCGTCGAGGACCACCGGCGCCTCACGGCGCAGCACCCGCCGGACGACCTCCACGTACTCCCGCGTCGCGGTCAGCGGACTGTCCGGGAACGGGCGCCCGTACCAGCCCTCCACCACCTGTGGCCCCGACAGCCCCAGCCCGAGGAGCAGCCGGCCGCCGGAGAGGTGGTCGAGGGTCAGGGCGTGCATCGCGGTGGCGGCGGGGGAGCGGGCGGCCATCTGGGCGACGGCGGTGCCGAGCCGGATGCGCCGGGTGTGGGCGGCGATCCACGTCAGCGGGGTGAAGGCGTCGGAGCCCCAGGACTCGGCGGTCCAGACGGAGTGGTAGCCGAGCCGCTCGGCGTGCCGGGCGAGCTCCACGTGCCGGGGGTCGGGGCGGCGGCCCCAGTAGCCGAGGGCGAGACCGAGCCGCATGCGAATCTCCTGACGGAACGTCAGTTGGCGACGGTGGGACTCTAGGCCCGGCCGGCCCCCCTGGCAAGGCCACGCTCCCGGGGCTCCGCCCGGGGCCCGGTCGCGGCCGCGCCACATGTCCTCAAGCGCCGGACGGGCCAGCCGGTCGGCCCGTCCGGGACGCACGACGGCCCGCCGGGAGGAACCCGGCGGGCCGTACACATGGAACTCAGGACTCCGGGAATCAGCCGCGCTGAATGCCCGTCGTGTCCTGGAGCAGGCCGCGACGGCCGTCCTGCGTCTGCGCGACGAGCGCGGGACCGCGCTGGTCGACCGCGAGGTACCAGGTGCCGGGCGCGAGCTCGCCGACCTGGTTCGAGGAGCCGTCCTCCGCGAACAGCGGACGGTTCACCGGGACGGCGAACCAGAACGGGGCGAAGTCGGCGGCGGGCGCCGCCGGCTGACCGGCGGCGGGCTGCGCGGCGGCCGGCTGGGCCTGCTGCTGCGCCTGCTGCGGCTGGCCCTGCGCGGGCTGCGCCTGCTGCGGCTGGGCGGCCTGGCCGCCGAACGGCATGGTGGCCTGCGCGCCGTACGGGGACGGAGCCCCCTGCTGCGGCGCACCGGCCGCCGGGCCGGGGTAGCCATAGCCCGCGTGCGGCGGCTGCGCGCCGTACGGGGCGGGCGCCGCGGCCTGCGGGGCGGGCATCAGCGGCGCCTTGAGGGCGGGGGTGCGCGGCGTCAGCACCGCGACGGCCGCGAGCAGGATGTTGGCGATCAGCGCCAGGATCTGGCCGACACCGGGCGAGATCTGCTCCACGTCCGGGCCACCGAAGATCGTCCACAGCGAGGACCAGGCGGCGAACACGGCGAACGCGGTGCCCCACTGGTCGAGGCTGAGGCCGATGAGCTTGCGCCCCTCCGGCTGGAAGCGGGCGGCGACGATCAGAGCGGCGGCGATGATTCCGGCGAGGAAGATCGACGGCAGTACGGGGAAGAGTTCAGGCTTCCAGCCGATCGGCTCCTTGGGGCAGCCGACCGTCGCCTGCCCGCAGTCGTACGAACGGAAGCTGAGGAACGAGGCGATGAACAGCAACACCGCTGCTCCGATCACCACGCCGTCGCCTCGAGTGAGGGAGCGGATGTTCACCTAAAATCCTTTGTCAGTGCTTGTCGGTGCTGTCGGAAATTGTTCGCTGTCGCCGGTACGTGAGCAGCCGGGAGCGTGAGGGCGCGGGGGTGGCGGCCACCCATCGTAAGGGGAACCTATCGCCTGGACGGCCCGGGCGTCCTCTTCGTATCACCGTCGTGACACGCCCGTGGCCTGCTCGTACGAACCCCGTACCGGTCCGTACCGACCGGGCGCGCGCGGCGCGCGCCCCTCGTCCTCTTTACCCGTGGAGGAAGTCCGTAATGCCGTTCGCGATCCCCTGCGCCGCCTTTTCGCGCCAGTCCCCGTCGGTGAGCAGAGCGGCGTCCTGCGCGTCGCGCATATTGCCGCACTCGATGAACACCTTGGGAATTGTCGACAGATTGAGACCGCCCAGATCCCCCCGGGTGTCGAGACCGGTGCCGTGGCCGATGTAATTGGACGGCGCGCTGCCGGTGACCTTGACGAAGTTCCCCGCGACGCGCGCCCCCAGCTCCTTCGACGGCTCCACGATGGGCGCGGTGTCCGCCGCGCCGCCGCGCACCTTCGCGGGCAGGATCACATGGAAGCCGCGCTGGCCGGGTTCCGCGCCGTCCGCGTGGATGGAGATGGCCGCATCGCCGTGCGCCTTGTTGCCGATCTCGGCGCGCTCGGTGACGCACGGCCCGTACGGCCGGTCGCCGTCGTGCGTCAGCACGACCTTGGCGCCCCGCGACTGGAGGATCGCGCGCAGCCGGTGCGCGACGTCGAGGCTGAAGGTGGCTTCCGCGTAGCCGGAGTTGGTCTCGGTGCCGGTGGTGTCGCACTCCTTGCTGCCGGTACCGATGTCGACCTGACGGTTGATCTCGGCGGAGTGCTCGGCGTTGTGGATGTTGTGGCCGGGGTCGACCACGACGACCTTGCCCCGCAGCGGCCCGTCGGCGGCGGGGGCGTCGGAAGGCGCGTCGACGGGGGCGGGCGCGGAGCTCTTGGGCCCGGCGGGCGACGCGCTCTGCGGGGTCCGTGGCGCGGCGCTCGCGGACGATGGCAAGGACGACGGCGAGGACGAGGAGGGCGAGGACGACGAAGCGGCGGCCACGGGCTTCTTCCCGTCGTCACCGCCGCCCATGCCGACCGTACCGCCGCCGCACCCGGCCAGGCCGGCCGCCAGGAACACCACTGCCGGCCCGGCGACGATACGCCGGGCTATGGGGGAAACGCTGCCGTGGGACACGCGGGCGATGCTAGCGCCGCCGCTCAGTTTCCGAGACCTGTACGCCGCAGTACGCGCAGCGAGCGCGTCACGGAGACCTCGGTGAACGCGCCGGACGCGAGCGCCCGGAGATACACGCGGTACGGGGCCTGACCGCCGTCGGCGGGGTCGGGGAACACGTCGTGGATGACGAGCAGCCCCTCGGGTGCGACGTGCGGCGCCCACCCCTCGTAGTCGGCGTTGGCGTGCTCGTCCGTGTGCCCGCCGTCGATGAACACCAGCCCGACCGGCGCCTGCCACACCTTCGCCACCTGCGGCGACCGCCCGACGACGGCGATGACGTGGTCCTCCAGGCCCGCCTTGTAGAGCGTCCTGCGGAACGTCGGCAGGGTGTCCATCCGCCCCACGCCCGGCTCGTGGTCCACGACGGACGCGTCGTGGTACTCCCAGCCGGGCTGCTGCTCCTCGCTGCCGCGGTGGTGGTCGACGGTCACCGCGACGGTGCCGCCTTCGCGGGCCGCGTCGGCGAGGAGGATCGTCGAACGACCGCAGTACGTCCCCACTTCCAGCAGCGGCAGCCCGAGCCGCGCCGCGTCCCGCGCGGCGGCGTACAGGGCGAGGCCCTCGTCCACCGGCATGAATCCCTTCGCGGCCTCGAAGGCGGCGAGTATGTCGGGCGTGGGCGGCATGGCGGGTCCTCACTGTGCGGGGCGGTCGAACGGTGCCCCATGCTGCCGCACGGCGCGGTGCGCGCCGCCGGAGGGGGGCCGGGGGCGGGGCCCCGGTCACAACCACCCGTTCTGGCGCGCCGCCCGCACCGCCTCCATCCGGTTCCGCGTCTGCGTCTTCCCGATCGCCGCCGACAGATAATTCCGCACCGTCGCCGGCGACAAGTGCACCTTCGCCGCGATGTCCGCGACGGTCGCCCCGTCCACGGCCGCCGACAGAACGTCCCGCTCCCGCTGCGTCAGCGGATTCGGCCCCGCGCTGAGCGCGGCCGCGGCCAGGGCCGGGTCGATGACGCGCTCGCCCGCCAGCACGCGGCGGATCGCGGCCGCCAGGTCCTCCACCGGGCCGTCCTTGACCAGGAAACCGGACGCGCCCGCCTCCATCGCCCGTCGCAGATAGCCGGGGCGGCCGAACGTGGTGAGTATCAGCACCCGGCACCCCGGGAGCCGGGTGCGCAGGTCGGCGGCGGCGTCGAGGCCGCTGCGGCCGGGGAGTTCGATGTCCAGCAGCGCGATGTCGGGGCGCGCCTCAAGGGCCTTGGGGACGATGTCGTCACCGTTGCCGACCTGGGCGACGATCTCGATGTCGTCCTCCAGACCGAGCAGCAGCGCCAGCGCGCCGCGCATCATCCCCTGGTCCTCCGCCAGAAGCACCTTGATCAGCTCGCTGCTCACGCGGCCCGCTCCTCTCCGTCTCCGTCGCTCTCGTCCACCGGAAGCTCCGCCGTCAGGCGGAAGCCACGCTTCCCGTCGGGGCCCGACGCCAGGGAGCCACCACCGGCGGCAAGCCGCTCGGCCAGGCCCTTCAGACCGTTGCCGCCCGACCCCGAGCCCGACCCTGACCCCGACCCCGGCTCCGACGACCCTACGCCGCGCCCGTCGTCGCTGATCTCTAGATGAACCCGGTCCTCCGCTCCCCGGACCTCGATCACACACCGCTGCGCCCTGCTGTGCCGGACGACATTGGTGACCCCCTCCCGGACGACCCAGCCCAGCAGCGCCGCCGTCTGCGGCGGCAGCGGCGGGCCCGACTGGCGTATGTCGGCCGTGATGCCGGAGGCGTCGAGCACCGAACGGGCGCGGTCGAGCTCGGTGGTGAGACTGCCCTCGCGGTAGCCGGTCACCGCCTCGCGGATCTCGGTGAGGGCCTGCCGGCCCACCGCCTCGATGTCGGCGGCCTGGCCCAGGGCGGCGTCCAGGTTCCGGGGTGCCAGCCGGCGCACCGCCTCCGCCTTGACCACGATCACGGACATGGTGTGGCCCAGCAGGTCGTGCAGATCGCGGGAAAAACGCAGCCGCTCGCGCTCCACGGCGGAGCGGGCCAGCTCCTCGCGGGTCTCGCGGAGTTCGGCGACGGTCTCGAAGAGCCGCAGGACCGACGCGGTCACCATGCCGGACATGACGGAGCCGTAGCCGGTGATCATCGCGTTCTCGGCGCCGCTGTGCCAGCCGGCGATCACCCCCGCCGACGCGGCGATGCCCAGCACCGCGAAGGCCAGCGCCCGGTTGCCGCGCAGCACGATGCCGGCGGCCAGGGACAGCACGGGGAAGCACATCAGCCATTCGCCGCCGTACCCCAGCGACAGCGCGTAGGCGACCACGGCCACGCCCAGGAGCAGCAGCCGGGGCGTCCGGGTGCCCAGCCGCGCCCGGTCCAGGCCGAGCATCACCGTGGCCGTGTACAGGACGGCGAACGCGGCGACGCCCAGGCCGCCCAGCCAGGGATGGGGGAACGCCCCCTTGGCGAGGTCCTGCACATCACCGGAAATCATCAGCAGCCAGGGCAGAAAGGCGAACTTGCCCGGCGGTTTGTGCCGCTCCATGTTGTCGTCGAGCGGGGCCCCCGTGGTCTTTCTCATGACCGGAATCCTAGGGAAGGGCATGACGCACGGTCAGATGCGGATGTCCCCACCCGCCCATGACATTTGTCCTCCCCTTGTCGTCCCTCTGCCGTCGGGTGTCTTCCGGCGTCAACCGGAATCGGCTATACATGAGGGCCCGTTGAGTAGAACGCGTTCTAGTCAACGGGCTCACGCATTCCGGACGGCGAAGGAGCGCACACCTCCATGCCCATCGACCCGGTCAAGGCGACCACCGCCGCACCCCGGACCGCCTCGCTCGCCTGGGACCACAAGGACGTCCTGCTCTACCACCTCGGCATCGGCGCGGGCTCGCGCCAGGGCGGGCGGAGCCTCGCCACCGACCCCGGCGAACTGCGCTACACCCTGGAGAGCCGGCTCCACGTCCTCCCGAGCTTCGCCACCGTCGCCGGCGGCGGCCGCGCCGTGGCCGGCGCCCTCTCCATGCCCGGCATCGACGTCGACCTCGCCGCCGTCCTCCACGGCGGGCAGACCGTCACCCTCCACCGCCCCCTGCCCATCCGGGCCACCGGCGTCACCCAGACCTCGCGCGTCGCCGCCGTTTACGACAAGGGCAAGGCGGCCGTCATCGTGCTGCGCTCGGACACCGAGGACGACGACGGACCGCTGTGGACCGGCGTCAGCGAGATCTTCGTCAAGGGCGAGGGCGGCTTCGGCGGCGAACGCGGCGTCACCGAACGCCTCCCCGCCCCCGACGCCGAGCCCGGCATCACCGTCGACCGGTACGTCCGCGAGGACCAGGCCCTCCTCTACCGCCTCTCCGGCGACTGGAACCCCCTCCACGCCGACCCCGAGTTCGCCCGGCTCGCCGGTTTCGACAGGCCGATCCTGCACGGACTGTGCTCCTACGGCATCGTCCTCAAGGCCGTCGTGGACACCGTGCTCGGCGGCGACGTGACCCGGGTGCGCTCCTACGCCACCCGCTTCGCCGGCGTCGTCCACCCCGGCGAGACCCTGCGCGTAAGGATCTGGCGCGACACCCCGGGACCCGGCCACGTCCAGGTGACCGCCGGAGTCGTCGAGCGCGACGACGCGCCCGTGCTGACCGACACGCTCGTCGAGTACGCGTAACCACGAGTACGCGCAACCGCCAACGCCCAGCAAGCGCACCCGCACCCGCACCCTCACCCGTGAAGGGAGCACCGCCATGCGCGCCGCCGTACAGCACAAGACCGGGCAGGAGACCCTCGACGTCCTCGACGGCGTCCAGACCGTCGGCTTCGGCCCCGGCAAGGTCAGAATCCGCGTCAGGGCCGCCGGACTGTGCCACTCCGACCTCTCCGCGATGTCCGGGGTCCTGCCCCAGCGCGCCCCCCTCGTCCCCGGCCACGAGGGCGCCGGCGACGTCGTCGAGGTGGGGGAGGGCGTCACCCACGTCCGGCCGGGCGACCGCGTCCTGATCTGCTGGCTGCCCCCCTGCGGCGACTGCGCCTCCTGCGCCCGCGGCCAGACCCACCTCTGCCTCGCGGGCCTCGCCAACGCCGCAGCCCCCAACTTCCGGCACCGCTCCGAGGACCTCTACGGCTTCGCCGGCACCGGCACCTTCGCCGAGGAGGTCGTCGTCGGCGCGGGCTGTGCCGTGCCCATCCCCGACGACGTGCCCTACGAGATAGGCGCCCTCCTCGGCTGCGGCGTCACCACCGGGCTCGGCGCGGTCCTCAACACCGCCAAGGTGGAGCCCGGCGCGTCCGTCGCCGTCATCGGCTGCGGCGGCGTGGGCATCTCCGCGATCCAGGGCGCGAAGGTCTGCGGCGCGGCCCGGATCGTGGCCGTCGACCCGGTGGCCTCCCGCCGCGAGGCGGCCCTGCGCTTCGGCGCCACCGAGGCCGTCGCCCCCGAGGGCCTGACCGACGCCTCGTCACGCGTCACCTCCGGCGAGGGCTTCGACTACGTCTTCGAGGTCGTCGGCACCTCCGCCACCGCCCGCACCGCCTACGAGGCCACCCGGCGCGGCGGCACCCTCTGCGTCGTCGGCGCGGGCGCCCTCGACGACCACTTCCGCGTCAGCATGTTCGAGCTGTTCTTCGACGAGAAGCGGATCCTGCCCTCCCTGTACGGCGGCGGCGACGTCCGCCGCTCCTACGACCGCGCGATCGCCCTCTGGCGCGCGGGCCGCGTGGACCTCGAAGGCCTGATCACCCACCGGGTGCCGCTCGCCCGCGTCAACGACGCCATCGAGCAGATGCGCACGGGCGAGGCCCTGCGCACCTGGGTGATGCTGTGAGCGACGCACGCGCGGCCGCCGGGCCGCAGACGACCTCGATGGCCGCGCCTCTGCGCCGCGCGGGCGGAGATGGGGGTCCCTCCCAGGCGTCAGCTCTGGGGGAGAACGGGGTGGCACTGTGAGCGCCGGCCGGCCGCTGCGTACCCTCCGCGACCGGACGGCGATCGTCACCGGCGCCGGGCGCGGCCTCGGCCGGGCCGAGGCCCTGGAGCTGGCCCGGCACGGCGCCCGCGTCGTCGTCAACGACTACGGCCGTCCCGGCCGCGACGGCTCCGGCGAGGCGTCCGCCGGCCCGGCCGAGTCGGTCGTCGCGGAGATCCGGGCGGCGGGCGGCGAGGCCGTCGCCCACACCGGCGACGTGTCCGACTTCGGCCAGGCCCGGGAACTGGTGGAGCTGGCGCTCGACACCTACGGCTCGCTGGACGTCCTGGTCAACAACGCGGGCATCCTCCGGGACCGCATGGTCTTCTCGATGACCGAGGACGAATGGGACGCGGTCGTTCGCGTCCACCTCAAGGGCCACTTCAACACGATCCGCTTCGCCGCCGCGCACTGGCGCGACCGCTCCAAGGCGACGGGCGGCGCCCCGGTCCACGGCCGGATCGTCACCACCTCCTCCGAGGCCTTCCTGGCCGGCTCACCCGGCCAGCCGAACTACGCGGCGGCCAAGGGCGGCATCGTCGGCCTGACCCTCTCGACGGCCTCCGCCCTGCGGAAGTACGGCGTCACCGTGAACGCGATCTGTCCGCGCGCGCGGACCCGTATGACGGAGGACGTCTTCGCGGCGGTCACCCCCTCGGCGGAGGGTGGCGTCGACCCGCTCGCTCCGGAGCACGTCGCCCCCCTGGTCTCCTACCTGGCGTCGCCGCCCGCGGCGGGCATCACGGGGCAGGTCTTCGTGGTCCACGGGGGGATGGTGGCGGTAATGGAGCGGCCGAGGGTCGCGGCGCGCTTCGACACGAAGGGGGACGTTTTCACGATCGAGGAGCTGGACCGGGTGCTGACGCCTTATTACGCGACGCGTGACGGAGGCGAGGGCTTCGCGGCGGTTCTCCCCTGACGGGCTGAAACCAGCCCCTCCGGCGTTTGAGGAGCGGGGGTCCGGGGGGCGGAGCCTCCGGGAAACGGCGAAAGGGCGGGACCGGGGCACGCTCCACCCGGTGCCGAACCGGCCCGCACCCGTACGCAAAACGGCCGTCGCCCGGCTCGCGCGATGCGAGCCGGACAACGGCCGTACGGGCCAGTCGGGCGAACCCGACGTCAGTCGGCCTCGCGCCGGTGCTTGCCATGCGCGGCAGCCGCCGCGGCCGCCGCGTTGTCGTCCGGGGACACCGGACCACGGTGCCTGCCGGTGCCGGCGGCAGCGGCCTGTGCGGCGGACGCATTGATGAGCGGGCGCGCCTCGGTCGTGTCGGTTCGGGCATCGGGCATGAGGAAAAGTCACTCCGTCGGATGGGGAAGCGTACGCACGGGGGCCACGGCATCGCCTCACACGACGTAACACCACGTCAGACGCAACCGCCAACACGCCGCCCAGCTACGGTCGTTGTAAAGACCGGCTACGGCCGCGCGACCCCCACCCGAAGTTTAACGGGGCCTTGATCACCGGGCCACCCGTCCCCTTCGGTGTGTCCGCCTTGTGCCCCGTTACGGAGTACGTGCGCAGGGCATCTGCTAGAGCGGCGCCTGCTGGAGCGGCACCGGCTAGAGCGGCACCCGCTAGAGCGGCACCCGTTAGAGCGGCGCCTGCTGGAGCGGCACCGGCCGGGGCGGCCGTGGCACGGGCACCGGCACCATGGACATGGCCGACGCCGCCGACGGTTCGGAGAAGTCGTCGGGCTCGTCCGGCACCGGCATGGACACCGACACCGGCACGGATGCCGACTCCGGCATGGACACCGGCACCGGCACCCGCGCCAGCCCGCACGGCACACTCGCCGTCACGAACGGCAGCCGCAGCTCCCCGCTCGCCGTCCAGAGCCCGGCCCCCGCGAGCCAGCCCGTCGGGCCGGGGAAGCGCCGCAGCCGCTTGGTGGCCGCGCTCCACACGCCCACCCAGTCGTCGCCGCCCGTCCCCTGGTCGACGCGGAACGCCACCGCGCACTCCTCGGGGGCCAGGCCCTGGCCCGGTCGCGCGGCGAAGGGGGTCAGCTCGGCGTCCGCCGGCAGCAGGCACTCGGGGAAGCGCACGGGCCGTGCCGAGCCCAGCACGCCCCAGCCCAGCCGGTCGACGCCGGGCGCGTCGGAGCGTACGAGCAGCAGGCCGCTGTCGGGCTCGGCGAGCAGCAGGCGGTCGTTGCTCTTCTCGGTGATCTGGAGCAGCGGGCTGGTCTCGCCGCCCCGGCCCAGGTCGACGACGACGGCCTTGGTCAGGCCGTCCAGCTCCCGGTCCAGGGCGAGCAGCCGTCCGGAGCGGTCGAGCCAGGCGCCGCCCTCGCACCGCCCCGGCACCGTGGCCAGCAACTGGGGGCCGCCGCTGCCGCCGTGCACCCGCCAGAGGGTGGTCTGTTCCTCGCCGTGGACGAGCGCGTAGGCGGACGTGCCGTCGGGCGCGGGGGGCAGCAGGCACAGATACGGGCACTCGATGGCGCCGAGCGGCAGTTCGCCGGTGCCGGGCCCGGTGGGGTAGAGGAGCGACAGCGCGTACCGCTCGGCGACGCGGCGGCGGATGACGACCCGGCCGTCGGTCAGGGGGAGCAGCTGGCTGTCCGGCTCCTCGGGCTGGGTGCCGGGCAGGGACACCGCGTAGGGCTCGGGACCGTCGAGGGTCCAGCGCTCGGGGAACCAGCCGTCCGTGCCGCGGCCGAGGGCGAGCCAGGCCGCGTACGAGCCGTCCACCGTAACGGTGAACGCCGGGCGTCTCAGGTCCTCCGGCGGCGCGCTCCGCGGAAGGCTCTGCGGAGTGCTCTGGGGGCCGTGGGGAGCACAGACCGTCATGGGAAACGTCACCTCCGGCACAGAACGTAGTTATCCGGATTCCCGTGGAGGCCTGCGACCCCGGGTGGTTCACCCGTATGGGTGGTTAGTTGTCCGGTTCGCCTGAGAAAGGGGGGTGGGTGTGCTTCCGGGAAGGCGTGGGATTAAGGTAAGGCGATCCTAAGTACCTAGCCGGGAGCCCCCATGTCCCTCCGCCGCCGCGGCACCGCGACCGCTGCCGCAGCCCTGTCCATAGCCGCCGCGCTCACCCTCACCGCCTGCGGCGGCTCGTCCGGCGGCTCCTCGGAATCGGGCAAGGACGGCGGCGCCGGTTCGAAGGCGGTGTCCGAGAAGGGCAAGGACTTCGGCAAGGCCGCCGAGCAGACCGCGAAGATGGGCACGGACGCCGCCCCCGGCCAGTTCCCGCGCACCATCACCCACGCCCTGGGCAAGACGGAGATCAAGCAGCGCCCCCAGCGCGTCGTCGTCCTCGACGTCGGCGAGCTCGACAACGTCGTCTCGCTCGGCCTCAAGCCCGTCGGCTGGGCCCCCAGCGAGGGCAGCATGGACATCCCCGGCTACCTCAAGAAGGACGTCGGCGAGCCCAAGAGCGTCGGCACCATCAACAACCTCAACCTCGAAGCGATCAACGAGCTCAAGCCCGACCTGATCCTCGGCAGCAAGCTCCGCGCCGAGAAGCACTACAAGGACCTCTCGAAGATCGCCCCGACCGTGTTCTCCGTCCGCCCGGGCTTCACCTGGAAGGAGAACTACCTCCTCAACGCCGCCGCGCTCGACAGGACCGCCGAGGCCAAGAAGCAGCTGGCGGACTACGAGGCCAAGGCGAAGCAGCTCGGCGCCGACCTCGGCGACAAGAAGCCGACGGTCACCATGCTGCGCTACCTGCCGCAGTTCACCCGTCTGTACGCGCAGCAGTCCTTCATCGGCACCGTCCTCAAGGACGCCGGCCTGCCCCGGCCCAAGAACCAGCAGGCCGACAAGCTCGCCGTGGAGATCAGCCCCGAGAACATCGACAAGGCCGACGCCGACTGGATCTTCACCGGCGTCTACGGCGACCCGGACAAGACCAAGCGCGACACCGCCGAGGACAACCCGCTTTGGAAGAGCCTGAAGGCGGTCAAGGACGGTCGGGCCAAGAACGTCTCCGACGAGACCTGGTACCTCGGCCTCGGTGTCACGGCGGCAAACAGCGTTCTCGACGATCTCCGCGCCATTCTGGTGAAGAAGTAGGGCCTGGTGAAGAAGTAGGGAAAGAAGTAGGACGGAGCGGCGCAGCCCCACGCGTCAGCGAAGGGCGGGCACGGAGGAAGGTAGCCTTTCCTCCGTGCCCGTACTGTCTGAAGTCATCTCCGCCCTCGAAGCCCTCTGGCCCCCGGAGCGAGCCGAGCAGTGGGACGCCGTCGGTACGGTCTGCGGCGACCCCGATGCCGAGGTCACCCGGGTCCTGTTCGCCGTCGACCCCGTCCAGGAAGTCGTCGACGAGGCCGTGGAGCTCGGCGCCGATCTGATCGTCGCCCACCACCCTCTCTATCTGCGGGGGACGACGACGGTCTCGGCCGGCACCTTCAAGGGCCGCGCCGTGCACACCCTGATCAAGAACGACATCGCGCTGCACGTCGCGCACACCAACGCCGACCGCGCCGACCCCGGTGTCTCCGACGCCCTCGCCGGCGCCCTCGACCTGCGCGTCGTCGCCCCGCTCGTGCCCGACCCGAGCGACCCCGCCGGCCGCCGCGGCCTCGGCCGGATCTGCGAGCTCGACCCGCCGCTGACCCTGGCCGCCTTCGCCGAGCGCGCCGCCAAGCGACTGCCCGCCACCGCCCAGGGCATCCGCGCCGCGGGCGACCCCGAGCACCTCATCCGCACGGTCGCCGTCTGCGGCGGCTCCGGCGACTCCCTCTTCGAGGAGGTGCGGGCCGCCGGCGTCGACGCCTACGTCACCGCCGACCTGCGCCACCACCCGGCGTCCGACGCGCGGGCGCAGAGCCCGCTCGCCCTGATCGACGCCGCCCACTGGGCCACCGAATGGCCCTGGACCGAGCAGGCCGCCGCCCAGCTCGACGAGATCTCCGACCGCCACGGCTGGGGCCTGCGCACCCATGTCTCCCGTACGGTCACCGACCCCTGGACCGCCCACGCGGCGTCGTCCTCCCATCCCCAGTAATCAGGAGTCCCCAAATCAACGCCGCGCCCGCCGACCAGATCCGTCTCCTCGACCTCCAGGCCCTGGACGTCCGCCTCACCCAGCTCGCCCACAAGCGCAAGAGCCTCCCCGAGCACGCCGAGATCACCGCCCTCGAGGGCGACCTCGCCCAGCACCGCGACCTCCTCGTCGCCGCGCAGACCGAGGAGAGCGACTGCGCCCGCGAGCAGGCCAAGGCCGAGCAGGACGTCGACCAGGTCCGCCAGCGCGCCGCCCGCGACCAGCAGCGCCTGGACTCCGGCGCCGGCATGTCCCCCAAGGACCTGGAGAAGCTCCAGCACGAGATCGCCTCCCTCGCCAAGCGCCAGGGCGACCTGGAGGACGTCGTCCTCGAGGTCATGGAGCGCCGTGAGGCCGCCGCCGAGCGGGGCGCCGAGCTGACCGGCCGCGTCGCCTCCGTCCAGGCCAAGGTCGACGACGCCGTCGCCCGCCGCGACGCCGCCACCGCGACCATCGACGCCGAGGTCGCCACCGTCACCAAGGAGCGCGAGGTCGTCGCCGGCTCCGTCCCGGCCGACCTGATCAAGCTCTACGACAAGGTCCGCGCCCGGTCCGGCGGCGTCGGCGCCGCCCGCCTCTACCAGCGCCGTTGCGAGGGCTGCCGCCTGGAGCTCGACATCACCGAGCTCAACGAGGTCCGTAAGGCCGCCGCCGACGAGATCGTCCGCTGCGAGAACTGCAGCCGCATCCTGGTCCGCACGTCCGACTCGGGCCTGTAAGCCGGCCATGCCCAACCGCTTCATCGTCGAGGCCGACGGCGGCTCCCGGGGCAACCCGGGCCCCGCCGGCTACGGCGCGGTCGTCCTCGACGCCGTCACCGGCGAGGCGCTCGCCGAGGCCGCCGAGTACATCGGCACGGCCACGAACAACGTCGCCGAGTACAAGGGCCTGATCGCCGGCCTGGAGGCCGCCCGCGCCCTCGACCCCGACGCCGAGATCCAGGTCCGTATGGACTCCAAGCTCGTCGTCGAGCAGATGTCCGGCCGCTGGAAGATCAAGCACCCGGACATGAAGCCGCTCGCCGCCCGGGCCCAGCGGGTCTACCCGGCGGGCCAGGTCTCCTACCAGTGGATCCCGCGCGAGAAGAACAAGCACGCGGACCGGCTGGCGAATGAGGCCATGGACGCGGGCAAGGCGGGCCGCCAGTGGGAGCCGGGCCTCTCGTCGGCGGACCGGGGCGACCGGGGCGCGTCCGGTGTCGCGGCCGCGCTGGAGATCCCCGCCGCCGAACCGCTCGCCGAGCCCAAGGCCGCCCCCATCGGCTGGGCCGCCCCCGCCGACCTCGGCGCGCCCACGACGTTTGTCCTCCTCCGCCACGGCGAGACCGCCCTCACCCCGGAGAAGCGTTTCTCCGGCAGCAGCGGCACCGACCCGGAGCTGTCCGCCGCAGGCCGCCGCCAGGCGGAAGCGGCCGCCGCCGCGCTCGCCGCGCGCGGCACCATCCAGGCGATCGTCAGCTCGCCCATGCGCCGGTGCCGGGAAACGGCGGGTGCCATCGCCGACCGGCTCGGCCTGGACGTCCGCGTCGAGGAGGGCCTCCGCGAGGCCGACTTCGGCAGCTGGGAGGGCCTGACCTTCGCCGAGGTCCGCGAGCGTTTCCCCGAGGACCTCGACGCCTGGCTCGCCTCGACCAAGGTCGCCCCGACGGGCGGGGGCGAGAGCTTCGCGACGGTCGCCCGCCGCGTCTCCCTCTCCCGCGACAAGCTCATCACCCGCTACGCGGGCCGCACGGTGCTGCTGGTCACGCACGTGACGCCGATCAAGACCCTGGTACGGCTCGCCCTGGGCGCCCCGCCGGAGTCCCTGTTCCGCATGGAACTCTCGGCGGCGTCGCTGTCGGCGGTGGCGTACTACGGCGACGGCAACGCGTCGCTGCGACTGCTGAACGACACGTCGCACCTGCGGTAGTCGCATCCGCGGCAGGAGGGGTGGCGTCCTACAGCCACCCCTCCTCTCACGATCGGTTTCGCGGGGCGCGGCCTTTTTACGACTATGACGAGGCGAGAGTCGATCCCACCCGGTCGCAAGTGGGGCACTCCCAGCGGTCGGGCGCGCCCATACGTGGCGGCGTCATGTCGACATCGCACTCCGGGCACCGCATGGTGATCGGCTCCACGTGCCCGCACGTGCCGCACACCCACAGCGGCCCCTCGGAGTCGTGCTGCCGCCAGGCCGTCCGCAGACACCGGGAACAGCCGGTCGTGACGATCCCGGCCCCCCTGCTTATCACCGGGGGCTCGGGCGTCGTATCGGCGTACTCGATGATCTGGGCCCTCATCCGGCCATCGGTCGTATTGGCCATCCGGAGCAGATGTGCGACTCGCGAGCGTGCTTCGTCAACGAAATCGTTCATGGCGGCAGCAGGTTAGCGCGCCGCCGGTCATGTGTAGGCCATATGTTGTCAGTGAACCGCCCGTTGGTGTCTCCCCATGGCCGCGGCAGCGGCGGCCGCCGTGGTCATGTCCTTGTCCCTGATCGCCTGGGCGCGTCGCTTCTTGATCGCCAGGCATTCGGCACAACGGTTGGTGAGCAGCCGCCGCAACCCGGCGATGATCTGCTGTGCCACATCCACACGAATCGGCGGGAACTGTACATACGCGCTGCCGCTCGCGGGTTCGCCGGCGGTGATGTGCAGGGCCCAGCCGTGATCGCGACAGACGGTCTGTAGCTCACTCGCGGTCTGCGCGGAGAGCCGGCGCAGGTCCGCGTCGGAGGGGCGTGGGGAGGTGGAGTAGCTGAGAGGAACCATCGGTTTCCTTGATTTCGGCCGTTGAAACACGCTCGTGTGGGTGACCAACTACTTGTTGTAAGGACAGAGTTGCGGATCGCTGCCTACGCTCTCAACGTTTTGCACGTGCCATGGGCAACCTGGAACAGGGGGAGGACGGTGCGGCGATGCGGCGCGACGGGAGTGGTGGAGCGGGAGCCACGACGGCGGCGGTGTTCGGGGAGGTGCTCCGGCACCACCGGGAGGTCGCGGGGCTGACGCAGGGGGATCTGGCGGTGAAGATCCCGTGCGATCGGTCGCTGGTGGCGAGGGTGGAGACGGGGACGCGGGTTCCGCAACGGCGGTTTGTGCTGGCGTGCGATCGGGAGCTGGGCACGGGGGAGATGTTCGCCAAGCTGTGGCGGAAGATCGACTGGTACCCGGAGGTCAGTCATCCGGACTGGTTCAAGCGGCGGGCGGAGATGGACGCGCAGGCGGTTGCCATCCGCACGTACCAGGGGCAGGTAATTCCTGGCCTGTTGCAGACGGAGGAATACGCCCGAGCGCTGTTTTCGCGCTCGGTCCCTGGGGACGAAAAGGAAGTCGAGGAGCGTTTGCGGGCTCGGATGAGCCGTCAGCAGCGTTTCCTTGACCCTGATGGTCCTCTTCTCATCGCGGTGCTCGATGAGAGTTCAATCCGCACGATGATGAGCGATGACGCCGTGATGCGTAACCAGTGCGCGCATCTGCTGGCCATGGGGCAGCGGCCCAACGTGTGCATTCAGGTGGCGCCTGCCCATGACGGCAGGATCATCCGGCCGGACACCTCGATGTCGCTGATCACGCTGCCGAACGGAGAGGTCTGGGTTTACTCCGAGTCGTTGGACAACGGCCATTTCAACCGCGATCCAGCCGTTATCGCTCGGCACGCGCAGACCTATGATGTGCTCAGAGCGGACGCTCTGTCCGCTCGTGACTCCGCTGCTCTGATCAGAGATGCGATGGAGGGATACGCGCACGATGACTGTATGGCGCAAGAGCAGCCACAGCGGGGGCAATGCCGGCGACTGCATAGAAATAGCCCCCGGTATCCCCGACTTCGTCCCCGTAAGGGACAGTAAGCGAATCCAGGGCCCCGCCCTGGTCTTCCGGCCCGCCGCGTGGGCGGCCTTCGTGGACGGGCTGAAGCGGGGCGCCGTCTAGGGCACGTTCCGGAACGGCGTTCCAGGAGAGGGCATAACCGCAGGTCAGGGACTATGGAACCGTTCCAGCGTCCCTAACCGCGGCCGGACCGTGGCGCCTGGGACGGGACGCGACGCACTGTCGAGTTGTTCAACCGAGTTGTTCAACCGACCACAGTGAAAGGCCGACCACCGTGTCCATGAAGACCGCTTCCGCCCTCCTCCTCGGCGCCGTCGCGCTGACCGTTCTCCCGGCCGCGACCGCCTCCGCAGCGACCAACCCCGACAACAGCGACAGCTACGCCTACTCCCACCCGTGCTCCATGGAGCAGCTGAAGGTGGAGGTATCCGGCTGGAACGCGGCGCCCAGCCAGCGGTTGATCGAGGTGCGCAACCTGGGCGCGAATTCCTGCGGTCTGAGCTACTTCCCGCTGGTCCACCTGGGCAACTCGCACTCCGCCGACCAGAGCCACAACGTGCGGCCCATCGTCCCCGGCGGCCTCGGCGGCCCGCCCGCCTACGCCCTGCACGCCGGGCAGAGCGCGTACGCGGTCGTCGACCTCAACCCCACCGGCGCGACCACCGGCACCGTGCCCGGGATCGACGAGATGAACGTCCTGGCCGACGGCGACCACATGCCCAACGCCGACACGCTCAACTTCCCCCTCGAAGCCGGCACCCGTGTGCTCAACCCGAAGCTCGGCCTGTACCGGGACAACATCGGCGACGCGATCGACTCCGTGAAGGACGCGGACACGCCGCAGTCCTGATCCCGGCGACCGTTAAGCGGCAACTAACCGGCGGTGGCGCCCCGTAGCGCCGCCGCCTGCGCGGCGAGCTCCCGCACCCGCTCCCAGTCATGCGTACGCACGGCGTCGGCGGGCACCATCCACGTGCCACCCACACACCCGACGTTGGGCAGGGCCAGGTATTCACGGGCGGACTCGGGCCCGATCCCGCCCGTGGGGCAGAAGCGGGCGGTCGGCAACGGCGCCGACAGCGACCTCAGGTACTCCACCCCACCCGCCGCCTCCGCCGGGAAGAACTTCATCTCGCGCACCCCGCGTTCCAGTAGCGCCAGCACCTCCGACGCCGTGGCGACGCCCGGCAGGAACGGCATGCCGGTCGCCCGGAGGCCGTCGAGGAGCCGGTCCGTCCAGCCGGGGCTGACCAGGAAGCGGGCTCCCGCCTCGACGGCGGCCTCGGCCTGCGCGGGGCGCAGGACCGTTCCGGCACCGACGATGGCCTCCGGTACCTCAGCGGTAATCGCGCGTATCGCGTCGAGCGCGGTGTGGGTCCGTAGGGTGACCTCGATCACCGGGAGTCCTCCCGCCACCAACGCCCGCGCGAGCGGTATCGCGTCGGCGATGTCGTGGAGGACGACGACGGGGATGACGGGCGAGAGATCAAGGAGATCGGTCACGCCCGTCATCCTGCCGAGACGGATCGCTCACCACAACGGACGTTGCAGCATGTGCAACGCGAGGGTCAGAGCTCGGTCACGATCACGTCGAGCGCCTGCGGCTTGCCGCGCTTGACGAGGGCGTCGTCGCCCTCGACGACGTAGCCCAGCTCCCGCAGGGTGCCGGCGAGTTCGGCGGGGTCGGCCGGGTCGAAGCCGGCGGTCAGCAGGTCGCGGACGAGACGGCCCTTCGTGGCCTTGTTGAAGTGGCTGACGACCGACCGCTTCTCCACGCCACCCACGATCTTGGAGTGGAGCACGCGCACGGTCGCCGTCCGCTCGGCGAGCTCGCCCTTGGGCTTCCAGGCGGTGGCGTAGGCGGCGGACCGCAGGTCCAGGACGAGGCCGTCGCCCGCCGCCTCCGGCAGGACGTCGGCCATGGGGCCGCGCCAGTACGCGCCGAGGGCGCCGAGGCCGGGGAGCTTGACGCCCATGGAGCAGCGGTAGGAGGGGATGGGGTCGGTGATCCGGACCGCGCCCCAGAGGCCGGAGAAGACGAGCAGGGAGCGTTCGGCCGCGCGGCGGGCGGGGCCGCTGAGGGTGGCGAGGCCGAGGGCGTCGTAGAGGACGCCGGTGTAGATCTCCCCGGCGGGGCGGGTGCCGGACGTCCGCAGGGCGGCGTTCTTGGCGATCTCGCCACGGAGGCCGGGGGAGAGGCCGAGGACGTCGGCGGCCTTGTCCTCGTCGCCCGCGCAGAGATCCACCAGCTCGGTGAGCACGGCCTCCCGGGCGGCCGCGAGGCCGGAAAGCGCCAGCGCCCCGGCGTCCAGCGCGGGCCCGGTACCGCCCGTGGCCTTCCCCTCGGACGGCGGCAACAGCACGAGCACGGTCGATCTCCTTCGGCGAGCCTCTTGCGCATACGTATGCGTATCCGTTTGCGTATCCGTGTCGCACCCTAACGCGGCCGGGTGATCGCCCCGGCGTCAACGGGCCTGGTGGCGGGCCGGTAGCATGGGAGCACGGCGGACGAGCCGGCCGGGCGGCCGCGTGGGACCCTTCAGGGGGTCTCCCGAGGAACGTCCGGGCTCCACACGGCAGGGTGGTGGGTAACGCCCACCCGGGGTGACCCGCGGGACAGTGCCACAGAAAACAGACCGCCGGGGATCTTCGGATTCCCGGTAAGGGTGAAACGGTGGTGTAAGAGACCACCAGCGCCTGGGGTGACCCAGGCGGCTAGGTAAACCCCACCCGGAGCAAGGTCAAGAGGGGCGGTCGCTTCACGGCGACAGCCCTGCGCGGACGATCGAGGGCAGCCTGCCCGAGTCCGCGGGTAGACCGCACGAGCCTGTCGGCAACGGCAGGCCTAGATGGATGGCCGCCGCCGCGGCTCCCGCAAGGGACCGCGCGCACAGAACCCGGCGTACAGGCCGACTCGTCCGCCCCTTACCCCCTCTGACCTGCGAAAGCAGGCTGCGACGGGATGGTCACTGCCAGAAGAGTTCCTCGATCACGATTTGCGGGTCCGCGGTGCGGCGGATGAAGACGAAGCGGGCCCATGAACCCGTCGTCGGTCACTGGCCGGGCTCCGCGTGTCCGGCTTCCCGCCGCAGGTGCGCGGCCTGTTCGAGAAGGGCGCGGGCCTCTGCGTTGTCACCGGCTTCGGCGGCGCGGTCCCCGGCCCCATTCGGGCCGAAAAGCCACCCCACCCCGCGACCGCCCCATTGTGCGGCCCACCCCCCACCGGTTGCATATGCGCCGACCGAAGCCGTTCCGGTTCCGGTGAACGTTCCGGTACGTACGAGGGGGAATCGTGCGCACGTCCAGAGCGCGTTCAGGTAGAAGACCAGGTGGAAGACCGGCCGCGAGAAGCGGCATAGCAGGGGCGGCTGCGCTGATCGGCGTGGCCGCCCTTGTCGTGTCGGCGGTGCCCGCCCAGGCCGTCGCCGTGCCGCCGCCCACCCCGGGGCCCGCCGAGGTGGTGCCGGGGAAAGGGACCTCCACCCCGTCCCTGGTCGGCGGCATCCGGGAGGACGCCGGGGCGGCCGGCAGCGCCGCCGACGCGGCGAAGCGGCATCTCGCGGAGAAGAAGAGCCGCTACCGCATCGACCGTCCCGACCGCGACCTCGCCCCTGTCCAGGCCGTCACGAACGGGGCTTCCGAGACCGTACGGCTTCAGCAGAAGCACCACGGCGTCGACGTCCTCGGTGGGCAGTACGTCGTCCGCATGCAGCGTCAGAGCGGTAAGCGTGTGGTGACCGGCGCGTCGGGAAAGTACTTCACAGCGCTGACCACCGGTATCACGCCCGAGGTGAGTGAGGAACTCGCTGTCGAACGGGCCGTCGACGCGACGCTCGCCCAGCTCGACGGCGAGGGCTTCGCCGCCGACCCCGGCGACGAGGGGGACGCGCCGCCGCTGACCGGCACGGCGCGTGGCCTGGTCGTGCTGCCCAAGGGGCCCGGGGTGCTCACCCACCACGTGACCGTCCGCGGCACCGACCCCGCCACCCGGCAGCCCGTGCTGCGGGAGGTGTACATCGACGCCAAGGCCGGTTATCCCGTCCTTCAGTACAGCGGTATCAAGACATTCGGCACCGCCGGAGGCGGCGGGTCCGCGTCCGGATCCATGGCCGCGTCCGGATCCATGGCCGCGGCACCGGCCGGGCAGCGGGCCGCCGCCGACGGCTCCGCCGTCAAGGGCTCCGGCGTCAAGTTCGATGGGCAGACCGTCGAGCTCGACCTGACCCACGACACCTCCAACAACCAGTACGTCATGCGCGACGGCGCCCGCATGCGCGACGGCAGCAAGGCCTCGATCTCGACCTGGGACGTCCGCAAGAAGAGCGTGGACGAGGTGTCGAAGCAGTGGCCCGCCGACGTCCTGGAGTTCAGGTCGCCGAACCCCGCCTTCGACAAGGAGGCCACCGAGTCCGGCGCCGTCGACGCGCACTGGGCGGCCGGGAAGGTCTACGACTACTACAAGTCCGTCCACGGCCGGGACAGCCTCGACGGCCGGGGCATGGCCATCGACTCCATGGTCGGCGTCACCTACTACGGAACCCCGTACGCCAACGCCTTCTGGGACGGCGCCAAGATGGTGTACGGCAGCGGTGACCAGGAGCACCGCCCGTTCTCCGCGAGTCTGGACGTCGTCGGGCACGAGATGACGCACGGCGTCGTCGAGAACAGCGCCAACCTCGTCTACGCGGGCCAGTCCGGCGCGCTCAACGAGGCGATCGCAGACTACTTCGGCAACGCCATCGACACCGACGCGCACGGGACCGCCATGGACAGCCCCGAAGCGGGGCTGCTCGGCGAGGGGCTGTGCCGGACCAAGTCCCCGCGCGAGTGCGCCACCCGGGACATGAACGACGGCAGGACGACCGCCAAGTCCTTCCTCGGCGTCGACTTCGCCACCGACAACGGCGGCGTCCACCTCAACTCCACCATCTTCTCCGGCGCGTTGTGGGACATCCGCAAGGACCTGAACCGCACCCTCGCCGACAAGATCGTCTACCGGGCGCTCACGGAGTACATGACCCCGCTGGACGGCTTCACCGAGGGCCGCAACGCCGTGATCGCGGCCGCCAAGGACCTCAAGGTCTCCGCGAAGGACCTGAACGCCGTCACGCGCGCGTTCAACGCCCATGGCATCGTCCCCGACTGGGAACTGGCCATCGGCGTGGACACCGACCAGCTGCTGGGCCGGCTCAACACCGGTCTCCGGGACTCGCGTCCCGGCGCGGGCGGCGGCTGGTGGGTCGCGTCCAAGTCGAACGAGAGCGGCAGCGAGCCCTACTCGGTCTGGGCCGGGCGAGTGGACGGCACCGGTGAGAAGAAGCTGATCAGCCCCAACGACGGCCGATTCCACACCGACCCGGTCACCGACGGCAAAACCGTGGTGTGGGTGGCGCAGGCGGCCGGCAACTACGACCTGCTGTCACGACCGCTGGCGGGCGGCCCCGTCAAGACGCTGGCGCACAGCCGGTACGGGTTCCACGGGCAGGCGAAGGTGGACGGCGACGTCGTCGTCTTCGTCCAGGTCTTCCGGCGCGGCGCCGTGCAAATGGCGTACCTGCGCAAGGGCGACAAGGAGCCGACCTGGGTCGACGACGCCCTCGGCCGCCGCAACGCGATCGGCCAGCTCTCCCTGAAGGACGGGAAGATCGCCTACGGTACGCGCGTCTACAAGGGCCGCGGGAAGTACGAGTACGCCATCAAGGTCCTGGACACCGCCTCCGGCAAGACGACCGTGATGCCGCAGCTCGGCACGCCCCGGAACGTCGGCCAGACCGCCATCACGAGCAAGTACGTCTTCTGGACGGTGGACGAGGTCGACGACCAGGGCCAGCGGGCCGTCCGGCGCGCGAACCTCGACGGTACGGGCGTGCTGGACATCAGCAAGGAACAGGGAGCGGACGCCCTGTACCCGGGAACGCTGACTGCCTCCGAGGACGCGGTGACGGTCTGGTCGAGGACGCCCGACACGCAGCTCCACAACGAGACCCTGCCCAAGCTGTGGCAGTTCTCCGTCGACGGCTCGCGCCGCGCCCGGATGTCCTGCAACCGCGGCGAGCAGGGCCCGCCCGCGGCGGTCTCCGGCACGCAGGTGGTGTGGACCGACTCCTCCACCGGCTACGCCGACCTGGTCACCCGCACCCGCCCGGCGGGCAACTGCGGCTGACGCGTACGGGTTGACGCCGCCGTGATCAGGGCGTCAACCCGGCAGAACGGGCTCCCGGCACCGATCGGTGCCGGGAGCCCGTCGTTTCCGCCGTCGTCACCCGTAAGAGTGGAGATGTGAATCACGGTGGTGCCGCGCGTGACACGCTTCGATTCCCGTCGTTTCTCGTGTATACGCACTGTCGAGAGCCCCTCGCCGCCATGGTGAGGGGCTCTCGGGAGAACCGTCTATCGCGGCCTGGAGGTGTCTAGAGCTTGCTCTTCAGCCACTCACGGACCTCTCGGCTACCCCCTGTTTTGAGCAGCGTCGACGCGGTCGCGCCGATGACGCAAAGCCCTCCCATGAGCTTGAAGGTGATCACCACTCCTTCGCCCGCGCGAACCGTCCTTGTGGTCACGAGGATGAGGAACACGATGACCCCGACGGCCACGATCCCGAAGGCGAGCCAAAAGGCCAGCAGCACCCATGTGGGTGATGCGTCGCCCGGGGGCGTCTGCGCGTCATCCTGATCCCGCCCGTGTCCGGCAATATCCATAGCGCCCTCCCAGTCTCCGCCTACTGCCGTGGCTTTGAGCGCTCCGGGCAGTAAGCGGCTCGCGGGTGAGACCTCCGGTAGGTCTCGCTCCCGTGGGCGCCCGCCTGATTGCCGTCGGGCGGGCGCCCAGTAAAACCAATGAGTCTTGCTCAGCAGACCCAACGAGTCTGTTCTGAATGGGATGCGCATGGTCATCTCATCGAATGAACGCCGGTCCGAGGCGTGATGCCGACGACGGGCAGCGCCTTCGCTACCGGGAAGGCGATACCGGTGATGTCCCGAGGGCCTACACCGCCTCGTGCGGCTCGTACCCCGCCCCCGCGTACGGGTGGGCGTGCGGGCCGCCGATGGCGTTCATCACGGCCAGGCCCTGGTCGTCGACGAACTTGGTGAACACCTGCTGGGCGTAGCCGAAGATCAGGGCCCAGGCGATGATCTGCGCGGAGGAGTCCAGGGCGCTGAGGCCGGGGAGGAAGTCGCCGCGCATCAGCAGCAGGCCCAGGAGGGCGGTCAGCGCCCCCATCGGCAGCTTCAGCAGCGCCAGCGCCACCGGCACGCTGTAGGAGGCGGACGTGCCCCTGATGTGGCGCAGGGACAGCGCGGCGGCCACCGACGCGGCCACGGTCCCGGTCATCTCGACCACGGGGTAGTCCCACTGCGACGCGGCCTTGCCGAACGCCTCGTCGAGGTCCTTCACGTCGGACGGCGGCTCCATGCCCGTCGGGCAGACGATGCCGATCCCCTCCGGCCGGAAGCACAGCGGCACCACGTCCGGCGCCCAGGCGCCGAGCAGGGCGACCGCGAGCGCCATCGCCGCCAGCCCCAGAGCGACGA
This sequence comes from Streptomyces hesseae, assembly GCF_031845785.1. NCBI lineage: Bacteria > Bacillati > Actinomycetota > Actinomycetes > Kitasatosporales > Streptomycetaceae > Streptomyces > Streptomyces hesseae. The sequence continues at coordinate 37,916 of NZ_JAVRFI010000017.1, forward strand.
TCACCACGATGCGGACGAAGCCGAGGGCGCGGAGCTTCTCGCGTTGCAGGGCCTGCTGGGCGGTGACGACCGCGCCGACGAGGGCCGCGCGCTGGGCGGGGGTCAGCGGGGCGTCGCAGGTCTCCCGTGCGATCTCCTCGGCCCGCTTCCGCCGTTCGTCGGTGACCGGCAGCTGCTCCCGTACGAGGGCCACCAGGCCGGGCATCAGCGCCTGGACGTCGGGCAGCGGGGCCATGCGCAGCATCAGGCCGTACGCCGCGTCGATGTGGACGTTCGCGACGGCGAGGTGCTTGTTCGGCCGGCGGCCGGGGTGGTCGCCGTGGCAGAGGGTCTTCTCCGCCGCCTGGAGCTCCGCGAACGCCTCGTCGGCCAGTGCCGGGGCGGCGGCCCGTACCTCGGGGTCGAGGTCCGCGAGCGCCCTGTCCTTCGCGATCCGGACGCGCGCCCGGAGTTCGCCGATGCGTGAGCGGGCTCCTTCGCGGAGCTCCCACGTGCCCTTCTCGAAGCGGCGCTGATGGTGTCGGTTCCCGGCCATAGCGGTGAATATCGCCGAACCGGGGCGGCCGGGCCGACGTGATGCCGCCGGGTTAACCCCATTGGTCCATCGGGACCGCGCGCCCCGCGTGGCGCACGGCTAGCGTGGACGAGGATCCTGCCCGGAACCGCGCCTGAAAGGGGCGGAATATGCCCTTCCTAGTGTCAGCCGTCGCCGCGTCCCTGGCCGTCGTCGCACCCCTGAGCACGACGAGCTCGACGAGCTCGACGAGCACGACGCCCCGCCACGGCCCCGGCGTGCACGGGCAGTTCGAGGCCGCCGGCACCGGTACCCACCGGGCGGTGACGTTCGACAAGAAGGCGGTGCCCGAGAAGAGCCGGGTCGCCGTGGTGGAGCGGAAGGGGAAGGACGGGACGCGGGTGGGGCTGAGGGTGCGGGGGCTCCAGGGGAGCCGGACGTACGGGGCCCACGTCCACCAGAAGCCGTGCGGCAACGCGCCCGACGACTCCGGGGCGCACTACCAGAACGTCAAGGACCCCAAGTCCCCGTCCGTGGACCCGAAGTACGCCAACGCGCAGAACGAGGTGTGGCTGGACTTCACCACGGACAAGCGCGGGAACGGCCGCTCCGCCGACACCGTGAAGTGGCGCTTCCGCGCCGGTGAGGCCCGTTCCGTCGTCATCCACGAGCACGCCACCGAGACCGCGCCCGGCAAGGCCGGAACGGCCGGGGCACGGCTCGCCTGCGTCAACGTGCCCTTCGACTAGAGCTCGTGACTAGAGCTCGTACGGGCTCGGCACCGGGAAGTAGCCCTCCAGGAACGGTGCTATCAGCGCGTCCGTACGCGCCAGGTCGTCCGCCGTGGACACCGTGTCGTTGATGCAGAACACGTCCAGGTCGCGGTGCGCCAGCAGGCGGTTGAGGCGGCGCGAGGTGTTCTGGTGCGCCAGGTCCACATAGATATAGCGGAGGTCGGACGGTATCGCCCGGGCCTGGTGGTACGCGTAGTAGTGGTGGAGCGAGGAGGCCAGCGAGAGGTCCTCGGGGCTGCGGAAGCGCGCGGCGGCGGTGGCCGCGTGGGCCTCGGCGTAGCGCTCCTCCAGCTCGTTGAGGACGGCGCGGCTCAGCGCGTGCGGCACATGCCGCATCTTCTGGGTGAAGGTGGTGTCGAAGCCCTCCTCCACCAGCGCCCGGTTGTTCTTCGCGGCAGCCGCCACCGGCGGGTCCTCGGGGCGGTGCTCGCCGAGGGGGACCAGCGCGGGGGAGGGGAAGAACTTCGTCAGGCCGTTGGAGAGGAAGAACGTCTGGGGGGTCAGCGGAGCGCCGAGGAAGACGTCGTCGTTGAAGTAGAGGAAGTGCTCCGACAGGCCCTCGATGTGGTGCAGCTGGCTCTCGATGGCGTGCGAGTTGAACGTCGGCAGGACGTTCGGGTCGGAGAAGATCTCCTTGTGGCTCACCACGTGGATGCCGGGGTGCGAGGTGTCCAGCCAGGACGGCGTCTGGTCGTCGGTGACCAGGTAGACGTTGCGCACCCAGGGCGCGTACTGGTGCAGCGAGCGCAGCGAGTACTTCAGCTCGTCGCGGCTGAGGTAGCGCGCGTCGTTCGCCGCCTCCTCGTGGAGCTCCTCGACGCCGGTGTCGGCGCCCTGGGCCTTGGCGCGGCGCGCGGCCCAGACGGGGTCGCTGCCGTCCACCCAGGTGTAGACGACGTCGATGGGGAAGGTGATGTCCTGCGGCAGCCGGATCGTGAACTGCGGCCGGGTACGGACCGTGGTCCGCTCCGGGCGCGGCGCGTGCCCCAGCGGGCCGGTGAACAGCTCGACGGGGGCGTCGACGGACGCGTCGGCCCCGTCCGCCGGGACCTCCTCGACCACGCCGTTGCGGCGCGGCGCGACGAGCAGCGGCCCGTGCGGGCCGTCCTCGAGCGTCCAGAACTGGATGTCGCAGCCGTGCTCCTGCCCCAGGACGAGCGTGCCGTCGGCGGTGGTGCGGAACCAGGTCACACGGGTGGCCGGGCTCTTCTCCACCTGGCGCCAGCTGCCCGGGACGAAGCCGGGCAGCGCCTGACCGGGCACGTTCTCCCGGTTCACCGGAGCCACATAGCCCGGTATTCGGGCGCACAGCCCGGCCAGCTGCTGCTGGACCCGGCGGCGGTCGGCGGCGGCGACCGCGACGACCGGGGCGGAGTCGGTGGTCGCGGCCCGGACGCAGAAGTAGTCGATCCCTGCCTGCTCCAGCGCGGTGCAGACCAGGTCCAGGGCGGCGGCGCGGGAGCCGTGCGGGGTCAGGCCGGGGTCGACGAGCGCGATGTGGGCCTTGCCGTCGACGAGGACCACGCGCGGCTGCGCGGCGGTCGTGCCGGAGGCGTCGGACGCGCCGGACGTGTCGGCGAAGCGGCGCTGGAGCCGCTTGCCGCGCAGCTTCTGGCGGCGCTGCTCCAGGTCGAGGGAGTCGGCCATGTGCTGCATCAGGGCGCCGCGGGTCTCGACGGAGACCCGCTGGGCGATCGCGCGGCGGGCGCTCTCCGGCAGCAGCCGGCGGTAGGCCTTGACCAGGCCGGACTTCTCGGGGTTGGCACCGCGCTTCGCAGGAGCGGTAGCGGGCGCGGCAGCGGCGGAGGGGGCGGGCGCGGCGTCGGTCGTGCGCTGGGCCGGGACGGAGCCGCCCGTGCCCGCGGCGGACGGGACCGAGGTCGAATGGTCGATAGTCAAGATCGCTTCAACCCCTCGGCGCCGCATCTCGCCGATGCGGCACAACGCGTAAAACAACCAGTACGTCCCGTGACGACCGGCCCGGAAAAAGACAGAGACTCAAGTAATTACCAGAGCGTTCAATGGAGAGGCAATCGCAGGCCACCGCCCCGATGCCCCTCCGGAGCCGCCGGGGGGCGCCCGGAAGCTGCCCGCGCGCACCGCTCCCGGCCGTGCCCCTCAAGGGATCCACGCCCACCGGCCACACTTGGTTGCCTCATCGCCCTGTGGGGTATTTCACCACCCGGTAACGTGCCCGTAGAACCGGGGTGGTAGGGGAATTATCCGATTCCGCCCTCCGGTCCGGCCCCCGCCGCCGTTTACCCTGAATGGGTGCACGCTCAGATCATGACCCCCAGCGGCCGCGGGGTGCGCCCGTGACCGCGCCCCGCCACGCCCTGCGCGTGATCAAGAAGTCGGCCCGGATCGCGCTGACCCGCAGCCCTGCCTGGAAGGTCGGCCAGACCGTCCGCCGCAGGGTGAACACGGGGATCGCGACCGGACGCGACACCTACGTCGACTCCGTCCTGATGCCCGCCTCCCAGGGCTCCGCGGCCCGCGTCCAGTACGCCGCCGTGCTCGACGGCCACACCCTGAACCTGCACGCGACGCTGCCCGCCGGCACCCTCCCCGAGGGCGACACCGGCACCACGGCCCACGTCGTCCTCGTCAGCGGCACCACCCGCCTGCGCGCCGAGGCCGTCCTGGGACGCGAGGAGAACGGCGAGATCTCCGTGACCGCCACCACCCTCCTCGGCGACACCCTCGGCGGCGTCCCCGTCACCCCCGGCCGCTGGCACCTCTCCCTGGAGCTGGAGCCCGCCCGGCACGAGGGCCGGGCAGCCCTGCGCCTGCGCCTCCTCGGCGACGGCGCCCCCCTCTACACCGGACCCACCCGCGCCCTGGCCACCTGCGCCGTCACGGGCCGCCGCCACCGGCTCGGCATCACCCCCGCCGGCCAGCTGCGCCTGACCGTCGCCCCGGCCCGGGCCCGCGCCGAGGTACTGCGCGTCGAGCGCTCCTTCAGCGGCGTCGGCGTCCTCTTCGCGATCTACGGCTCCGGCACGGCCATCGCCGACGGGGAGCGCCCCGTCGTCGAGGTCGCCGAGCTGGACCGCAAGCACGCCCTTGACCGCCGGCCCGCCGAGCCGCTGCCCGGCGACGCCACCGCCTGGCGGCTGACCGTCCCCCTGGCCAAGCTGATCGACACCTCCCGCAAGCAGACGCTCACCCTGCGCCTGCCCCGCGGCGCCCGCGGCACCAAGCCGCTGGAGATCGGCCGCCACGAGCACGACCTGCGCTCCCCGCGCCAGGTCGTCACACCGCCCAAATTCACCGTACGGGCCGCGGACAGCACCTTCGTCCAGGTCAAGCCCCAGTACACCCGCCGCGGCGCGCTCCAGCTCGTCTGCACCCCGCGCACCCCCGCCGCCGGCGCAACCGGACCCCGCTAGGGACACCGGGAAACCGCCACCGGACCGCCGCACACCACGAAGGCCGCACGTGAAAATCACCTTTCTGCTGACCTCCGCCGACACGATGGGCGGGACCGAACGCGCCACCATGACCCTCGCCGAGCTGCTGGCCAGGCAGCACGACGTGGAGATCCTCAGCGTCTTCCGCACGGAGGACGAGGCGTTCTTCGACAGCGGTGCCGTGCGCGTCCGCCACCTCGTCGACGCCCGCGGCGATCAGCAGCGCCCCGTGCGGAGCGACGCGACCTCCGGCTCCGACATGGCCGCCGCCTACCGGCGCCTGGCCGCCACCCCCAGCGAGCTGGTCCGCACCGAGTGGGAAGCCGCCTTCAACCGCCTCGCCGACCTCGAGCTCGCCGAGGCGCTCCACTCCATCGACACGGACGTGCTGGTCTCCACCACCCCGTCCCTGATGGCGTACATGGCCCAGCTCGCCCCCCGCCGGGTGCTCACGGTCCACCTCGACCACCGCGTCTCCGAGCTCCGCGGCGTCACCGGCGAGCCGCTGCGCATGTACACCTCGCACATCGACGCCCTGGTCTCCCTCACCAGCCGCACCCGTGACTGGTTCGCCGAGACCCTCGGCGGCTGCGCCCCCCGCCTGGCCACCATCGGCAACTCCCTGCCCGACGGCTTCCGCCCCCGCTCCACCCTGGAGACCCGCACCGTCGTCCTCGGCGCCCGTCTGGCCGGCGAGAAGCAGGTCGAGCACGCCATCCGCTCCTTCGCCACCGTCGCCGCCGACCGCCCCCGCTGGACCCTGCGCGTCCTCGGCGGCGGCCCGCGCATGCGCGCGCTGAAGAGCCTCGCCGCCCACCTCGGCGTCGCCGACCAGGTCCAGCTCGTGGGCTCCACCGCCAACATGGCCGAGGAGTGGGCCAAGGCGTCCATCGCCATGCTCACCTCCCGCGTCGAGGCGTTCGGCCTCGTGCTCGTCGAGGCCCAGGCCGCCGGCGTGCCCGTCGTCGCCTACGACTGCCCCAACGGCCCCGGCGAGATCCTCACCGACGGCCGCGACGGCCTGCTCGTCCCGCTCGGCGAGGAGGGCGAGCTCGCCGACGCCCTCGCCCGGCTGATGGACGACGACGACCTCCGCCGCGAGATGGGCGCCGAAGCCCTCAAGAACTCCGGCCGCCACACCGGTGGCCAGGTCACCCAGGAGTGGAACAGCCTCCTGGAGGAGCTCGCCAAGGACCGCGACAGCGGCGACCGCGACGCCGCCAAGGCCCGCCGCCGCGCCCTCCAGGCCGCCGCCGACGCCGAGGGCGGCATCGCCGGCGCGGCCGTCCCCAAGGGCGTCGACCGGCCGTTCTCCGACGTGGCCCACAAGGCCCAGGAAGTGCGCATCGAAGCTGCGCGCCCCGACGTCAAGCGGGCCGGCGGCCAGATCTGCCTCGTCCAGGAGAACACCACTCCCTTCGAGGTGATGCAGGACAACCTCGACCTCGCCGTCGACGTCCTCGACACGCTCGGCCTGTCCTACGCGCTCACCCCCACCGCCATGCTGCGGCACACCATCGTCGTCGACGGGGCCGACCGCGACGCCTTCGTCGCCGACTTCGCCGAGCGCTACCGCGACGAGCCCGTCTACGCCGGCCTGCTCAACGACCGCGGCTCGGTGCTCCGCACCGTCCTCGCCTCCTTCCTCACCCCCGACGTCATCCCGGCCAACTGCACCCGCATCCGCGTCTTCCGCCCCGTCCTCACCGGCGGCGGCCAGCTGCGCGTCAGCGGCGTCTACGGCTGCGACGTCGTCTTCTGGCAGGACACCGAGGACGACGAGACCACCGTCACCGTCCCCGGCAACACCCGCTACGGCGCCACCCTGCCCCGTACCGAGCTGGCCAAGCCCGCCGTCACCCGCATCGGGGAGCGCGACTACCGCACCCTCGACGCCTTCGCCAAGACCTTCGTCGACGGCGTCGACTTCCCCATCGACGTCGTCTACACCTGGGTCGACGGCACCGACCCCGCGTGGCTGGCCCGCAAGGAGAAGACCCAGGCCGAGCACGGCATCCTCGCCGCCGAGTCCGCCGGCGCCTCCGCCCGCTTCCGCAGCCGCGACGAGCTCCGCTACTCCCTGCGCTCCCTCGACCTCCACGCCCCGTGGGTGCGCACCATCTACCTGCTCACCGACGACCAGACCCCCGACTGGCTCGACACCGACCACCCCCGGGTGCGCGTCGTCAGCCACAAGGAGGCCTTCGGCGACACCGGCAAGCTGCCCTCCTTCAACTCGCACGCCATCGAGAGCCGCATCCACCGCATCGAGGGCATCGCCGAGCACATCCTCTACTTCAACGACGACGTCTTCCTCGGCCGCCCGATGAAGCCCGAGTCCTTCTTCCACGGGACCGGCGCGGCCAAGTGCTTCATGTCGCCCACCGCGATCCCGGCCGGCGACCCCTCGCTCGACACCGACCTCGTCTTCGCCGCGGCCAAGAACAACCGCGCCCTGATCGAGAAGGAGTTCGGCAAGACCATCGCCAACACCTTCCTCCACACCCCGCACCCGCTGCGCCGCAGCGTCCTCGCGGAGATGGAGGAGCGCTTCGCCGAGGAGGTCGGGCTCACCGCGTCCGCGCAGTTCCGCGCCCGCACCGACCTCGCGATCGCCTCCTCGCTGCACCACTGGTACGGGCTCTTCACCGGCCGCAGCATGCCCGGAGCCATCAGCTCCGCGTTTGTGAACGTCGGCCTGCGCGAACACCACATCCGGCTCCACCGGATCCTGGCGACCCGCTCCCACGACGTGTTCTGCATCAACGACTACCACGACGGCGACGTCCCCGAGGACGAGCAGGCGGACGCGCTCGCGGTGTTCCTCGGGAGCTACTTCCCCGTCGCCTCGCAGTTCGAGAAGGGCTCCGAGCGCAACCGCCGCCTTGTCCACGGTGGAGAGTGACGGCCATGGAATTCCGTGAATTCCGCCGCGACCTACGCCGCGAATTCCGTCGCGATCTCCGCCGTAGGACGGTCCTGACCGGGCTCCTCGCCCTGACCGTGGCCGGCTGCTCGTCCGGTACGCCGCACTCGTCCCCCACCGCCCAGGGGGACCTCGCGACCGACCGGGCGAACGGCGCGGTCACCACGCTCCAGATCGTCGCCCACCCGGACGACGACCTGTACTTCATGAACCCGGACGTCAACCAGTCGATAGGCGGCCGGCACCGCGTCGTCAGCGTCTACTTCACCAGCGGCGAGGCCAACGGCATCAACAAGGTGCCCGGCTCGAAGGACCAGCCGCGCAAGGACTACGCCGGCTACGCGGGCGCCCGCCAGCAGGGCCTGCGCCAGGCGTACGCGTTCATGGCCACGGGCAACGCCCACGCCGAGTGGAAGCGCGGCACCCTGGACCTGCCGGGCGGCCTGAAGGCCGAGACCGACAGCCTGGCCGACAACCCCGCCGTGACCCTGGTCTTCCTCGGCGTCGCCCAGCACACCCAGGACCGGCCGGGCCAGCCCGACATCCGCGTACCCACCCTGTGGGCGAACCCCAAGGCCAAGAGCGTCAACCGGCTCGCCGGCGGCTCCACCGTGACCGAGTCCCACCCGCTCACCAAGGCCCAGGTCACCGACGCCCTCACCGGTGTCCTGGACCGTTTCAAGCCCACGCTCGTGCGCACCATGGACCTGGACCCCGACATGCAGGTCCACGACGACGGACACCGGATCCACCACGACCAGCGCGGCTACTCCGACCACCCCGACCACACGGCCGTCGCCCAGTTCACCTACGCCGCGCTCCAGCGCTACAAGGGCCCCGGCAACGGACAGCACTACGTCGTCGCCGCCTACCGCGGCTACTACAACGAGCGCTGGCAGCGGAATCTGCCCGTCTCCGTGGTGCGCCGCAAGGCCGACGTCCTCAACGTCTACGGCGGCGAGCCCGGTTCGTGCGGCTTCGCCGCGGGCTGCGGCGACTACGACGTCGGCCAGGACCGCTCGTACGGCACGGGCTGGATGCAGCGCACCACCCCCCGCTACCCCGGCAACGCCACCTGGATGCTGCCCGGCCCCGACGGCCGTCTCACCGCCTTCGGCGTCCTCGACCAGCAGGCCGCCATGTGGCAGGAGACCGCCCCGGGCAGCGGCACCTGGGACGGCCCGAAGCTCCTCGGCGGCGGCCAGCTGCTGCCCACGCTCACGGCGAGCCTCACCAAGGACGGCCGCTGGCAGCTCTTCGCCGAGCGCATCGCCGGCCTCGGCGTGAAGCCCGAGGAGAACCGCCGGGAGATCGTCACGGCCGAACAGGACGCCAAGGGCGGCTCGTTCGGTGCCTGGACCTCCCTCGGCAACCCCGAGCAGGATCCGACCCGCGGCCGCCGCGTCGGAGGCCCCGTCGTCGCCCGCAACGCCGACGGCTCCCTCCAGCTCTTCGCCCGCAACTGGGCCAAGGGCGTCGCCACCCGGCAGCAGCAGCCCGACGGCTCCTGGTCCCCGTGGACCGACCTGCCCGAGGCGGAGGTCCAGGAGGGCCTGTCCGCGGTCACCGACGCCAAGGGCCGCATCCACCTCTTCGGCGCGGGCCACGACACCCTCTACCACTGGGAACAGCAGACCCCCGGCGGCCCCTTCTCCCTCGACCGCTCCGGCCTGCCCGCCTCCGTCGACCCCCCGGCCGCGCTCGCCAAGCGCGACGGCTCGGTGCAGCTTGTCTTCCGCGAGGCGAAGACCACCAACCTCGTGGCCTACCGCCTCCCTGCGGGCGGCGGCGCATGGCAGGACGAGAAGGTCGACCTGGCCGGCCGCGGCTTCGGCGCCGTGAGCCTGCTGGCCGCTCCCTCGGGCGACGGCACCCTGATCGCGGCCCGTAACAACGACGGCTCGACGAGCCTCGCCACGATCGGGGGCGGCGCCCCGGGCGGTAATAGGGCCCCGCGCTGGTCGACGGTGCCGGGCGCGGTCGTGGGCACGGCGGCGCTGGCGATGGGCTCGGGCTCCGGCGACAAGCCGCTGCTGGGCTGGATCGGCCCGGACGGGAAGCTGCACAGCGCGCGGGTGAAGTGACGCGCAGAGGGGCGGCCCCCACTTCGTAGTGAAGTGGGGGCCGCCCCTTTTTATTTGCCGCGTTGGGCGTCAGGCGCCGAGCCAGAAAACGCGGCCGTCGGCGAGGGCACCCTTGCCGTCACCGGCGTACCAGCGCAGGTTGCCGCGGCCCCAGCGGGTGAAGAGGTCGCCCTTGCCGTCACCGTCGAAGTCGCCGCCGAGGACGTACTGCATGGTGTCCCAGGTCTGGTCGCGCCACATCTCGCGGCCGTTGTCGAACGAGCCCTTGCCGTTGCCCGTGTAGAGGTGCAGCGCGCCATTGGAGGCGACCGCGGCGATGTCGTCGCGACCGTCGCCGTTGAAGTCACCGGTGGCGATGTACTTCTTGGACCAGGTCTTGTCGCGCCACATCTCGCGGCGGGAGCCGTCGGTGAGCGTGCCGTCGGCGGCGGTCGAGTAGGCCATCAGAGTGCCGTCGTCCCACTGGGCGATCAGACCGTCGCGCTTCCAGCCGTCGCCCTTGTAACGGGCCACGACCGGGATCTTGCCCCAAGAGGTGTCGTACCAGGCCTTCTTGGCCGGGGCGAGCTTGCCGCTCGCGGTGCCGGCGTAGAGGTACATGCTGCCGTCGGCGCCCACGGCGAGGATGTCGGCCAGGCCGTCGCCGTTGAAGTCACCGCCGATGATCTTCTTCTTGCCGTCCCAGGTGTTGTCGTTCCACAGGGCGCGGCCGTAACCGAGGGTGCCGTCCGGGCCGGCGTAGAAGGCCTGGAGCGAGCCGTCCTTCATGACGGCGGCCACGTCGGTGCGGCCGTCGCCGTTGAAGTCGGCGGTGGTGATGACATTGGTGACCTGGTCGGACTTGCCGGTCAGACGGAGCTGCTGGATCCAGGTGTTGACGTCGTCGACACGGGAGGAGACGGCGCCGGTCCGGGTCTCGCTGTCGGGAGTGCCGAAGCAACCACCCTGCCAGGAGACGCTGTTGACGGCGGCGAGCTCGGGCTTGCCGTCCTTCTCGCGGAAGGCGGGACCGCCGGTGTCACCCTTGCAGAGGGCGGCACCGGCGGACTTGGCGGTCAGGTCGACGGTGGTACCGGAAACGGCACCGACCCCGAAGGCGGCGGTGTGCAGCAGGTCGGGGGCCCACTCGTCCTTGGTCCGGCCGTAGCCGGTGACGCGCAGCTCGTCGCCCGCCTTGGGCTCGTACGTGGCGACGTTCACCGGGGCGATGCCGGTGACGGGTTTGGCCAGCCGGACCATGACCACGTCACGGTCGCCGCGCGGCGTCAGCTCGACACCCTCGACGGTGACGCCACCGTCACGGCTGAGGTCGGTGCGGCCGACGGTCACGACGGTCTTCATCTTCGGCGCGCCGCCGGTGATGCGGAACCCCTGCGAGGGGTCGTCGGCGAAGCAGCTGGCGGCGGTGAGCACCCACTGCTCGTCGACGAGCGCACCGGTGCAGCTGCGCTTGCCGTCGCCGATGTCGAGCCTGGCGGTGAAGGCGTACTGGCCGTCCTTGGCCTCGTCACCGACCACGGCGGAGGCGGGCACGGCGCTCAGTGCGACGGCGCCGACGGCGGACGCGATGAGGCCGGTGGCCCATGCGACGCGCGAACGCTTGTCAAACATGAAGGGATTGCTCCTGGGATTCTGCGGAACTCTACGAAATGGGAGGGCCGCCCCATGGGTCGAAGGGGCGGCCCTGCACGCGTGCTGGTGGCTCAGCCGACGAGCTGGACTTCCTTGTTCGGGGTACCGGTACCGGTCACACCCGGGTAGTAGCTGAGGTTGCCGTCGTTCCAGCGGATGAGGAGGTCGCTCGGACCGCCGTTGGCGGAGGTGAAGTTGCCCACCGTCATCTGCGCGATGTTCTTCCAGGCGGACTTCTCGGAGCGGACCTCGGTCCGGCCGTGGTAGCCGGCGGTGTCGACACCCGGGAGGACCTGGTTCTGGCCGTCGTTCCACTGGACCATCAGGTCAGCGGTCTTCTTGCCGGCGAACTCGCCCGCGGCGATCTGCTGCGCGTTGCCCCAGCCGGCGTCGGCCTTGGTGAGCTGGGTCTGCTTCTCGACACCATTGACGCCGGTGTCCGAGTACATCGAAGTCGAGCCGTCGTCCCACAGGACGAGCAGGTCGTCACGCAGCGCGTTGCCCGTGAAGCGGCCGGCCGTGATCATCTTGGCGTGCTTGTACCAGGAGCCGACGGCGGCGAGGGTCTTCTCGTCGTGGAAGCCCTGGGCGTCGACGTGGGTGTACGTCGACAGCTTGCCGTTCTCCCAGCGGACGGTGAGGCCGTCGCTGCCGCTCTCGGCGACGCGGGTGCCGGTGATGGCCTTGGCGCCCTTCCAGTAGCTGCCCGCACCGGCCAGCTTGTACTCGGCGACGAAGGGGACCTCAGGGGTGCTGCTGTCCGAGCCCTGGAAGAGGGAGGCGGAGCCGTCGGCCCACACGACGAACAGGTCCATACGACGCTTGCTGTTCGTCGCGCCGCCGTCGGTGAAGTGGCCGGACGCCAGGTGGACGGCGTTCTTCCAGTTGGAGCGGGACAGCAGCGTACGGGCGTAGGTCTGCTGGACCCAGTCGGCGACGTCGTCGACGCGGGAGCCCGCGACACCCTTGCGCTTCTCGGCCTCGTCGGTGCCGAAGCAGCCGCCCTGCCAGAAGTTGGTGTTGATCGCGGCCAGTTCGGGCTTGCCGTTGACCTCGCGGAACGCGGGGCTGCCGGTGTCGCCCTTGCACAGGGCGCCATCGGCGGAGGTGCCGTTGAGCTGAACACCCGTGGCCGAGACGCCGCTCACGCCGAAGGCGCCGTGGTGCAGGCGCTCGGGCGCCCACTCGTCCTTGGTGCGGCCGTAACCGGCGACGCGGAACTCGTCACCCTGCTTCGGGGCGTAGTTCGCCACGGAGACCGGCATGACGTCGGCGACCGAGCTCTTCAGCTTGACCATGACGAGGTCGCGGTCGCCGCGGGGGACGAGCTCGACGGCGTCTACGGTGGTGCCGGTCTCACGGGTGAGGTCGGTGCGGCCGACGGTCACCTTGGTCGGCATCTTGGGTGCGCCACCGGTGATGCGGAAGCCCTGCGAGGGATCGTCCGCGAAGCAGCTGGCGGCGGTGAGCACCCACTGGCTCTCCACCAGCGCGCCGGTGCAGCTGCGCTTGCCGTCGCCGATGTCGAGCTTCGCGGTGAAGGCGTACTGGCCGTCCTTGGCCTCGTCGCCGACGACGGCGTGAGCCTGGGTGCCGGTGAGAATGCTCGCGGCGACCGAGCTCGCGAGAACACCTGCTATCCACGCGACGCGCGGGGTCTTGCCAGACATGGAATTCCTCGAATGGAGATGGGCTCGACAAGGGCCTACGCGTGCCCCTGCCATCGGGTGATGTCGGCGACTACTTCTTGGCTGTGATCTCGAGCAGGGTGAAGTCGCGGCTCTGCGGATCCGCCGTCTTGCCGATCGACGTCCACAGGTTGTTGTCCAGCTTGAAGGACTTCTCCTCGTTGCTGGTGACCATGTTGACGTTCACGTTGTAGTCGTTGCCGATGCCTCCGATGACGCGGGGCAGCTCCACGCTCAGGTAGCCGGACTTGCCGGTGACACGGAAGCAGTACCGGCCGCCGCCGACCTTGTCGGCGGGCTTCGTCGGGTTCTGCTCGGTCATGATCTCGATGAGCCCGGGCCGGCTGTCGCAGGTGGCGAGGGTGATGTGCCCGTCTCCCCGCTTCAGCTTGATGCCGCGATCCTGGAAGATCTTGTCGGCCTGCGGGTACTCGAAGTCCTCGACACCGGTGGGCGGCAGGTCGTCGGCAACAGCGACGGCAGTGCCAGTCAGGGTGATTGTGGCCGCAACGGCACCTGCGGTCAGCGCGCGGGAAAACAGACGCACGGTATGGTTCCTTGCCTCGTGTGAGCAGAATGTCAGGTTGGCCTGCGGGTGGAAGTGCGCAGACGAACGGACCTGTCCGGCAAGGAACCGGTGAGTTGGTCAGACCCCCGGCAGTCCTGTGCGGCACGTGAGTGCGCGCCGGCCGTCCCCCTGAACTCGGACTGGTGATCTATTGATATCACCCGTGGCGCTTGTCCTGAAAGCGGGGTTGACGGGCTCTCATGCGCCTGAGTCCCTCTCGTGCCGTCTGTCCGGCAGGTGTGGTTCGGCGCCTGGATCCCCATCCTTCCGGATGCGGTCGGGGTGGGCGTGATGGCCGTCATCCGTAGCTACAGGTCATGCACCTGAAACATACCCCGTTGCCGGATTCGCTATACGATCATGCGCTGTGCCGTGGTCGACGCCACCGCACGACGGGCCTTCAAGGCCTGCGATTTTTTGAGGGGATATGAGAAAAAAGAGACCAATAGTGAGCTCTTCGCGCGCCGGGGGACTGCGCGCGAAGCTCATCGCTGTCTCGGCCATGACCGTGGCCGCGGCAGTCTTCGGCACCACGGTGGCGGCGGCCCTGCCCGCCCAAGCCGGCGACCCGCCATTGCCGACCGGTGCCCGGGCCCAGGTCGTCGAGGCGTGGAACCTTGGCGGATCGGCCACCAAGGATGCCGCCGCCAGGGCGCTGACCGGCTCGGACGAGGACATCAGCGCATTCCTGAAGTCCGGCCTCGACCACGCCAAGGCCGAGGACGAGCGCTTCGCGGTCCTCAAACTGCTCAGCACGTCGGGGGACAACGTCCGCGCGGCCGCTTCGAAGGCCCTGAGCGGCTCTGACGCCGACATTCACGAGTTCCTGCAGTCGGGCTACAAGACACCGTTGGACAGCGACCGAAAGGTCGCGGTGCTGATGGTGATGAACAATGCCGGCGATTCCGTCCGGGCGGCGGGCGACGCGGCGCTGAAGGACGGTTCCGCCAAGGCGCTGGACGAGTTCCTCGACAAGGGGCAGGCCGCAGCTCAGGAGCAGGACGACCGCGTCCAGGTCCTGAAGATCATGAACGGCGCCGGGCCCGAGGTGAAGAAGCTCGGCGACCGTGCGCTGCGCGGATCGGCCCAGGACCGTCAGGACTTCCTGGAGACGGGCCAGCACCTGGCTCGGGCGCGTGACCAGGAGAGCCTTACTGTCGCTCAGCTCGCCAAGGTGGCGGAAGACGCCGGCAAGCGGGCCAAGGCGGAGACCGACGCGGCGAAGGATGCCGGAAAGCGCGCCGACGAAGCAGCGACCAAGGCCAAGGAATCCGCGCTGGAGGCCGCCCGGGAGGCCGCGGCAACCAAGGATGACCTGCGTAAGACGGGCGAGGCGGCGAACAAGGCGGCTGCCGCCGCCCGTGGCGCTGCCGCTGCTGCCTCTACCGCGGTCGAGGCGGCGAACACGGCCATCTCGGCCGCGCGTACGGCGGCGAACGCGGCGCAGGCCGCCGCTGCCGCGGCCGCCGCCGCAGGCCAGGCCGCCGCCCGTGCCTATTCGGCTGCCTCGGCGGCTGCGGGCGACGCGAGCCAGGCGGCCGCTGCGCGCGCGGCGGCGCAGGCCGCCCGTGACGCGGCTGCCGGCGCCCGTACCGCCGCGTCTGCCGCTGAGTACGCGGCAGACGCGAGTGCGGAAGCCGGCGCCTCCGGCGCCGCCGCCGCGCGTGCCGCGCAGAACGCCGCGGCCGCTGCCGACGCCGCTGCGGATGCCAGCAGCTCCGCCGGCGAGGCCAGTGCCCAGGCGCAGCGCGCACGTGAAGCAGCGGATGTCGCGCGGGGCGCGGCGGCTACGGCCACCGCCGCGGCCAACCGGGCCCAATCGCTCGCCGGCCAGGCCGCGTCCGCAGCCCGTGAGGCGCACCGATACGCCAACAGTGCCGCAGACCACGCCGACAAGGCGGCCAAGGCCGCCGACGAGGCCGCGGCGCAGGCGGGAAAGGCCCAGGACTGGGCGAACAAAGCGACCCTGCATGCCAACGCCGCGATCGAGGCGGCGAAGACGGCGTCCGACGCCGTGGCGCAGGCTCAGAAGACCGAACAGCTTGCCCGCGAGGCCGAGAAGGCCACCATCGACGCGGACATGAAGGCCGGTATCGAGGACGCCAAGTCCCTCAAGAAGGCCGAAGAGAACGCGCGTGGCTGGGTGACGGGTCTGCAGAGGCAGGCGGACGACACCGACGACTCGACGAAGCAGCTGCTGAGCAAGGCCACCGCACCCGGCACGGACACCAAGACGGTGACCGACCTCGGGCGCAAGGCCGCTGTCAATCTGTTGTCCAGCACCGAAGCCTGGACCCGTGCGGCAGCCGAGAGCGCGCTGTCCGGGACCGACAGCGATGTCTTCAGCTGGGTCAAGACGGAATACCAGCGGGCGCAGCAGCAGGACAGGCGCGAGAAGGTCGTCTACCTGGCCAAGCTCGGTGGCCCCACTCTCGCGGAGGCGGCCCAGAAGACGCTGCAGAGCAATGACCCGGGTCAGGTGGAGAAATTCCTCACCGAAGGCTCGTACGACGTTCAGGCCGAGGACTACAAGGTCCAGGTGCTCAAGCTGATGAACGGTGCTGGCAGCGCCGTCAAGGAATCCGGTACCGCGGCTCTGCGTGACGGTAGTGTCAAGGCTCTGAACGAGTTCCTGATCGGCGGTTACCAGAAGGCCCAAGAGCAGGACGACAAGGTCGCGACGCTCACCATCATGAACAACGGCGGCGCCAATGTGAAGGCGGCTGCTCAGATCGCGATGGCCGGGCCCGCCTACATGCAGCACGACTTCGTGACCAAGGTCCAGTACAAGGCTGCTCAGCTGGATCAGGACACCGCAGTTCATGTGGCACACGTCCGCTCGATGATCGCCGACGCCGCTCGCGCGGCGGCCACCGCCAATGAGAACGCCTCGCTGGCCTACTCCGTCGCTGCCAATGCGCGGGACCGGGCCAAGGAAGCGGGCGAGTGGGCCGACAAGGCCAGGGCATCGGCCAATGACGCGAAGGGATTCGCGGCCGAGGCGCAGAACAAGGCTCGCGAGGCGGACCGTTCGGCCGCCGCTGCTGCTGAATCCGCCAGTAAGGCCAAGGACGCGGCGGCAACCGCCCAGCGTGCCAGCCGCCAGGCCAACTACTCCGCCAACCAGGCTGCCGCGTCGGCCGAGCAGGCGATGGCGTCGGCGAACAGCGCACAGGCATCGGCCGCCAGCGCCAGCCAGTCGGCCGCCAGCGCGGGCAAGGACGCGGCGGCAGCCGCCGAGGCCGCGGTCGAGGCCAAGGGCATCGCGATCCAGAAATACCAAGCGGAGCAGATCGCAGCCGCGGCTCAGGCCGCTCAGGAAGCCCGTGAGAACGCCAAGAACGGTGTCGATCCGGCTGACAATGCCAAGAACGACGTCAACGTTCTGAGCACCATGGCCAATATGGACCAGGGGGGATCCGGCAACCAGCACGAGACTGCGAAGCAGTGGGCCAAGTACCTCAAGTGGGCAGGTATGGCCGCGAACGGGCTGGCTTTCATAGCCTCCCGGTTCCCTCCGGCGATTGAGGCCGCCGGCATTCTGAGAGGAGTGGGCCTGGTGCTGAACGCTGCCAGCGGAGGGCTCAAGTTCTATGCCTCGGGCCGCCTGGACCATGCGCTTCAAGAAGCCGGTAGCGCCATCACACAGAACATCACTGGGCACATCACGTCGCCGGCGGGCCGGGCGGTTCACACCATTGTCAAGGTGACGAACAGTGCCGTCGATGGTGTCAAGAAGGGCGTCCGGAGACTCTTCGACTGGTAAATTTCACCAAATGATAGATTCCTGCGGGGCCCGCTGTGCGGGCCCCGCAGGATTAAGGAGTCTCAAATGCAGCCGCCTTCTGTGTCATATTCTGCGTGGTGGCTTGTATCCGCAGTCGTCACTGTAGCTTTCGTCGCCTTCTTCGTGCCGCTCATGCCGGATGTGCGAAAGAAGCTGCGCGTATGCTCCGGACCGGTACTGATGGCGATGCTCTTCGCGGCCTCCACCGTCATTCATTGGACGGAGGCGAGGGTCGCACTGCCCATGTACTGCTGCATGATGCTGGCGGCTATTATTTCCGGTGTGGGGCGCCGACCCGTCATTCGGCAGTGGTCCCTTGCCCCGGAGAATGCGACAAGTGGCGATTTCCACATGTCGTGGGGAATGCGCGTACAGGTAGTCCTGGCAGTGGTAGCGATGACTCTTCTCATGATCTGGCTCTGCGCCGGGTGATCAATCTGTGCGCCACCGGCTCAGGCTGTGTTGACGTACACCGGGACATCGTTCGGGCGCCGGGCCGGGCAACAGCCCAGCCCGGCGCCTTTGCGCTGGGCCTCGTCGTTCTACCACCCGTCCGTCAGCCTCATCGGCCTGCTGAAGTCCGCGTTCCCCCTGTTCACCCACTCCCGCAGCACGCCCGACTCGTCGTCCCGGGCCAGGAGGTGGGCCGTACCACCCCCGTAGAAGGCGCCGGCAGTCGTTTCCGAGTAGTGCCAGCCGCCCGTCAGGGGCTTGTTCATGTCCGGGCGGGTGAAGGTGCCGTCGCCGTCGCCCTGCCAGAGGTGGAGGTTGCCGGTGGCGTCCTTCGCCACCAGGTCCGGTTTGCCGTCGCCGGTGAAGTCGCCTGCCGTGGTCTGGGTGTAGTTCCAGTCGCCCGACAGGTGGGCCGGCTCGCTGAGGGTGCCGCCTTGTTGGCCCGTCCAGCGGTAGAGGTTGCCCTTGGCGTCGCGGGCGATGAGGTCGGCTGTGCCGTCGCCGTTGAAGTCGCCTGCCGTCGTTTGGATGTAGTTCCAGTCGGTGCGGAGCACCCGGCGGGGTTCGAAGGTGCCGTTTCCTCGGCCGGGCCACAGGTAGAGGTTGCCGTCGGTGCCCTTGGCGACCAGGTCGGATTTTCCGTCGCCTGTGAAATCAGCCGCTTTCGTCTCCGTGAAGTGCCAGTCGTCGGTCATGGGGTGGTCCAGATCGGGGCGGGTGAAAGTGCCGTCGCCCAGGCCTTTCCACATGTAGAGGTTGGCGTTTCTGTCGCGGGCGATGAAGTCGGCTGTGCCGTCGCCCGTGAAGTCCGCCGCCGCCATCTGCGAGAAGTTCGGGGTGAACGGGGTCGGCGGGACCGGGCCCGAGAGGGTGTCGGCGAGGACCTGGGTGCCGTTGTCGGTGAAGTGGAGCTTGTCAGCGTCGGTGCGGTAGGCCGTGAAGAGGCGGGCCGGGTCGAGTGGGTCCCGGGTGGCCGTGTCGAAGTCGACGTACGAGTCGATGTCGTGCGTGGTGCGGAGGTAGTCGTTGACCTGTTGGCGCTCCGCTTCCTTTTCCGCGTTGAAGCTCCAGTTTCCCTTGAAGGCCGGGATCGTGGCCGCTGTGAAGGGGAGGCCGGCCGCGTGGGAGCGGTCGGCGAGTTTGCGGATGCCGGAGATGAGGTCGGTGGCCTTCGCGCCGTTGACTATGTCGTTGATGCCCTCGTAGAAGACGACGGACTTGACGTTCGGCACGGAGAGGACGTCACGGTCGAAGCGCTCCACGGCGCTCTCGCCGTATGCGGCACGGGCGCCGCGCGTGAGGATCCGGTTCGCCGAAATGCCCGCGTTCGCCACGCCCATCGGGCGGTTCTGGGCGCGCAGGGCGCGGGCGTAGGCGTCTGTCCAGCGGCGGTTCGAGGACGGTGTCGTCGCCGCCACGTCCGTCTGGGAGTCGCCGATCGCGACGACCGTTCCGACGCCGCTGTCGGCCGTCACGTCGAGACCGCTGAGGAACGCCCAGTGCGTGTACTCCTTGCGGAAGTTCTCGCCGCCCGCCTCGTCGGTGCGGTCCGTCGCGTCCCCCGGGGCGGACAGATAGGAGGTGGTCCAGGAGTCGGGGTGGTACGGCGCCGACTTCACGGGGTTCGGCAGGTGGATGCTGACGAGGAGGTTCTCGTCGGCCTTCACCGGGAAGGACGCCGCGTCGCTGTAGATGCTCTGTCCGGGCGCCAGGACCACTTGCCGGTTGCCCCCGAAGGTGAGTGCCACCGGCTTGGCCGTGGCGGACGAGCCGCTCGACTGGCGGGCGAGGGAGGCGTGCCCGATCGTCACCGGTTCCTGGCTGAAGGTGTTGCTCAGCTGTATGCGGGCAGTGCTGCCGGCGACGCTCGTGTGCACCACCATGCGCAGGGTCTGGCGGCCGTCCACCCCGGACTCGTCGGGAGCGGCGGCGGTGGCCAGGGCCGTGCCCCACGTCCTGGTCCAGGGAGGGGGCGGTGCGGCTGCCGCAGGGTGTGCCATGAGAGTTCCGCAGATGAGGAGCGCTGCCGCGGTCGCCCGAACGTACTTGTCGCTTGACGACAGGGGGTGTCCCATCCGTCCTGACTCCTTGTTGCCAACAGGTGGAGGGCATCGGCACTCGGCGCCGATGCCCTCCACCTGAACATTGATGTCAGGTCATTTTACGAATTACGAATTACGAGCTACGAACGCGGCCACGCCGAGCGCGCGTCCGCCAGCGCGCCCTTGCCGTCGCCCCCGTAGAGGTAGACCTTGCCCGGGCCGACGATCGTGCGGGCCCAGCGGGCGAGCAGGTCGGGCTTGCCGTCGCCGTCGAAGTCGCCGGCGAGGACGTTCTGCATGGTGCCCCAGGACTTGTCGCGCCACATGGAACGGGCGTTGTCGAACGAGCCCTTGCCGTTGCCGGCGTACAGGTGGAGGCTGCCGTCCTTGGCACCCGCGACGATGTCGTCGTGGCCGTCGCCGTTGAAGTCACCGGTGACGATGAAGTTCTTGGTCCACGACTTGTCGCGCCACATCTCGGTCTTCTTGCCGGTCAGCACGCCGTCGGCCCCCGTCGGGTACGCGAACAGCGAGCCGTCGTCCCACTGGGCGATCAGGCCGTCGTGCTGCCAGCCGTCACCCCGGTAGCGGGCGATGGCGGTCATCTTGCCCCAGGAGGTGTCGGTCCACATCTTCTTGGCGCCAGCGAGCTTGCCGTCGGGCTTCCCCGCGTAGAGGTGGAGATTGCCGTCGGGGGCGACGGCGGCGATGTCGGTGATGCCGTCGCCGTTGAAGTCACCGGCGATGATCTGCTGCTTGCCGTCCCAGGTCTTGTCGTACCAGAGGTCGCGACCGTACTCGAGGGTGCCGTCGGCGCCCGCGTAGTAGGCCACCAGCGAGCCGTCCTTGAGCACGGCGGCGACGTCCGCGCGGCCGTCGCCGTTGAAGTCGCCGGAGGTCATGACGCCGGTGAACTGGTCGAGCTTGTTGAACAGGCGCAGCTGCTGGACCCAGCTGTTGACGTCGTCGGTGCGGGTGGCGACGGCGCCGGTGCGGGTCTCGGTGCCGTCGCCGCCCCAGCAGCCCTTCTTCCAGGAGCCGGTGGCGACGCCGGCGAGTTCGGCCGTGCCGTTCGTCTCGCGGAAGACCGGCCCGCCCATGTCGCCCTGGCAGAGCGAGGCGTCGGCAGGGGCCTTGGGGGCGAGGCCGACGGTCTTGGCGTCCACGGCGTCGGCGCCGAAGGCGGCGGTGTTCAGCCGGGTCGGGGACCACTCGTCCTTGGTGCGGCCGTAGCCGGTGACGCGCAGCTCCTCGCCCTGCCGGGGCTGGGCGGTCGACACCTGTACGGGGGTGACACCGGTGACGGGCTTGGCCAGCCGGACCGCGACCAGGTCACGGTCGGTGCGGGGGACGACCTCGGCGGCCTCGGTCACGGTGCCGGCCGCGCTCCCGAGGTCGGTACGGCCGACGGTGACCGTCGCCTTCAGCGCGGGCACGCCGGGGGTGACGTTGCCGCTCGCGTCGGCGAAGCAGGACGCGGCGGTGAGCACCCAGATCGGGTCGACCAGCGCCCCCGTGCAGGCACGCTTCCCGTCGCCGATGTCGAGCTTCGCGGTGAACGCGTACTGCCCGTCCTTGGCGGCGTCACCGACGACGGCGCTCGCCGGGGTGGCGGTGGTCAGGGCGCCGGCGGCGACGGCGGTGGCGAGGGCGGCGGTCGTCCACGCGGTGCGTGAACGCTTCCGGGATATCTGAGACAACTGTGCTCCTGAAAGTGCCCTGGGTCAGGGCATGTGGAACGGCGTCAACGGGTGGGGACGGACTCAGCCGACGAGCTGGACCTCGCCGAGCGGGCCCCTGGTGGAGGGGATGGCGCCGGGGGTCACGTTCGGGTAGTAGCTGAGGTCGGTGGTGTCCCAGCGGACGAGGATGTCGTTGAGGGGGCCGGCGGGCTTGGTGAAGTTGCCGACGGTGATCTGCGCGGCGTGCGTCCAGTGGTAGCCGACCGGGGTGACCTGGATACGGCTGTGGTCGTTCTTGGTGTCGCCACCGGGGAAGATCTGGGTCTGGCCGTCGCTCCAGCGGATCATCAGGTCGGCGGTCTTGCCGCCCGTGAACTCACCGGCGTTGATCTGGACGGCGGCCTTGAAACCGTCGTTCTTCAGCGTGAGCTGGGTTTCCTTCTTGACGCCGTTGACACCGGTGTCGGTGTACATCGAGGTCGAGCCGTCCTCCCACAGCACGAGGAGGTCGTCGCGCAGGGCGTTGGCGCTGAAGCGGCCGGAGGTGATCAGGCGGGCGTGGGACCACCAGGAGCCGGGCTCGGCGAGGGTCTTCTCCTCGTGGAAACCCTTCTCGTCGACGTGGGTGTAGGTGGAGAGCTTGCCGCCGGCCCAGCGGACGGTCAGACCGTCGGTACCGCTGTCGCTGTAACGGCCGGCCGTCACCGCGTCGGCGTACTTCCAGTAGCTGCCGGCGCCTTCGAGCTGGATCTCGCGGGTGAAGGGGTACTTCGGGTTGTCGTAGTCGGCGCCCTGGAAGAGGCTGGCGGAGCCGTCCTTCCACGCGACGAACAGGTCCATCCGGCGCTTGCCGGTGGGCTCGCTGGTGAAGTAGCCCGACGCCAGATGCGCGGCGTTGCCCCAGCCGCGCCGCGCCAGCAGCGTCCGGGCGTACGTCTGCTGGACCCAGTCGGCCACGTCGTCGACGCGGGTGGCGACGGCGCCGGTACGGGTCTCGGTGCCGTCGGTTCCCCAGCAGCCGTTCTGCCAGGAGCCGGTGGCGACGGCGACGACCTCGGCGGTGCCGTTGGTCTCGCGGAGGACCGGGCCGCCCATGTCGCCCTTGCAGAGGGCGGCGTCGACGGGGGCCTTGGCGGCCAGGTCGACGGTGGTGGCGGCGACGGTGCCGGCGCCGAAGGCGGCGGTGTTCAGCCGGGTGGGGGCCCACTCGTCCTTCGTACGGCCGAACCCGGTGACCCGCAGGTCCTCGCCCTGCCGGGGCGCGGCGGAGCTCACGGGGGCCGGGGTGACACCGGTGACCGGCTTGGCGAGCTTGACCATGACCAGGTCGCGGTCGCCACGGGGCACGAGCTCGACGGCGTCGACCGTGGTACCGGCCGTCCCCGTGAGGTCGGTGCGGCCGACGGTCACAGCGGTCTGCTGCTTGGGGGCGCCGGCGGTGATGCGGAAGCCCTGCGAGGGGTCGTCCGCGAAGCAACTCGCGGCTGTGAGCACCCACTGGCTCTCCACCAGGGTGCCGGTACAGGTGCGCTTCCCGCCGCCGATGTCGAGCTTCGCGGTGGACGCGTACTGCCCGTCCTTGGCGGCGTCACCGACGACGGCCTGGGCGGGAACGGCCGTGAAAGCACCGGTCGCGACGGAACCGGCGATAAGTCCTGCTATCCACGCGACACGCGGACCCTTGCCAGACATGTTGCTTTCCTTACGAACCTTGAGAGAAGAAGACGTTGAGGAACGGCAGGTGGCGCGCGTGCCGCGCGCCACCAAGTCACCGAGGGGAGAACGCGGCTCGTTTACTTCTTCGCGACGATCTCGAGCAGCGTGAACTCGCGGCCCTGCGGGTCGGCGCTCTCGCCGACGGCCGTCCACTTGTTCTTGTCGAGGTTGAAGGACTTCGACTCGTTGGTGGTCACCATGTTGACCTTGACCGCGTAGTCGTTGCCCTTGGCGCCGTAGACGGTCGGCAGCTCCAGGCTCAGGTAGCCGGAGGGACCGTTGACCTTGAAGCAGAACTTGCCCTGGCCGACCTTGTCGCGCTCCTGCATGCCGCGCGAGTAGACCTCGATCAGGCCCGGGGCGCTGTCGCAGGTGGCGAGCATGATGTGCCCGTCACCGCTCTTCAGCTTGATCCCGCGCTCCTGGAAGATCTTGTCCGCCTGCGGGTACTCGAAGTCCTCCACGATGGGCGGCGGGGTGTCGGCGGCCATCGCGGCGTTGGCGCCGGTGATCGCGACGCTGCTCGCGACGAGGGCGGTTGCCAGCACGCGGGAAATAACCTTCATTGTTCCTTGCCTTCGTAATGAATACGCTAAGAAAACGTCTGGGGTATGGCAAAAAATGCGCGTGCGCGGGTACCGCACACATGCCTGTCCGGCGAGGAAACCGGGATGGTTGGTTCCGCCTCTGTGCCGGACCGGCGCCCTATTGATATCACCTTGATCGGCGTGGCCTGAAGCGGAGTTGCATTCCCCGATGCGAAATCACAGATTCCGCTTTTGGGGGCCGTCCGACTGCTGGGATCAGCTGTCGGGGTGTCGCAAGGGGCGGCTGAACTCGGCGTTCCCCAGGTTGAACCAGGCGTGGAGCGAGCCCGTTTCCGCGCTTCTGCCGAGGAGATGGGCGATACCGCCCTTGCGCAGGGCGAACGCCGAGAGCTCGGTGTACGTCCAGTCGCCGAGCACCTTTTTGGGACCGGCGAAGGTTCCGTTGCCGTTTCCGGTGAGGAGCTGGAGGTTTCCGGCGTCGTCCTTGGCGATGAGGTCGGCCTTTCCGTCGCCCGTGAAGTCACCCGCTGCGGCCTGCGTGAAATTCCATTTCTTGAGAACGAGCCGGGCCGGTCCGAGGATGGTTTTCCGGTCACCGGGCCAGAAGTGCAGGCCGCCGTCGGCGCCGCGGCCGATGAGATCGGGAATTCCGTCACCGTTGAAGTCGGCGGCGACGGTCTGGGTGGCGGCCCAGCCGTCGAGGACCTTTTTGGGCTTGCCGAAGGTGCCGTTGTCGGTTCCGGATCCGTTGCCGTTTCCGGTGAGGAGCTGGAGGTTTCCGGCGCGGTCCCTGGCCATGAGGTCGTTGTGACCGTCGCCGTTGAAGTCACCGGCCACGGTCTGGGTGAAGTCCCAGTCGCGCATGACCGTCTTGGGGGTTCCGAAGGTCCCGTCGCCGCGGCTGCTGTCGTCGACGTCCTTGTTGCCCGGCCGGAGCCGGAGTTCACCGTTGGCCTCACGGGCGACGAGATCGGGAATGCCGTCCCCGGTGAAATCGGCGACGACGGTCTGCGTGGGCGCCGGAGGACGCGAGGCGAGCGGGGCGGGGGAGCGACCGGAGGTCACGGAGTCCGAGAGCGCCTGGCTTCCGTTGTCACTGAAATGCAGACGGTCGTCGCCGCGGCCGTAATAGCCGGCGAAGAGCCGGGCGGGATTCAGCGGGTCGCGCGTGGCCAGGTCGAAGTCCACATGCGCGTCGATGTCCGGGGTGGAGCGGATGTAATCGTTGACCTCCTGCCGCACCTTGTCCTTCGCCGGGGTGTACCTCTCGAATCCCTTGAACGGAGGGATCGTTGCCACGGTGAAGGTGAGCCCCGCCGAGTGGGCGCGCGCGGCGAGCTGCCGGATCCCGGATATGACCTCCGGGGTAGTCGAGCCGGCAAGGCCGATGTCGTTGATGCCCTCGTAGAGGAGTACAGCCTTGACGTTGGGCACGGCCAGGACGTCGCGGTCGAATCGGTTGAGCGCGCTCGGGCCGGCCTCCGCGTGGTCGCCGTCGGCGAGTATGCGGTTCCCGGATATACCGGCGTTGACGACCGTCATCGGCTTGTCCTGGGCTGCGGCTGCGGCCGCCCCCAGCGCACGCGCGTACGCGTCGGGCCAACGGCGGTTGCCGTCGGCGGTGGTGTGGGCGCCGTCGGTCTGCGAATCGCCGAGGAGGACGATGGTGCCGGCGCTGCTCGTCATGACGTCGACGCCGCTGAGAAAGGCGAAGTAGGGGAATTTGGTGGTGAATCCACCGTCCGCCGAATCCATGGTGCGGTCGCCCGCGTCCCCGGGTGCGGAGGTGTAGGAGGTCGTCAGCGCCCATTTGTGATACGGCGCCGTACGGACCGGGTTGGGGAGGTAAATGCTGACCAGCAGATTCTCGTCGGCATTGACCGGGAACGCGGCCGCGTCGCTGTAGACGCTCTCACCGGGCGCGATGACGGTGCCCGGGCGGCCGTTGAAGGTCAGGGCCACCGGGGCTGCCGCCGCGGCGGCACCGTGCGCCTGGCGGGCGATGGTGGCGTGTCCGATGGTCACGGGTTCCTTGCTGAAGGTGTTCACCAGGTAGAT
Organism: Streptomyces hesseae; assembly: GCF_031845785.1. Taxonomy (NCBI): domain Bacteria; kingdom Bacillati; phylum Actinomycetota; class Actinomycetes; order Kitasatosporales; family Streptomycetaceae; genus Streptomyces; species Streptomyces hesseae. The sequence continues at coordinate 63,821 of NZ_JAVRFI010000017.1, forward strand.
GCGGGAGGACGTCCCGGCGACGCCGGTGTGCACGACCATGCGGAGGGTCTGACGGCCGGTGACATCGGTCTTGGCGGCCGGGGCGGCTGCGGCAATGGCGGTGCCCCAGGTGCGCGTCCAGGCGGGCGGGGTGGGTCTCTCCTCGACGGTGGCGGCCTCGGCGTCGGCGCTGCCGGACGACGGCACGAGTACCCAGACCAGCCCCCCGATCAAGGCGACCGCTGTGACGACGGTCAGGGGAAGTCTCCAGCGCGACCGTCGGGCCCGAGCCCTGCGCCGCCCACGGCGGTGGCCTGCCATCGGTGCTGTCTCCTCGCTGAGCGTGCGCGGGTCGCACACTCGGCGAATGGCATCACGCTCGACAAAACAGGCTCGATGATAAGCAGCGCCGACCGCTCTCCTCGACCGGATATCCACGTGGGGCGAGGCCGGCCACGCGGAAGAGGGGGAGAAGTGCCGTCGGATGTCGGGGAGCGGAGGCTCGGGCCCCTACGGCGTATTGAACGTGAAGTTCGAGTGACCCGTCGTCAATTGCGTTCCGTCCGGACCGTACGCCGTCACCTGGAGCTGCCAGTGGACCGTCGGCGTCGGGACTATGAACGTGGGCTTCCAGTCCGTGCTGTCCCAGTTGAGGGCCGGGGTGCTGATGGTGCTGTCGTCGCTCATGGAGAGCTTGGTGGCGTCGTTGTACGTGTGCCACTTGATATAGCCCGAGCGGCCCTTGAGACCCGTCCAGGTCATGGTCACCTGGACCTTGGTCACCGTCGGGGTGACCGCGCCCAGGGGGGCGATGCCGGTGATCCTGGCGGTGACGGGGGACTGGGTGGGGGGCCCGGGTGGGATGGTGCGTGGGGGTGTTGTGCCCAGGTCCGGGCGCGGGGGTGCCGGGGTGGTGGGGGAGGCTGTCGGGGTTGGCTTGTTCGGGGCGAAGGGGCCCTTCTGGAGCAGGACCGGGATCACCGCCGCCAGTACCACCGCCAGGCCGCCCGTCACCCAGTACGTCCAGACGCGGCGCCAGAAGGGTGAGTGCGGTGGTGGTGGAGGTGGGTCTCCGTCCGGGCTCACGTCGCCGTCCCCCTCGGTCGTCGCCGTTTCGTTCCGGGCGCTTCATCTCGCCCCCGCGCATCCGGACCGTACACCCGGAATTGGCCATTCGGGTGTGGAGCGGGACCGGTTGGGGGCGCGCGTCGGATACGGGCGCCCCTGGGGTTCTTCAGCCGATCCGCGTCGCCGTGCCCGTCACCCGTACCCGCCGGTCGCCCTCCCGTAGCTCCACCCCCAGCAGTCCCGGCCGTCCCATGTCCGCGCCCTGGTGGAGGGTGAGCCGGGCCGCCGCGCCCACCAGCCCGTGCTCCCGCAGATACGCGCCCAGCGCGGCCGCCGCCGCGCCCGTCGCCGGGTCCTCCACGACACCGCCCACCGGGAACGGGTCCCGTACGTGGAAGACTGTCCCGCTCTCCCGCCACACCAGTTGGACCGTCGTCAGGTCATGGGCGCGCATCAGCGTCGCCAGGCGGTCGAAGTCGTAGTCCAGGTCCGCCAGTCGGCCCCGAGTGGCCGCCGCCAGGATCAGGTGGCGCGCCCCCGCGTACGCGATGCGGACGGGGAAGGCCGGGTCGAGGTCCGCTGCTTTCCAGTCCAGGGCCGCCAGGGCTTCCGTCAGGGTCTCCGCCGGCACTTCTTCCGTGTGCGGCTCCACGCTCGTCAGCGTGGCCCTCAGCTGGTCGTCCACCTCCACGACCTCCACCGGCACCGTTCCCGCCGCCGTCGCGAAGACGAACTCGCCCGGACCTCTCCGCTCCGCCAGCGCGACCGCCGTCGCCACCGTCGCGTGGCCGCAGAACGACACCTCCGCCAGCGGGCTGAAGAAACGCAGCGTGAACGCGCGCCCCGGCTCGCCCAGCCCCTCCGGCGGTGCCGTCAGGAAGGCCGTCTCGCTGTAGCCCAGCCCGGCCGCGACCGCGAGCCGTGCCGAGTCGTCCAGGGCCGAGGCGTCCAGGACGACACCCGCCGGGTTGCCGCCGGACGGGTCCGAGGAGAAGGCGGTGTAGCGGAGGACGTCGCCGTTGGCGGGGATGTTCGTCTGCGTCTTCATGGGCAGGTCAACTTTTCGCCACGGGTGGCTATTCCGTAGCGCACATCACCCCCGTAAGGGGCGACTCGTGGCCGTGGCCATGACACCATGGAAGAAATTTGAAACTACAAGAATTGCGACTTTCATGGAGAGACGATGACGGACTCCGGCCGCTCCCAGGCCGTTGACGAGGGCATCCCCAGTGCCGGGGCCGTGAGCGCTGCGAAGCCGGAGGCGCGCGCACGCCGCGCCGGGCTCGTCGTCACCCTCGTGCTCGGCGGTCTCACCGCCCTGCCGCCCCTCTCCATGGACATGTACCTCCCGGCCCTGCCCGAGGTCACCTCCGCCATGAGCTCCCCGGCCGCCACCATCCAGCTCACCCTCACCGCCTGCCTCATGGGCATGGCGCTCGGCCAGCTGATCGTCGGGCCGATGAGCGACCGCTGGGGGCGTAGGCGTCCGCTCCTCGTGGGCATGGTCGTCTACGTCCTCGCCACCGCCGCCTGCGCCTTCGCCCCCACCGTGGAGCTGCTGATCGGCTTCCGGCTGGCGCAGGGGCTCGCCGGGGCGGCCGGGATCGTCATCGCCCGGGCCGTCGTCCGCGACATGTACGAGGGCGTGGCCATGGCCCGGTTCTTCTCCACCCTCATGCTGATATCCGGTGTCGCCCCCGTCGTCGCCCCGCTCATCGGCGGACAGATCCTCCGCCTGACCGACTGGCGCGGCGTCTTCGTCGTCCTCACCGTCATCGGCGTCCTCCTCACGTTCATCGTCTGGCGCCGGCTGGACGAGACCCTGCCGCCCGCCCGCCGTCAGGACGGCGGCCTCGGCCAGGCGCTGCGCACGATGCGCGGGCTGCTCGCCGACCGGGTCTTCACCGGCTACATGCTGTCGGGCGGCTTCGCCTTCGCCGCGCTCTTCGCCTACATCTCCGCCTCGCCCTTCGTCGTCCAGGACATCTACGGCGCCTCCCCGCAGACCTTCAGTCTGCTCTTCGGCCTGAACTCCATCGGGCTCGTCATCGCCGGCCAGATCAACGGCAAGGTGCTCGTCGGGCGGGTCAGCCTCGACAAGGCGCTCGCCGTCGGCCTCGCCGTGATCACCCTCGCGTCGGCGGCCCTGCTGCTGATGACCTCCGGCGTACTCGGCAAGGCCGGGCTCGTCCCGGTCTCGGCCGGGCTCTTCGTCCTGATGTCCGCGATGGGCCTGGCCATGCCCAACACCAACGCCCAGGCCCTGATGCGCTCCCGCGACGCCGCCGGGTCGGCGTCCGCGCTGCTGGGCACCTCCACCTTCCTGCTGGGCGCGATCGCCTCGCCGCTCGTCGGCATCGCGGGCGAGCACACGGCCGTGCCGATGGCCCTCGTCCAGCTCGGCTGCGCGCTCGCCGCGGTGGTCTGCTTCGTGGGGCTGTGCCGGCCCTGGCGGCGACGGGAGGACGACGCGTTCGGCACCGCATAGACTTCGCGAAATGCACGCCCCCGCACACGCGCCGACCGGCGAGGCCCCGGTCACCGGCGAGACCCTGCGCACCGCCCTCGCCGGACTCCTCGACGGCCTGCCGCCCAAGCAGGCGGCCCAGGCCGTCGAGCGGCTGATCGCCAACTACCGGGGGCGCACCCCCACGCACACCCCCGTCCTGCGCGACCGCTCCGACGTGGCGGCCTACGCCGCGTACCGGATGCCCGCGACCTTCGAGGCCGTACGGTCCGCGCTGGAGGCCTTCCGCGACCGGCTGCCGGACCTCCACCCCGCCACGCACGTCGACGTCGGCGGTGGCACGGGCGCCGCGACCTGGGCCGTCGCCGCGGCCTGGCCGGGCGGGGAGCGGACGACCACCGTCCTGGACTGGGCCGAGCCCGCGCTCGCCCTGGGCGCCGAGCTGGCCGGAACGGTACGGTCCGAGCCGGCGCTGAGCGGCGCGCGCTGGCAGCGCCGGGCCATCGACTCCGGCCTCGACCTGCCCGAGGGCACGGACCTGGTCACGGTCTCGTACGTCCTGGGTGAGCTGACCGAAGGCGACCGGCACGCGGTCACCGACGCGGCCGCGCGTGCGGCGCGAGCCGTCGTGATCGTCGAGCCCGGGACGCCCGAGGGCTATCTGCGGATCATCGAGGCGCGCGACCGGCTGATCGCGGCGGGCTTCCGTGTCGTGGCGCCCTGTCCCCACAGCGCGGCCTGCCCCATCGAGCGGGGCACGGACTGGTGCCACTTCTCGGCCCGGGTGAGCCGTTCGTCGCTCCACCGGCAGGTGAAGGGGGGCTCGCTGTCGTACGAGGACGAGAAGTTCTCGTACGTGGCGGCGGTGCGGGACATGGACATTCCCGAGGCCGATCCCTCGCGGATCGTGCGGAAGCCGCAGATCCGCAAGGGGCAGGTGCTGCTGGAGCTGTGCACGCCCGGGGACGGGCTGGGGCGGGAGACCGTCACCAAGCGGCACGGGCCGCTCTACCGCGCGGCGCGCGATGCGGAGTGGGGCGGGGAGTGGCCTCCGGCCGGTCAGGAGGACCAGGACGGCTGAGGCCGTCCGGCACCGCCGGGATCCGCCGCGACGGTTGCGCGCCGCCGCGGCGGGGATGAGGCTCCCAGGAGGCCCTTATCTGAGTTCCTGCGTGCAGCACTTCACGCTGCCGCCGCCCTTGAGGAGCTCACCCAGGTCCATGCCGATCGGCTCGTAGCCTCTCGCGCGCAGGGGCTCGAAGAGGCCGACCGCCGCCTGGGGGAGCAGGACGTGCTTCCCGTCGCTCACCGCGTTGAGGCCCAGCGCCGCGGCGTCCTCCTCGGTCGCGATCAGCGCGTCGGGGAAGAGGCGCTCCAGGACCGCCCGGCTGCCCGGGGAGAAGGCGCCCGGGTAGTACATGACCTCCGCGTCGGTGGAGTCGTCGAGGACACACAGGGCCGTGTCCAGGTGGTAGTAGCGCGGGTCGACCAGGTCGAGCCCGATCACCGGGCGGCCGAAGAACTCCTGTGCCTCCGGGTGCGAGAGAGGGCTGCTGCGGAAGCCGCGCCCCGCGAGGAGCCAGGTGGCCGTGACGGCGAAGTCGCCCTCGCCCTCGTTGATGTGCTCCGGCTCGCGCACCGCCTCGTAGCCGTGGGCGCGGAACCACTCCCGGTGCGCCGCCGCCTCGGCCCAGCGCTCGGGGTGGGCGAAGCGGGCGCCGAGGACCCGCCCGTCGACGACCGTGGCGCCGTTGGCGGCGAAGACCATGTCGGGCAGATCGGTGCGAGGGGCGAGCACCTCGACGGTGTGGCCGAGGGCGCGGTAGCGGTCGCGGAGCTCCTCCCATTGCGCGAGGGCGAGCTGTAGGTCGACCGGCTTGCCCGGGTCCATCCAGGGGTTGATCGAATATGTGACCCGGTAGTACGTGGGCGGGCACATCAGATAGCGGCGCGGAGTGGATGCACGCGGGGATGTACGCAAGTCGCGCTCCTCACGGTGGTGTTGGGCACGCACGTGGATCGTGCGTGCCCAAATGGTCCACGCTGTGAGGGCTTGGCGCATGAACCGTACGGGTGGTTTACAAGCCACCCGTTCACCTACTGGTGTCGCCGTTCCGCTGCGCCTTGAGGGCGCGCAGCAGCTCGCGCTTCTGCGCGTTCGGGTCGGTGCCGCCGTTCGCCCCCCGGCCGCCTCCGCCCGCGCCGCGCAGAGAGGCGCGGGAGAGGTTGCTGCGGGTGCCGCCGACGCCGAGCATGCCGCGTGATCCGCCTCGAGCCATGGTGGGTCCCCTTTCACTTCAGCGAGACGATTCGTCTCGCGATGTCCTCCACTCTGAACGAGACGGTTCGTCTTGTCAATGGGGTTGGGGAGGCCCTGTGCGTGGACACGTCCTCCCCCAACGGGCCCCGACGCGGCCGGTCTCACACCCCCCGGATAGGTCCGGCGGTCACACCAGGAGCAGGATGGTGGCAGCATTGACCGAAGACCGCGGTCGAAGTGAGGGGATAGATGGAACGCAAGAGCAGATTCTCCCAATGGCTGCGCCGCCCCAGGAGCGGAGCGGGCGGCGATACGGGCACGGGGGCGGCCACCGGAGCCGCCCGCGAGGAACTGCTCCTGGCCGCGGCCGCCGCCGGGTTCCCCCTGGCGCCCGCCGCGCACCCCTCCGGCTACGGCTGTTCCTGTGAACGCATCGGGTGTCCCACCCCCGGTCGGCACCCCGTCTCCTTCGCCTGGCAGACCCTCGCCTCGACCGACGCCGACAAGGTCACCAAATGGCTGCGCGGCCAGCCGGAGGCCAACTTCGTCACCGCCACCGGCATCGCCCACGACGTCCTCGACGTCCCCGCCGAGGCCGGCCGGCAGGCGCTGGACCGGCTGACGGCCGCCGGAGTGGAAGCCGGCCCCGTCGCCACCGTCGCCCCCGACCGCATGCTCTTCTTCACCGCCACCCGCGGCACCCCCGACGACGAGGACGAGTGGTGGCCCTGCGAGCTGGACTGCCACCCCGAGACGATGGACGAGCACCCGGGGCTGCGGTGGCACTGCCGGGGCAGCTATGTGCTGCTGCCGCCGTCCGTGCTGCCGGGGGAGGAGCGGGTGGAGTGGGTCGCGGGGTTCGGGGCCGATCGGCCTTTGCCGGACCCGCTTTCTTTGTTGGAGGCGCTTACGGATGCGTGTGCGGTCTACGCCGGGGGGCGGCAGGGGGATCATGAGCCGGCTCACCCGTGGCCGATCGGGCGCTGAGGTGCGCTTGCGGCGCTGAGGCCGTGGTCGGGTTGTGCCCACCCGTTCCGCCTTGCGGAACGATTGCCCACAACCAGGTCCCTACTCGCCCTTCGCCTCCGTCAAGGAGTCGATTCTGTTGAGGAAGACCACCGGGCCCGTGCGGGGGATCCGGACCGCCGACTCCGAGACCCGCGTGTAGGTCACCGCCTGCTTGAGGTCGCCCTTCAGGAGCGCCTTCGTGCGCGGGTCGGTGACCTCCGGGCGGACGCCCGCGACCGCGGTGCGGCGCTCCCGGTGGTGCGCCGTGAAGAAGGCGAGCGCGCCGCCGTCCTTGGTGCGCAGAGCCGGGGCCGGGAAGCCCGGGGCCTTTTCCGGGGTGTCGATGTACTCGGTCCAGAACGTGGGCGTCCGGGCGAGCTTCGCGCGTTCCGCGCGGATCTGCGTGGTGGAGGTGCCGGGGGCGAAGACGGTGCCCGCGCCCGTGCGCAGGAAGTCGGTGTACGCGGTGCTGAGCGCGGTCGGCCGTACGGCGAGGGGGGCCTCGCTCGTCTCCGCCTTGGCCGGCACCGCCTGCGCGTAGCCGTCCTTGTCCAGCGCGAACTCCGGGACGCTTCCCTGGTTCAGCAGCGAGAGATACGCGGCCTTCCACGGCCGGCCCGCGTCGGCGCGGGTGAAGACCAGCAGCCAGCGGTGCTGGTCACGGTTGCTGTGGGTGTCGGCGACGAAGAACTTCGGCCAGCCCGCCATCTTCGGGATCGTGAACCGCGCGTCGTCGAGGACGAGCGGCGGATAGCCCGGGTTGCCGCCCGGCGTCACCGCGCGCTGCGCGGCCAGGTCGGCCCGGGCTATCTCGGCCGGCGCACCGGTCTCGACCCGGTCCACGAGGGCCGGGTCGAGCTTGCGGTACGCGTCGTTGTAGCCGTCGGTGAAACGGCGGAGGACCTTCTCGGCCTCAGCCTTCCCGCTCACCGCCGGGATGACCGCCCGTTCCCCGTGCACCGTCACGCACCCGGTCGCCGCCGTCAGTAGCACCGGCACCACCGTCAGAATCGCTGCCCGACGCGGGAACACCCGACGTGGCGACCGGCGTCTCATCGCGCTTCGACTCCTCCGTGACTGCTCGGGACGGCGCAACCCTACCCGTCCGGCCCGGAGCGAAGAACACCAGCAGGGTCGGGACGACATACAGCGCCCACACCCCCACCTGAAGCCACGTCGGGTCCGGCTGGAAGTTGAAGACGCCCTTCAGCAGCGTGCCGTACCAGCTGTCCGCCGGGATCTGCTCGCTGATGTCGAAGGCCCGGTTCCCCAGGCCCGGCAGGACGTCGGCCTCCTGGAGGTCGTGGAAGCCGTAGGCGAGGACGCCCGCCGCGACCACGATCAGCATCGCGCCGGTCCAGGTGAAGAACTTCGCCAGGTTGATCTTCAGCGCGCCCCGGTAGAACAGCCAGCCCAGCACCACGGCCGTCAGCAGCCCCAGCAGCGCGCCGATCAGCGGCCGCACACCGTCATTGGTCGCCTGCACGGCCGTCCAGATGAACAGCGCCGTCTCCAGGCCCTCCCGGCCGACGGCCAGGAACGCCGTGACGACCAGCGCGCCCGTGCCCATCGCGAGGGCCGCGTCGAGCTTGCCGTGCAGTTCCTTCTTCAGGTGCCGCGCGGTGCGCCGCATCCAGAAGACCATCCAGGTCACCAGGCCGACGGCGATGACGGACAGGGAGCCGCCGAGCGCCTCCTGGGCCTTGAACGTCATCGTCTGCGAGCCGAACTGGAGCACGGCGCCGAAGGCCATGCTCAGCAGCACCGCCGCCGCGATGCCGGTCCACACCGGCCGCAGGGCGTCCCTGCGGCCGGTCTTGACCAGGTAGGCGACGAGGATGCAGACGACCAGGCTGGCCTCCAGGCCCTCGCGCAGGCCGATCAGGTAGTTGCCGAACACCCGGCATCTCCTCTCAGAAAGGGACCAGCGGTCAGGCGAAGAGGGCCTTGCCCCACCAGTCGCCCTTGTCGCGGACGCCCGGCGGGACGGCGAAGACCGCCGACCCCACGTGCTGGATGTACTCGTTCAGCGCGTCGCTGCGTGAGAGGCGCGTCTGGAGCGGTATGAAGCCGTCCCGGACGTCGCGCTGGTACGCGATGAAGAACAGCCCGGCGTCGAGCCGGCCCAGGCCGTCCGTGCCGTCCGTGAAGGAGTAGCCGCGGCGCAGGATCGTCACTCCGTTGTTGGAGTCCGGGTGCGCGAGGCGCACGTGCGCGTCGGGCTTCATCGCCTTCAGCAGCGGCTCGTCGTGCTCGCGCTGCTTGCCCACGGCCGCGCCCTCGGACTTGTCGCGGCCGAAGACGTCCTCCTGCTCGGTGAGCGAGGTCCGGTCCCAGGTCTCGATGTGCATCCGGATGCGGCGCGCGACGAGGTAGGAGCCGCCGACCATCCAGTCGGGGCCGTCCTTCTGGCCCACCCACACGTGCTTGTCGAGACGGGCGGTGTCGTCGCCCGCGATGTTCCGGGTGCCGTCCTTGAAGCCCATCATGTTGCGCGGCGTCTGCGCGTCGGGCGTCGTCGAGGACGTCTTGCCGAAGCCCAGCTGCGACCAGCGGATCGCCACCCGGCCCATGCCGATGCGGGCGAGGTTGCGGATCGCGTGCACCGCGACCTGCGGGTCGTCGGCGCAGGCCTGGACGCACAGGTCGCCGCCGCTGCGCGCGGCGTCGAGGTTGTCCCCGGGGAAGGCGGGCAGGTCGACGAGGGCCTTGGGGCGGCGGGCCTTCAGCCCGAAGCGGTCCTTGCCGTCCTTCTCGAACAGGCCGGGGCCCACGCCGAAGGTCAGGGTCAGCCGCGACGGCTTGAGGCCGAGGGCCTCGCCGGTGTCGTCCGGCGGCAGCTCCTCGTTCGCGCTGATCGCGCCCGCGCCGACCTCGTGCCCGGCGGTCATCGCCCGGGCGGCGGCCGTCCACTCCTGGAGCAGCTTGACCAGCGCGGCCCGGTCGGTCGTCGTCACGTCGAAGGAGGCGAAGTGCAGCCGGTCCTGGACGGGCGTGGAGATGCCGGCCTGGTGGGCGCCGTCGAACGGCACCGCGTCACCGGTGGACGCGCTGGGGGAGACGTCGGAGCCGACGCGCAGCGCGGCGGCCGTGCCGCCGGCTGCGGCGGCGCCGAGCGCGAGGCCCGCGCCGCCCCAGCCGAGCAGGGCGCGGCGCGAGGGGGCGGGGCGGCCGGCCCCGCCGGCCTTCGCGTCGGCGTTGGCCTCGGCCTTCGCCTCGGCCTTGGCCCCGTCGGTGGCGTCACCGGCGTCACCGGCGTTCGCGGCGGGCGCCTTGCTCGTGGCGGTCTCGGTGGTCTCCGTGGTCTCCGAGGCCTGTGCGGTCTCGGTGGTCCCGGTGGCCTCCGCCGTCTCGGAGGCCTTCGGCTTCGAGGATTCCGTCATCGTCGTTCCCCCGCTTACTTCGCGACCGCGGCGGCGAGCTTGGACAGCGGCTCGGACAGCGCGTTCACGGCGTCCGAGAGCTTCTTGCGGTCGTCCTGGCCCACGGTGTCGTACGACTTGAAGCCGTCACCGTCGCGGTAGTCGCCGAGCGCCTTCTTCACGGCGGCGAACTGCGCGTCCAGGGTCTTGACGAGGGCGGCGTCGTTCTTGGTGGCGACCGGCTTCAGCAGCTCGTACGCCTTCTCGGCGCCGTCGACGTTGGCCTCGAAGTCGACCAGGTCGGTGTGGCTGTAGCGCTCCTCCTCACCGGTGATCTTGTTCCGGTAGACCTCGTCGAGGAGCTCCTTGGCGCCGTTGGCCATGCTGGTCGGCGTGATCTCGGCGGTGCCGACGCGCTTGCGCCAGTCCTCGAGGTCCTTCATCAGCTGGTCGGCGAGGGTCTTGTCCTCGTCCGTGATGGCCTTGGCGTCCCAGAGCGACTTCTCCAGCTTGTGCCAGCCGGTCCACTTCTGGTCCTTCTCCAGGCCGTCCTCGCGGACGTCGACCTTCGGGTCGATGTCGCCGAAGGACTCGGCGACCGGCTCGGTGCGCTCCCAGCCGGTGCGGGAGGAGGCGTAGTTCTTCTTCGCCTCGTCCAGGTCGCCCTTCTTGACGGCGTCCACGAACTTCTGCGCGGCCGGGATCGTCTCGTCGGCCTGCTGCTGCACGTACTTGCGGTACTCGGCGACCGCCTTGTCCAGCGCCGGGTCGCTCTTCTTCTCCGCGCCGCCACCGGTGACGGTGATCTTCTGGCGGATGCCGTCGCCCTTCATGCCGGGCTTGCAGGCGATTTCGTACGAGCCAGCCTTGATCGTCGCGGTGATGTCCGCCTTGGTGCCCGGGCCTATGTTCTCGCGCTCGGTGACAATTCGGTCATCGGGGGCGTAGACATAAACCTCGGTGACCTTGGAGCCCTTGTTCTCCACATGGATCTTGACGTGCCCGGCCGGGAACGAGGTCTTGGAGACCTCGCACTTGTCGTCGGAGGCCGTCACATTGACGGCTCCGTCCGCGCTCTTCCCGTCGGACTTCTCGGCACAGCCGGACACGGCGGTCAGAGCCGCGACCGCCGCGATGGCGGTGACGGCGGAGGAGCGAAGGGCTCGCATGTGGGCTCCAGGCTTGCTCGGAGAGGGTGGATTATCGGACATGGCCGAAACCGCATGGCTGAATAAGGCCGCCCTAACTTATCTGAGGCTTGCCTACCCTGTTCCCCACTGGGTGCGTGATTCTGCTCTCACGAGGCAAAATTTCGGCCATCCCGTCTCGGCAGCACCAAAGGTTCTCCCGTACGCGGATGATCAATTACTTCGACCGGCTGAGAATAGACACGGCTCAGCAATTCGGGCGCGTAGACCCGGCCTGGCGGACCGTCCGCCGCGATCCGGCCCTCGTGGAGCACGGCCACGCGGTCCGCGTAGGCGCCCGCGAGGCCGAGGTCGTGGAGGACGACCACGACCGCGTCCCCGGCGGCGGCGCGCTCCCGGCACACCCGCAGCACCAGTTCCTGGTGGCGCAGGTCCAGCGCGGCCGTCGGCTCGTCGAGCAGCAGCAGCGGGGTGCGCTGCGCTAGCACCCGGGCAAGGGCGACCCGGGCCCGTTCGCCGCCCGACAGCTCCGCGAACGGCCGGGAGGCGAATCCGGCCACCTCGGCGGCGGCCATCGCCGACCGCACGGCCGGATCGTCCTCGTCCTCGGCGGGCGTACCGGCCCAGGGGGCCCGGCCCATCCGTACGACCTCCTCGACGGCGAACGGGAACGAGAGCCGGGCCGACTGCGGCAGCACGGCCCGGCGCAGGGCGAGTTCGCCGGCGCTCCAATCGGCTGCCGGACGGCCGTCGATCCACACCTCGCCGGATTCGGCGGGCAGGTCGTGGGCGAGCGCGGCGAGCAGTGTGGACTTCCCGGCGCCGTTCGGGCCGACGAGGGCGACGACCTCGCCGGCGGTGACGCGCAGGTCGACCTCGGACAGGACGGTACGGTCGCCGAGCCGTACCCGGAGGGCACGGGCCTCGGCCCGTACGGTTCCGGCGGGGGCGGGGGAGGGGAGCGTGCGGCGCCGCGGCCGCAGGAGGGTCCTTCCCCAGCCGATGCCGAGTGCGCGCATCACGCCCAGCCTCTCTGCTTCCGCCGCGTCCTGCGCAGCAACCAGCTGTGCTTTCCCGGGGGCAACCCCCGGACCCCCGGCCGGACACCCACTGGGCAGGGAGCCGATGTCGAGTGCGCGCATCACGCCCAACCTCCCTGCTTCCGCCGCGTCCTGCGCAGCAACCAGAAGAAGAACGGGCTGCCGAACAAGGCCGTCAGGACGCCCAGGGGCAGTTCCGCCGGCTGGGCGGCCGTGCGGGCCGCGAGGTCCGCGGCCACCAGGACGAGGGCGCCGCCCAGCGCGCTGCCCGGTACGAGGAAGCGGTGCCCCGGGCCCGCCGCCATGCGCAGCAGATGCGGCACCAGCAGTCCGACGAACGTGATGATCCCCGCGACGGCCACCGCCGCCGCCGTCAGCAGCGCGACCACCAGCACCAGCACCATCCGCAGCCGTTCGACGTCCACGCCCAGGTGCCGCGCCGGGCGTTCGCCCAGCGCCAGCAGGTCCAGCTTCCGGGCGTACCAGGGCGCGACCGCCAGCCCGGCCAGGGCGCACGGCAGGACGGCGAGCACCTTGGGCCAGGTCGCCTGGGCGAGGGAGCCCAGCTGCCAGAAGGTGATCTGGGTGATCTGCGCGTTGTCCGCGAAGAAGACGCACAGGCCGATGAGCGCGCCCGCGAACGCGTTCACCGCGATGCCGGTGAGGATGAGCGTCACCACCTCCGTCCGCCCGCCCGAACGCGACAGCGCGTACACCAGCACCACCGTCACCAGCCCGCCCACGAACGCGCAGACCGTCACCGTCCAGGTGCCGAAGAGGGTCAGGCCCAGCGAGATGGAGGCGACCGCGCCCACGGCCGCGCCGGACGAGATGCCGATGACGCCGGGCTCGGCGAGCGGATTGCCGAACACGCCCTGCGTCAGCGCCCCCGCGCACCCCAGCGACGCCCCGACGAGCAGCGCCAGTGCCACGCGCGGCAGCCGGACGTTCCACAGCACGCTCTCGGCCACGCGGTCGAGGGCCGTGCCGCCGAGTCCGGCGCGGTGCAGGAGCGAGCCCAGCACGTCGCCGACGGGGATGTCGTACGCGCCGAGCCCGGCGGAGAGGAGGCAGAGGACGGCGAGGGCGACGGCCATCGCACCGCCCAGCAGTACGGGCGTCGTACGCGCGCGAGGCACCGCCCGCGGCACGGTTTCCTCTTCCTTGACGGCGGTCGTCATGTCACTCGCCGCCCTTGTGGATCTGCTCGACGAGGGACCCCAGCACGGTGTCGGTGCGCGGGCCGAAGTTCAGCAGGACGCCGTCGTCGACGGAGGCGATCCGGCGGTCGAGCCCGGCCGGGGTCTCGCCGACGCCCGGGATCTTGAGCAGCCCGTCCACGCCGCCGACGGAGTCCAGGCCCTTGCTCATCACGAGGATCACATCGGGCGCGGCCTTGGCGAGGGCCTCGCTGGTGATGGGGGTGAAGTCCTTCTTCAGGCCCGAGTCGACGCCCGCGTCGACGCCGCCCGCCGCCTCGATGAGCGAGTCGGCTCCCGAGCCCGCGCCGCCGAGGAGGTAGACGGAGGCCGAGCCGCGCAGGTAGAGGAAGGCGACGCGCGGCTTCCGCCCATGGCTTTGGGGGATGTTCCGCTTCGCCGCCTCGATACGGCTCTCCGTGCGTTCGCGGAGCTCCTTGCCCGCGGCGGGGACGCCGAGCGCGGCCGCCACCTTGTCGATCCGGGTGCCGACGTCGCCGAGCCTCTTCGCCGGGTCGAGGACGACGAGGGGGATGCCCGCCGCGCGGATCTGGCCGATGGCCTCGGCCGGGCCGGTCGTGGTCTCGGCGAGGACGAGCGTGGGCCGCAGCGAGAGCACGCTCTCCGCCGAGACGTCGTGCGCGCGCGTCACGACGGGCAGTTTGCCGGCCTGTTCGAACGTGGCGGTGATGTCACGGGCCACGACCCGGTCGCCGAGGCCGAGGCTGAAGACGATCTCGGAGAGCGAGCCGGAAAGCGGAACGATCCGGTCGGCGCCGCTCACGGTGACGTCCCGGCCGTCGGCGGAGCGCACGGTGACGGGCAGTCGGGGCCTGGGCGCCGGCGCGATCGGTTCGACGCGGTCGGGCGTCGACCGCTGCCGGCCGGCGGTCCCGGAGGCACCCGAGGGCTTTCCGGAATCCCCGTCCGCCGTGCCGCAACCGGTGAGGACGGCTGCCATGGCGAGCAGGCCCGCGAGGGCGCCGACGAGGCGTGGGACGCGCAACAGGGCTCCTGCCGAATGCCGTTGAAACACGTTCCCGCCTTTCCGGTGCGGATTCCTCCGGGTGGGCTGTCCACCCGCTGAGCTGTAGCTTAGGTTAGCCTTACCTAAATCGCCATTGCTTGAGAGGGGCCCTCCGATGCTGCCGTCCAGACCTGCCCGCGCGCCCGTCGTCGCGCTTCTCGCGGCATTGCTGACGGCCGCGACCGCGCTCGTCCCGGCCGCCCACGCGGCGGACGGGCCCGGGTCATCCGGAACGCGGGAGGTGTCCGGCGGCCGGCTCGACTGGGGGATCAAGTCCTCTTTCCAGAGCTATGTCACCGGGCCGATCGCACAGGGAAGCTGGGAACTCCGGGGCGGGGCGGCGACGATCGGCGGCAGCCGGTTCCGCTTCCACTCCGCCAAGGGCTCCTACACACCCGAAAGCGGCGCCTTGGAGGCGGCCTTCTCCGGCGGCGTGCACTTCACCGGCCACCGCAAGCCGGACGGCACCCACGAACTCGACCTGACCATCACCCGCCCCACCGTCCGCCTCACGGGCGGCGCGGGCAGCCTCTACACGGCCACCCTTTACGCCGACATGACGAGCAGGGCCAAGGGCACGGGCGAGGTCACGACCGCCGCCCAGGTGCCCCTCGCCGCCCTCGACGTCTCCGGCGTCGACCTGCGCGGCGGCGGGACGCACGTCGGCCTCGCCGACGTCCCGGCCACCCTCACCGCGCAGGGCGCCAAGGCCTTCGCCGGCTACTACACCCAGGGCACGGCACTCGACCCCGTCACCCTCTCCGCCGACATCCTGGCGGCCGCCGCCCAGGCGTCGCCGGGCGCGGGCCCGTCCACGGCACCGTCGGCAGCGCCGTCGAATGCGTCGGGGGAGAAGCGGGCGACCGAGGGCGGGTTCACGGAGGCGGCCGTCGACTGGGGCGTGCGGCGCACGTTCCGGGAGTACGTCACCGGGTCCATCGCCCAGGGCTCATGGAAGCTCGGCGACGGCGCCCAGGACGGCGGCGCGCTCTTCCGCTTCCCGCGCGGCAAGGGCACGTACGACGCCGGCGCCGGTTCCCTCGACGCCGCGTTCGCCGGCACCCTCCGCTTCACCGGAAACCACCTCGACCTCACCCTCGGCGGGGTCAAGGTCGCGGTGAAGGAGGGCCGGGGCACGCTGTCGGCGGACGTGACCGGCGACGGCCGCACGGCCGCCGAGGGCGTACCGCTCGTCACCTTCGACGCCTCGGGGCTGAAGGAGAAGGACGGGCTCGCCGCCGTCGCCGAGGCCCCGGCGAAGCTCACGGCCGAGGGAGCGAAGGCCTTCGGCGGGATGTACCAGGAGGGCACGGACATGGACCCGGTCTCCCTGGCCGTGCCGCTGGACGCCAAGGCCGCGCTGCCGCCGCTGCCGGACCTCGGCAGCGGGTCGAGTGCCGCCCCGTCCGCAGCCGCCGAGCCGCGTACGAAGTCCACCGCTTCCTCGTCGTCCTCGTCGTCCGGTTCCGCTTCCTTCCCCGCGGTGCCGGTCGCGGTGACCGCCGCCGTGGTCGTGGCGGCGGCGGTCGCCACCTTCCTGATGACCCGCCGGCGGACGCCTACGGCCTCCACGCCCTCCCTGGACTGACCGACCCCCTCCCCCTCCCCTGAAATCCATCAGCACCCCCGACCGAGGAGACAACAGACCATGACCGTCGCCGCACGCCGACGCCCCCTCGCCCTCGTGGCCGCCGTCGCCACGGCCGCCGCGGCCCTGGGCACCACCGCCCTGATCGCCCCGGCCGCCCACGCCGCGGGCGGGCCGCCGCCGATGACGCTGAAGGACGGCACGCTGGACTGGGGCCTGAAGAAGTCCTTCCGCGACTACGTCGAGGGCGGCTTCGCCAACGGCGCCATCAGCGTCACCGACGGCGCGCGGCGGGCCGCCGACGGCTCCTTCGCCTTCACCGACGGCAAGGGCACGTACGACATGTCCACGCACGCGGTCGGCAGCACCTTCAAGGGCGGCGTGCGCTTCACCGGCCACGACGGCGAACTGGACATCACCTTCGCCGACCTGAAGCTGGCGGGCGACGCCGGCGGCAAGACCGGCCGCATCACCGCCGACGTCACGACGAAGGGCGGCACGACCCAGGACGACGTGCCGATCGCCGCGCTGGACCTGGCGGCGGCGAAGCGCACCATGGGCGCGGGCGGCAAGGTCACCTTCGACGGGATACCCGCGACGCTGACCGCCGAGGGCGCGAAGGTCTTCTCGTACCAGGGCCGTTCCATGTACAAGCAGGGCGCCGAACTCGACAAGGCGACGTTCACGACGACGGCGGTGACGGCTTCCCAGCCGCAGCCCGACCCGAAGTCGACGGCGACGCCGACGCAGAAGCCGGAGCCGGAGCCGGAGCCGAAGCCGTCGGAGGGCGGCGAGGAGAAGAAGGACGCCGGCGCGTCGAAGAACGACGCAGCCGAGAACGACAAGGCTGCCCGGAGTGACGCCAAGCCCGTCTCCGGCACCGTCAACGACGGCAGGCTCGACTGGGGCCTGAAGAAGTCCTTCCGCGACTACGTCACCGGCGGGTTCGCCCAGGGCAAGGCCGAGGTCTTCGGCGACGCCGCGAAGCTCGCCGACGGCTACCGCTTCACCAAGGCCGGCGGCACGTACGACGCGGCCACCAACACGCTCGACGTCGCCTTCAAGGGAGAGGTCCGCTTCACGGGCCACGAGGGACAGCTGGACCTGCGGTTCAGCAACTTCAAGGTCAAGGCGTCCGGTTCCGGCGACGCCACGCTCAGCGCGGACGTGGCCGCCAAGGGCACGGTGACGCTCGCGAAGCTGAAGCTCGACGCGAACGCCCTCAAGGCCCGGAACGGGGTCGTCACCCTGTCCGCCGTCCCGGCGACCCTGACCGCCGAGGGCGCGGGCGTGTTCTCGTACCAGGACCGCGCCATGTACAAGGAGGGCACCGCGCTCGACCCGGTGAGCCTTGCCGTCACGGTCGGCAAGGACGCCAAGCTCCCGGCCGCCGGTGGCCAGGCGGCCTCTGTCGCAGCCGGGACGCCCACCGGCGGTGGTGGCGTGACTGGTGACGAGGCTTCGCTCGCGGCGACGGGTGCCGGGATGCCCACCGGGCCGCTCCTCGGTGGGGCCGTGGCGCTCACGCTGGCGGGTGGGGCGGCGGTTTACGCGACGCGGCGGCGGTCGGCGCTCGCGAAGGGCTGACGCCCCTTCGCGCTGAAACGGCCCGCGCCCCCGGTTACGGTCACCGGGGGCGCGGACTGCTCCTCCAGGGGTCGATTTGCCCTCTATGGGGCCTGGCAATAGCATGGAGTTGACCTTCAATGTGGCGCGCCGACGCGGTGATCGGAATCGGCACCGAAGTGCCTTGGCTGTGCGGCAAGAAGCATCGCGGAAGGGGACGATATGTCCTCCATCCAGCTAGTTCTCGGGTCATCCACCTACGCTGCGGCACATGACGTTATTTTCGTCTGGGCGATGTTCTGGTTCGCGGTCACGGTCTCTGCGATTGCTCTCGGAGCCAAGATCACGCTGAACGCATTCAAACGCTCGGATCGAGGGGTGGTCCGCAGCGCTTTGGCCCTCATCCTGGTCACTGCCCTTGCCTTGCTCACAGCTGTAGTCCACTTCGACGACAGCAACGACCAGCGGCAGATGCTGATGCTGGGCGCTGTAGCGACGCTGGCGTCCGCTGTGGTCGCCTTCTATTTCTCGGCGCGGAGCGCCGACGCCGCGAGGAAGGACATTCTGTCGGCTGTCGCTGGTCAATCTCATGTGCCTGTGCCTGACCTGACAGGAATGACCGTCGCTGCCGCGAAGGCCAAGATGAGCGCGTCCAACATGTCGCTGGATCTGCCCGAGGGAGCGCCGGAGGACGGCGTGATTGCCGCGCAAAATCCGGCTGCGGGGCAGATGGTTTCACCTCTCCAGGAGGTATCGATCACTCTTGCCCCTAAGCAGGGCTGATCTCGACCTGTAGCCGTGAAGGAGGGATCATGGAACTCCTGATCGTGCTCGACGGCACGGACGAGGGCGTCGCGGCCGTCACCGAAGCCCTGGACCAGAGTCAAGCCGCAGTGACGAGCGTGTTCGACCCCGTCATCCTGATGGCGGACGGGACTGACGAGACGATCACCGCGCTCAACCAGCTCGGCCAGGGAGTGCGCGCCCTGTCCACAGACGCTCCGCTGGACATCGCCCCACTCGGTCTGGACGAGGACAGCGCTCTGGTCGCGTCCGCATGGAATCTGAGATTCGACCCGGACTACCAGTCCGCGAAGGCGGCGCGCCCGAGGGACGGCGACGACTGGGACACCTCCGACGGTTGTGCCCTCCTCGACGAGGAGGACAGCTCATGACCCTCAACGACTACATGATCGGCACTACCGCCGTGGGAATCGTCATCGTCAACGGGCCAGGTGGCGCGACCTTCACCGAGAACGAGCGGTTGACCATCGTGAGCGAGGTGTCCCAGGGCTTCGACATCCTGTACCGGCTGTCCAAACGCTCTCCTGTGAATCCGCACCTGCTGTTCCTGGCCGAGGTCAGGACGGTAAGCCTCGATCTCGATCCGGCAACCGTTCCCAAGCCGACCGGAAACGAGGGCACGCGGAGCTCGGAGATCAGATCCATTGAACCTGTATGGCTGGACCAGGCGCTGACGAAGCTTGGCTATCCGGTAGGTCAGTCCGGCGTCGAAGTGTACCGGCAGGCGCTGCTCGCCAAATCCTGGACGGCGGGAGGAACGCCGCAGTGGGCTTACGTGGTGTTCTTCACCAAGTATCCGGCAGGGTGGGTCGCATACGCCCGCAACCGGCGTTGGATCACGATGCAGTACGAGTACCTGACCACCGGTGGCCCCGGTGGGACGACAGCTTGGGGGCCCGCCAATATCGACAGGGTCTTCGCTCATGAGACCGGCCATATGTTCGATGCGCCCGATGAATTCACCAGTACATGCCGTTCCAGCGATGTATTCGGCTTCCTGAAGGTGCAGAACGGCAACTGTGCTGCGACCAATCCGGCTTCGGTGCCGTGTCTGATGAAGAAGAACACGGAGGACGTATGTGACTGGACGCTGGGCCACTTCGGCTGGGTGGACGCCAACGGTGACGGAAAGCTTGATCCGCTGCCGTGACGAGGCTTGGTCGGCCTCGGTTCGGGCGTCCCCTCCTCCGTATCCGTCCCGCACTCCGCAATCTTCGCCGCGGGAGGTGGCGAAATGGCTGACTTCCTTTCCCCCACTGGACCGTTGTTCGGCCCTGATTTTGTCGTTGTCACCGTCAATGACGACACCGGCGTGTCGTACAGCCTGCAGGTTTACCCCGATGCGAGCAACGCCGATCTTCAGGCGGCTGGGCGTCCCACCCAGTTCTACTGGCAGCCATCACGCGTCTATCTGGCCCGGAAACAGGACAGCCCGGCCGACTACGACTTCAGCATGACGGTCTTCAAGGGGCTGATGACCTCCGAGACCACGATCGGTATCACGCCGGACCAGACGACGGGCGGTGACGCGGAAGTCGGTGGTGGTTTCTGTGCCTTCACGACCACCTTCGCCGTGCCCGACAGCGTCATTGCCCATGTTACGCAGGCCTTGAAAGAGGGAAACCATCCTGCGCCGGCGCCGCGGCTGGGAAACCTGTTCCCGGCCGGTGGAGCCGATCAGCCGGACCCCTTGCTGGGCGTGATTCCCATCACTGACAGCAGTGTGACGATCAATATACCGAGCTTGATCGACGCCACCAAGGGAACCAAGGTCCCGATGTTCCTGAGTGCCCAGGGTTCAGGCAAGGGAAGCATCGAAGAACACGGATTCAGCAGCTTCTTGGTGACCTGCAATCAACCTGCGGCCGGTGCGATAGCAGGAAGCCTCAAGAACGGGGCTTCCCCCTTCACCGTCAGCTGCAGTCTCAAGGAGCTGGTGTACATCCATGGATGTCAGGCAAAGGTCACGGTGGACGTCGACAAGACCTTCGACCAGTTCTCGGCGGCAGTGTCGACCGGTGGGTTCCTCGGCATCGACAGTGCTTGCCTCGATTATGCGTACAGCAGTCTCGTGACCAGCGGTGGAATCTCGACCGAGATTCAGATGGACGAGGGGACGCTCACCCCCGAACTTCAGCAGTGGATCGAGAAGAACGTCGACGACATGCGTAAGACCGCTTTCGATGTGGTGAAGAACGAGATCTTCGACTGGAAGCCGGCTGAACAGTCGCCGGCCTCGACGGATCGTGGGATCTTCAGTGAGATATTCGGTGGCTCCTCGGTCTCCCTGAAGGAGAGCTATCAGCACCATGGGGCCCATCTCACCCAGACGCTGCGCCTCGACACCACGATCGCTGTTACCCAGACCGTCTCCGGCGATCTCAACGACCTGCTTCCGGCGGTCAAGGCCAACCTCGACAAGTACCTGGCGATCGTGGACATCGGAGAGTACTTCAAGAAGATCCAGGTCGCGGGAACCAGTGCGGTCAACTTCGGTGAGAAGCTTCCCGACGGCACCGATCTGCGCGACCCGATCCAGTCCGTACAGCTGGAGGTCGCCTATCCGGACTTCAGCAATCCACAGGGGTCGGACGGTCAGCCCAATCTCGTCTCCCAGGCCGAGGGGTTCCACTACACCATTGGGCATTCTGATCCCAACGCCGGATCTGAACTCGCTCTGTGGACCAAGGACAATCCTCATGACGTTGTCAACATCTCCGCGCTGAGGCTGGACAAGGACCTGCCGAACTGGCCGGCCGACCAAGTGAAGGTCACGAAGACGATCGTCTTCGACGGCTCCGATCCGCGTGTGGAGCTTGCCGACGGCGGCTCGACGTTCACCGTGGTCCAGCAGCCCGGGGCGCATGCCCCCAAGCTCACGGCGGACGAGGTGGGGTATGTCTTCGTCCGGTTCGTCCTGGATCGAAAGATAACCACCGACAACGTCACCGTTACGCTGACGTGCACGCTGGGGTCCCGTACCGACACTCTCACCATCAACCAGGCGAACCAGAACAATGTCCTGTGGGAGATCTTCTCGGACAAGTACAAGGACGAGACCTCGTTCCAGTACACGGTGAACGTCGAGGTCTCCGGTCCCAGCTTCACGGATGACCCGGTCACATGGCAGTCCGACGGGCCGGTCACCGTCCCGCTTCCCACCGGACGGTTGAAGTACGTCAACCCGTACACGCTGAAACTGCCGTCGGTTCCTCCGGAGAAGAAGGGCACCGTCGATACCTACATCCAGAATTCCAAGAAGAGCTGACGGGTGTCAGGGTCATGGGCGAGTCAGCCGCGGCACGACTGTCGCTCTCCCCGGTGATGCTGGCCGCGATGACACCGGTGGTGGCCGAACCGGAGAGCACGGACGACGGTGGTCCTCAAGCCGGTAGTGAAGTGGGTCATGTCTACCGTGACCACGTCGACGGTTCCACGCGGTGGTATCTGCCGGGTTTCGTTCTGCATCCGGATGATCCGGACGCGGCCTTTGCCTTCACGGCCACCCAGGCCAGCAGGACGGCATCCCTCTCCCTGGGACTGGACAAGATCGTCCCCGAAGACGTTCAGGCGGCACAACAAGCCGACTCCACCGTGGAGTTCCAGGAAATCTCACTGACCGAGATCACGGCCACGCTGGTGCTCCACGGCAAGGCCCCGGACGGTTCGGACCAGGAAATCCGCGTACCCGCCCCGGTCTCTTACCTCGACAACGGGATACAGGTGAGCGCGGGGTTGTTCGGGCCGAACGTCATCCTGGCCTGCACGGAGCTGCTGGCCACCGGGGACATCTCGGTCGAAGTCAATTACTCTTTCCAGACCTGGGACTTCATGGTGGTCGATGCCACGGGCAAACCGGTCTTCGTGGATCCGTTCGGGGCACCGTCGAGTGATCCTCAAACCCCCGAGGAGGCGGCGCAGAACCAGAACGTCGCCGTGCGGTCCACTCTGTCGGATCAATTGACGATCGATCTCGGGCTCAAATACGCAGCCCCGGCCTATGGGGGCACCTATTCCCTGATCGTCGAGGGTCAGTCCCAGGTCCTGAGCGACCCTGCCATGTTGTCGTCCTTCGACGTGCACGAGTCCGAATACAGCGAGCTCACCTCACTCGGTGATGTGGCGAGCACCTACCCGTCGCTGCGCTCGCTCTATGTCGGCGCGGTGAGCGGCACCGTCATTGCCGTGCCTGCGGCGTACGGCATGGTGCGTACGGCATCCGGCTGTGCTGCCGAGTGTGACGCCGTTGTCGACACTCAACCGACGGCCCCGAGCGGCTGCCGGTTCCAGATGTCCTTCACCCTGGGGCCGGTGGTGGATCCCGGGGACCTCGCCCGGCTCGCCAATGATCTGCTCACCGCGCCTGGCCTCGAAGGCCGGTCGTTGCACCTTACGCTGCCCTCGGACCTCGATGCCCGGACGCCCCCGACCTTCACCTCCCCCGTGACCTCGACGGCAGGTTGGGGAGTGGGTGTAGCGCCGCACACGTTTCTGCTGAATCTGAGCGTCACCGATGATGCTCAACCGGCCATCGTGAAGACGAACCTGCTGTTGCGCCAGCTCGCTCCGCAGGGTACGGCTCCGCTACTGGGGCGCATAGCCGTGCGCTTGGACGACTTCCATCAGCCGCCGGTCCTCACTGATGCCATTCTTGATCTGCGCACGACCAGCGGTAGCGGCGAACTGACCCTCACCATGCTCGGGCCCGGTAGCTGGACCGTACGAAACGCTTCCGGACAGGCCCTACGGACCACTCGGTGCACCACTCACACGCCTGCCGGACCCGCTGTCACGCCGTATGAGGCAACACTTTCCCCTGGGCAGACCGCACCGGTTTCCGTGGCTGCGGATACCGATCAGGTGCTGCTCGACTGCA
The DNA here is from genome assembly GCF_031845785.1 of Streptomyces hesseae. NCBI lineage: Bacteria > Bacillati > Actinomycetota > Actinomycetes > Kitasatosporales > Streptomycetaceae > Streptomyces > Streptomyces hesseae. Next base: position 87,213 of record NZ_JAVRFI010000017.1, read on the forward strand.
CGCTCGCGCTACCGGATCCCATCACCTCGCAGGTGATCAACAACTACATCGCCATCAATGCGGAGAGCGTGCAACAGGTTCACCACTGGCTGTCGGTCAATGCGACCGGAGTGCCATTCGCGGATCTTGGGATCAACGCCATGGAAATCGCGGTCGCTCTCCATGACGCACCATCCATTTCGGTACCCGTCCTCACCCTCAATCCGCAGCACATGGTGGACAGCACGGCTGTCGACATCCCCTCGGTGTTCACTCTCACCGGGCTCGCCGCGACGCTGACACTGACTGTCACGGGCGGTGACCCCGCCCGGGTCGCGGCACAGTCCACAGTCGAGCACGACTTCGTCGAGAACCCGATCTTCGTGCTCACCCCGGATGTGATTGCCGCTCATTAGCGAGGAATTTCAAAGGGCTGATGGGAAGTCCGGAAGCCCCAAGGAGGAGAAATGGCGCTCACCGCCGCACAGCAGCAGTTCCTGAATGACGCGATTACCGCTGCCCGGGCTGCCCAGGCCGAGTTTCAGGTGCCTGTCTCGGTCACCGTTGCCCAGGCCATTCTTGAGAGCGGTTGGGGGGTGCACCATATCGGCGATGCCAATAACTACTTCGGGATCAAGGCGTTTACTGTCAATGGCAAGGTGACTTGGGGATCCATAGCCACCGGATTTGTGACCGTTCCCACCCGTGAGGTGGTCAACGGCAAGGATGTCACGGTCCAGGCAAATTTCCGGAAGTACGACTCCATGGCCGACTCCTTCCGTGACCATGGAGCGTTCCTGCGGAACAACTCGAACTATGCGCCGGCGTTCAGGACAACCGACGGCATCGCCTTCGCGCGTGCGGTGGCCGCCGGCCACTACGCCACTGATCCACGGTACGCGGACACCCTCGTAGGGATCATCCAGCAGTTCCAGCTGTTGCAGCATGACGCCATACCTGCGGGGGCTCCGGCGGACGCGGGGGCGCCTGCCGATGCTGGTGCGCCTGCGGACGCTGGCGCGCCTGTCGATGCCGGTGCGCCTGTCGATGGTGGGGCTCCAGTGGATGCCGGTGTGCCTGCTGATGCCGGTGCTCCGCTGGACTCGGGTACTGACGCGGGGGCGGAAGCCGGCGGTGAAGGTGGTGCGGATGCAGGGGTGCCTGCGGACGCCGGTGCGCCTGCGGATGCCGCTGTGCCGGACGACGCGGAGGCTCCAGTGGATGCGGGGGCGCCTGCCGATGCCGGGGCGTCAGCGGATAGCGGTGCTGACGCGGGGGCGGAGGGCGGCGGTGAAGGCGGTTCGGATACCGGGGCCTCGGGCGAAGATCAGTCCAATCCCTGAGTGCCGTGCCCGGCTCACGCGCTCAGCGGGAATTCCTCGCCCAGCTCCCTGAAGACCGCCGTGTTGAGGGCGAACGCGCGCTTGCACTCGTCGACCACGCGCTGCTTCTCCAGGTCGTCCAGCGGCAGGGCGTCGAGCAGCTCGCGGTACTCGCGCTTGAAGGCGGCCGGGTTGGAGATGCCCTCGAAGACGTAGAAGCGGACGCCGTCGCCCTTGCGGGCGAAGCCCCACGTCTTCTCGGCCGTGCCGCGGATGATCTGGCCGCCGGAGAGGTCGCCCAGGTAGCGCGTGTAGTGGTGGGCGACATAGCCGGCGGGCCAGTCGCGGACGCACTCCTCGATCCGGGCCGCGTACGCCGCCGTCGCGGGCAGGGGCGTGAGGTCCGTACGCCACCCGGGGCCGCCCAGGTGGGCCAGGTCCCGCTCCAGCTCGACGGAGCGGCGCAGCTCGGGGCGTATGAACGGTCCGACCACGGGGTCGCCGGTGAGGACGTCGGAGGCGGACTCCAGGGCCTGGTACACGAACCAGAGCTGCTCCGTGTAGCGGCGGTAGGCGGCCACCCCGAGGCGGCCGCCCAGCATGTCGCTCATGAACGACGAGTTCTCCGCCTCCGTGTGCTGCTCGTGCGAGGCAGTGCGGATGAGCGTGGAGAACGGAGTCGTGGCGGGGGCGTCCAAGGCGGACCTCCGGTGACCGAGGGGACGGGAAGAAGCGGGGAGAAAACAGGCGGTAACGGATGCGCCAAAAGCGCGCCGCCACCGCCCATCCTCTCTACTTAGGCTTACCTAAGTCAATTGCTTCCCGACATGCTGTCGGTAAAAACCTGGTGCCACGTTACGGCAAGGTGAGGACCTCCGCACCCGATTCCGTCACAACGAGCGTGTGCTCGAACTGGGCCGTCCGCTTGCGGTCCTTGGTGACGACCGTCCAGCCGTCCTCCCACATGTCGTACTCGTACGTGCCCAGCGTCAGCATCGGCTCGATCGTGAAGGTCATGCCCGGCTGGATGAGCGTGTCGTGGTGGGGGCTGTCGTAGTGGGGGACGATCAGGCCGGAGTGGAAGGACGAGTTGATGCCGTGCCCGGTGAAGTCGCGCACGACGCCGTAGCCGAAGCGCTTGGCGTACGACTCGATGACACGGCCGATGATGTTGATCCGGCGGCCCGGCTTGACGGCCTTGACGGCCCGGTTCAGCGCCTCGCGCGTGCGCTCGACGAGGAGGCGCGACTCCTCGTCCACGTCGCCGCAGAGGTAGGTGGCGTTGTTGTCGCCGTGCACACCGTCGATGTAGGCGGTCACGTCGAGATTGACGATGTCGCCGTCGCGCAGCACGGTCGAGTCGGGGATGCCGTGACAGATGACCTCGTTGATCGACGCGCACAGCGACTTGGGGAAGCCGCGGTAGCCGAGCGTGGAGGGGTAGGCGCCGTGGTCGCACATGTACTCGTGCGCGACCCGGTCCAGCTCGTCGGTGGTGACGCCGGGGGCGATGTGCTTGGCCGCCTCCTCCATCGCCCGCGCGGCGATGCCGCCCGCGATCCGCATCTTCTCGATGGTCTCGGCGTCCTGGACCTCGGGGCCGTCGTACGGGGTCGGCGCCGTCTTCCCCACATACTCGGGGCGCGGGATCGAGGCGGGAACGGGGCGGGTGGGGGAGAGTCTCCCCGGGACAAGAAGCGACTGGCCAGACATGTCTGCGAGTGTAGTTGCGATGGAACATACGCTGGAGGAGAGCTGATGGCACTGTTCAAGCGGCGCGCGGCCGGGAAGCCGGGCGAGTGGTACTACTGCCTCGAGCACGGCACGGTCGAGGAGGGACCGCAGTGCCGGGCGGCGGACCGGCTGGGCCCGTACGGCTCGCGGGAGGAGGCGTCCCACGCGATGGAGACGGCGCGCGAGCGGAACGAGGCGTGGCGGGAGGACCCACGCTGGAAGGACGAGGACTGAGCGTTGTCCGGCACCGCCGGGCACCTCGCGGTGGGCTGACCGCCGTCGCGGCGGGGAGGGGCCCCGGGTGGGAGGAGCCTCCCCCCGGGGTCCGGCCGGGCCGGATGCGGTCAGGCCGCCTCCGCCACCGCCTCCGCCGCCTTGCGGCTGCGCATCCGGACCGCGTGTTCGTCCGTCCGCTGGTCGTAGGCCATCAGCTTGGGCAGGGACGCCGCCAGCAGGCCCACCGCCGCCACACACGCCAGGCCGCCCGCCCAGACGGACGTGCGGACGCCCGTCAGCGTGGCCATGCCGCCCGCGCGGACCTGGCCGAGCTGCGGGCCGACGGAGTACGACAGCAGCTCGATGCCCGCGAGGCGGCCGCGCAGCTCGTCCGGGATGGTCTGGTCCCAGATCGCCGAGCGGAACAGGCCGCTCACCATGTCGCAGCCGCCCGCGACGGCCAGGAAGAACAGCACCAGCCAGATGTTGTGCAGCCACCCCGCCACGGCCATGGCCGTTCCCCAGCCCGCCGCCGCGAGGACCACCATCCGGCCGTGCCGGTGGATGCGGGAGACCCAGCCGCTGGTCAGGCTGACCGTGAGGGAGCCGACCGCGCCCGCCGCGTACATCAGGCCCAGCGCCCAGGGGGCGTGGAGCTCGTCCGCCAGGAACGGGAAGATCGCGGTGGGCATCGCGAAGAACATCGCCGCCAGGTCCACCGCGTACGTACCGAGCAGCTCCTTGCGGCCCCACGCGTAGCGCGCGCCCTCCGCGATGCCGCGCAGCGACGGCTTCTCGGCGTCGTGCGAGGCGGGGGAGGGGGCGAGCCCGGCGGTCAGGACCAGGGAGATCACGAAGGAGGCGAGGTCCAGCGCGTAGGCCAGCGGCAGCCCCGCGAAGGCGATGACGACACCCGCCAGGGAGGGGCCGGCGATGGCCCCGAGCTGCCAGCGCATCGAGTTCAGCGCGATCGCGGCCGGCAGCTGGTCGTGCGCCACGATCCGGGGGACGATCGCCTGGAGCGCCGGCCGCTGGAGCCCCGTGAGCGCGCTGACCAGGGCGGCCACCACATACAGCGGCCAGATCATGGGGTGCGGCAACAGCGTGTTGAGCAGCAGCATCGCGCTCAGGACGGCCAGCCCCGCCTCCGTCCACAGGATCAGCTTCCGGCGGTCCAGGGCGTCGGCGAGCGCACCGCCGTAGAGGCCGAAGACGATCAGCGGTACGAGCTCGACCGCGCCGATCGCGCCGACCGCGAGGGCGGAGCCGGTGAGCTCCTTGAGCTGGAGCGGCAGCGCGATGAAGGTCAGGAAGCTGCCGAAGACCGTGACGAGGCCCGCCAGCCACATGCGGCGGAAGTCCCGGGAGGAGTGCCAGGGGGAGAGGTCGGGCAGGAGCGCGCGTATCCGGCCGGCGGAGGCGTCGGCGGACGTATCGGAGGGGTCTGAGGAGGGAGGGGGATGGTGCTCGGTCACGGGGCACCATGGTCGGGCGCGCCCGGGCCCGGAGCAAACCGTTTTTCACCGGCCGCCGCCCGTGGGCGCACCTCTCACCACCGGTGCGGCGTACCTCTCACCACCGGTGCGGTGCCCCGCTCACCACCGGTGCGGCGGCGCCGACAACTGGTCCACCAGCCGCGACAGCCGGTCGCGGAAGCGGCGCCCCCGCGCGCCCGGCATCGGCCCGTTCTCCCCGGCGGCCGCGCTGACCAGGTGCTGCACCGTGTCGAGGTCCAGGCCCGCCGAGTCCGGCACGGCCAGCGCCTCATGGGCGAGCGAGCACAGGTCCGTGTGCGCCCCAGCCGCCGGGCCACCGTCGGGCGTCCCGTCCAGGGCCAGCACCGTCGCCCCGCCGCGCCGGGCGTCGTGCACCCGCTCCAGCAGCCCCTCGCCGGTGCTCCCCTCCGCCACCACCAACAGCGTCTCGCCGCGCCCCGCCGCCTCCAGCCGGCCCAGCCCGACCGACAGGTGCGCGGGCGCGCCGGGCGGCGGGCGGTGCCGGACGAGCGTGGGGGACAGCTCCGTCAGACCGGACCAGGCGGCCTCGTCGTCCAGGTGCGCGGCCAGGTGCCAGGGCTCGTAGCCGGCCGTGCCCACCAGCAGCAGGCCCCCGCCGTGCGCCCCGACCGAGCCGCGCAGCGTCCCCGCGAAGCGGCGGGTGTCCCGCAGCCACTCGGTCCCGGCCAGTGCCTCGCGCAGCAGCGCGACCCGTACGGCGTCCATGCGCCGCATCCTGCCCCAACGGTCGCGGGGGAACGCCGAGTTGTCGAATGCCTCACCCGTTCGGGCGCGGGGGCGGAACGAGGGGCCCGCACCGGTCCGGGCGGCGGGACGCGGGCGTGACAGTATCGCTGTCATGACTACTTCTGAAGACGCCAAGAAGGTGCCCGCGAAGGACCCTTGGGACCTTCCCGACGTGTCCGGCCTGGTGGTCGGTGTCCTCGGCGGCACCGGCGACCAGGGCCGCGGCCTCGCCTACCGGCTGGCCAAGGCCGGCCAGCGAGTGATCATCGGCTCCCGTGCGGCCGAGCGCGCCCAGGCGGCGGCGGAGGAGCTGGGCCTGGGGATCGAGGGGCTCGACAACGCCGAGTGCGCCCGGCGCAGCGACATCGTGATCGTCGCGGTGCCGTGGGAGGGCCACGGCAAGACGCTCGAGGCGCTCCGCGAGGACCTCGCGGGCAAGCTCGTCGTCGACTGCGTGAACCCGCTCGGCTTCGACAAGCAGGGCGCCTACGCGCTCAAGCCGGAGGAGGGCAGCGCCGCCCAGCAGGCCGCCGCGCTGCTGCCGGAGTCGCGGGTGACCGCCGCCTTCCACCACCTGTCCGCCGTGCTGCTCTCCGACCCCGAGGTCGCGGAGATCGACACCGATGTGATGGTGCTGGGCGAGAAGCGGGCCGACACCGACATCGTGCAGGCTCTGGCCGGCCGCATCCCCGGGATGCGCGGCGTCTACGCGGGCCGGCTGCGCAACGCCCACCAGGTCGAGTCGCTGGTCGCCAACCTGATCTCCGCCAACCGCCGCTACAAGGCGCACGCGGGCCTGCGCGCCACCGACATCTGACGCCTCCGGGCGTCCGTCGCCCCCGGGGCGTGGCGGACGCCTCCGGGGCATGGGGGACAATGACCGGGATCGTACGCACATGCGCCCCGGACCCGGAGTAGGAGCCGCCCCCATGCCCCGCCTCGCCCTCTACGCCCTCGCCGTCTGCGTCCTCTCGGTCGCGGCGGCCGTCGTCTCCTTCGCCCGGGGCAGCTGGCTCGGCATCGTGTGGATCCTGATGCTGGGCGTCTCGTCCAACATCGCCTGGTACTACGTGCGCAAGGCGAAGAACGACAAGGCCGCCGAGGCCGCCGGGCGCTGACACCGCCCGGCGATCAGCCGAGGTCGCCGATCAGCCCAGGTCGAGCGCGTTCAGCGGCGGGATCTCCGGCGTCCCCTGCCAGAAGCGGAACAGCTCCTGACCCCAGTAGGTGTCCCACTCCGTGATGCCCGCCCTCCGCAGAATCGCGTCGATCATGTCGAAGAACGCGTGGTTGACCTCGGGGATCCACAGGAAGCCGAAGACCGCGAGCAGCCCGAACGGCGCGAACGGCTCCACCTGTCGGCGCACCTTCGGCGACAGCCAGGGCTCGATGATCCCGTAGCCGTCCAGGCCCGGCACGGGCAGGAGGTTCAGGATCGTGGCGGTGACCTCCAGCAGGGCCAGGAACGCGAGGGCGTAGCGGAAGTTGTCCGGCACGCCGTCCAGCGCGCCCAGCCAGAACGGGGCGGAGACCACGGCCGCGAAGACGAGGTTCGTCAGCGGGCCGGCGGCGGAGATCAGGCTGTGCTTCCAGCGGCCGCGGATGCGGTGGCGCTCGATGAAGACGGCACCGCCGGGCAGACCGATCCCGCCCATGATCACGAAGACCACCGGCAGCACGATGCTCAGCAGGGCGTGGGTGTACTTGAGCGGGTTGAGGGTGAGGTAGCCCTTCGCCCCGATCGTGATGTCACCGCCGTGGAGGGCGGTGCGGGCGTGCGCGTACTCGTGGAGGCACAGCGAGACGATCCACGCCGAGACGACGAAGAGGAAGACCGCGAAGCCCGGCGACGCCGAGTAGTCCGTCCACACCGCCCATATGGAGACCGCCATGATGGCGACGAGGGCGAGGAAGACAGGGCTCACACGCCCTTCGCCGCGGGTCGCTTGCGTTGCCATGCGTGTGCTCCTGAGCTCGTCTGGACTGCGGGAATTGTCCGGGCGTACGAACGTACCGCGTGACCGTACTCGGTGGGCCCGGGGAGCGCGTAGTGGCCGACTGCTCGATCATGTACCGGACACGGGACAATGGGCCGGTGCGTTACGGCATCCTCGGCACCACTTCGGCCCACTCCGACGACGGCAGACCCCTGGCCCTCGGCGGCGCCCGGCTGCGCGCGCTCCTGGCAGCGCTGGCCCTGCGCCCCGGACGCCCACAGAGCGTGGCCGCGCTGATCGACGCGGTCTGGGACGGCGAGCCACCCGCCGACGCGACGGGCGCCCTCCAGGCGCTCGTCGGACGGCTGCGCCGGGTCGTCGGCCGGGAGGCGGTGGCCTCCACGCCCGACGGCTACCGGCTGTGCGCCGACCCCGACGACGTCGACCTCCACCGCTTCGAGCGCCTCGCCGACGAGGGGGAACGGGCGCTCGCCGACGGCGACCCCGCGAAGGCGGCGGTCCTTCTCGACGACGCCCTCGCCCTCTGGCGCGGCCCGGCCCTCGCCGACCTGCCCGGCGCCGCCACGGCCGCCGCCCGGCCCGAGGCCCGCCGCCTCGCCGCCCGCCGCGCCCGCCTCGCCGCGACCGTGGCCCTGGGCGACGCGGCCGGGGCCCTGCCCGCCCTGGCCGAGCTGTGCGCCGAGCACCCCCTGGACGAGCCCCTCCACGCCCTCCGCCTGCGCGCGCTGCGCGCGGCGGGACGGCCGGCGGAGGCGCTCGCCGCGTACGCGGACATCCGGGAGACGATCGGGGAACGGCTGGGGACGGAGCCGGGGGCGGAATTGCGGGCGCTGCACGCGGAGCTGCTTTCGGGGGCGGGGGCGGGGGCCGGTTCGGCACCGCCGGTCACGAGCGTCGTGGCCGATCTCCGTCGCGGCGGGGAGGAGGCCCCGGTCCCGCCCCTTCCCGTTTCCCGGGGGCAAGCCCCCGTGCCCCCGCGCGGCAACCTCCGCGCCCGCCTCACCTCCTTCGTCGGGCGCGAGGAGGACCTCGTCCTCATCCGCGAGGACCTGACCCGGCATCGCCTGGTCACCCTCCTCGGCCCCGGCGGCGCCGGGAAGACGCGGCTGTCGCAGGAGGCGGCGGAGACGGCCCACGGGCCGTGGCCCGACGGCGTGTGGTTCGCCGAACTCGCGCCCGTCGAGGACCCGGAAAACGTCCCCGAGGCCGTCCTCACCGCCCTCGGCGCCCGCGAGACCATGGTGCGCGGCACCACCACCGAGGGGCTGCGGGCGGCCACCGACGCCACCGCGCTCGACCCGCTGGCCAGGGTCGCCGAGCACTGCGAGCGGCGCCGGATGCTGCTCGTCCTCGACAACTGCGAGCACGTCGTCGACGCCGCCGCCCTGCTCGCCGAGACGCTCCTCGCCCACTGCCCGGGCGTCACCGTGCTCGCCACCAGCCGGGAACCGCTCGCCGTGCCCGGCGAGCTGGTACGGCCCGTGGAGCCGCTGCCCGACCCCACCGCGCTGCGGCTGCTCGCCGACCGGGGCGCGGCCGCGCGGCCCGGCTTCCAAGTGGCGGACGACCCCGAGGCCTGCGCCGAAATCTGCCGCCGCCTGGACGGTCTGCCGCTCGCCATCGAGCTGGCCGCCGCCCGGCTGCGGCTGCTCACCCCCCGCGGGCTCGCCGACCGTCTCGACGACCGCTTCCGGCTGCTGACCTCCGGGAGCCGCACCGTGCTGCCGCGCCAGCAGACACTGCGCGCGGTCGTCGACTGGTCGTGGGACCTGCTGACCGGCCCCGAACGGGCGGTGCTGCGCCGGCTGTCCGTCTTCGCGGGCGGCTGCGACCTCGCGCTCGCCGAGGAGGTGTGCGCCGCCGGCGACGTCGGCGCGCGGGACGTGGCCGCGCTGCTCGGCTCGCTCGTCGACAAATCACTGGTGGTCGCAGCGCCCGCCGCCGACGGACAGATGCGCTACCGGCTGCTGGAGACCGTCGGCGAATACGCGGGCGAGCGGCTGGACGAGGCCGGCGAACGGGCGGACACGACGCGCCGGCACCTGGTCGCCTTCCGGGAACTGGCCCGTACCGCCGACCCCTTGCTGCGCGGCCCGGAGCAACGCGCATGGCTGGAGCGGCTGGAGCTCGAACACGACAACATGCGGGCCGCCCTGCGGCACGCCGTGGCGGCCCGGGACGAGCAGGAGGCCCTGTGCCTGGTGCTCTCCCTGGGCTGGTTCTGGCAGCTGCGCGACCACCGCGTCGAGGCCCGTAACTGGGCCGAGGCCGCCGCGGCCCTGGGCCCGGACCCCTTCGCGGAGCCCGTGGAGCTCGCTCCGCCGCTGTTCGTCTCCTGCACCGCCGCGCCGCCGCCGATGCCGCCGGACCTGCTGATGGAGGCGCGGCGCGGCGTCCGCCTGTTCGGCGTCATCCACAACGACGCCGACCTGCGCGGCATCGGTACCCCCGAGATGCAGCGCCGGCTGCGCGGCATCATCGAGGCCTACGGAGACGGGCAGCCGCAGAACCTCCGCATGCCCGGGATGATGTGGTTCTTCGCGCTGCTGCTGACCAACGCCGTGGACGACCTGTGCGCGGTCGTCGACGCCGCCGTGGAGCGCTGCCGCGAGCTCGGCTACTCCTGGGAGCTCGCCACCGCCCTCCAGCTGCGCGCCAAGCTCCTCAACGAGATCCCCGAACGGGCGGCCCTGGGGCCCCGGGACGCGGACGAGAGCCTGGAGATCTTCCGCCGCCTCGGCGATTCCTGGGGCGTCGCCGAGGCACTCTCGGGACGGGCCGAGGCCCATGAGCGGACCGGAAGGTTCGCCGCGGCGGCCGACGACTACCGCGAGGCCATCGAACACGTCCAGGCACTGGGCTCGTACGGGCAGGTGCCCCATCTGCGGGCCCGGCTCGCGGAAGTGCTCCTGGAGGGCGAGGCGATCAGCGCGGAGGAGGGCGAGCGGATGCTCACCGAGGCGCTCGGGGAGGCGGAGCTGTCACACCCCGACGGGGCGGCCTTCACCCGTGTCCAGCTCGGCATCCGGCTCGCCCGGGCCGGGCGGGTCGCCGAGGCGAGAGAGCACTTCGACCTGATGGTGGAGGAGTTCACGCAGCGCGCCCTGCCCTTGTTCGAGTGCATGATGCTGGGGCTGCTGGGCTGGCTCGACACCCTGGAGGGCCGCCCGGCCGACGGCCTGGCCAAGCTCCGTGGGGCGATGAGGCTGGTCGACGACCCGCTCGTCGGGCTCGTCGCCTCGCACCTGCCGATGGTCCATATGCAGCAGGCCGCGCTCGCCCACGCCGTCCTCGGCGGCGAGGAGGACGCGTTGACGGCGGCCCGGCTCCTGGGCGCCGCCGTGACGGCGCGGCCGGCGGGACACTTCGTCGTCTCGCAGGAACGGGAGACCCGTGGGCAGACCGAAGAGCTGGCCCGGGCGGTGCTGGGCCCCGAGGCGTACGAGCGCGCGTACGCCGAGGGCACCCGCCTCTCCCCCACGGAGGCGGCCGCCCTCGTCTGAGCCCTCGTCCGAGCCGTATGACGCGACCGGTGGACGCGCCGTCAGGTCTTGCTGCGGAACTTCGACACCGCCAGCGGAGCGGTCACCAGCGTGATCGCCGCCGCCCAGGCCAGCGTCATCCACACCGAGTGGGCCACCGGGCCGCCGTTGATCAGATTGCGGGAGGCGTCGGCGAGGTTGGAGAGCGGGTTGTACTGGGTGAAGGACTCCAGCCAGCCCGGCATCTTCTGGGTCGGGGCGAAGATGGAGCTGCCGAACTGCAGGGGCATGATCACGAGCATGGCGACCCCCTGGACGGCCTGAGCCGTCTTCATGGCCAGACCCAGCAGGATGAATATCCACATCAGCGAGGCGCCGAAGACCATCGCCAGCGCCACGGCCCCCAGCAGGTGGAACACCGAGGTGTGGACGGTCAGGCCGAGGGCGAAGCCCATCCCCAGGAGGATCGACGTCGCGACGAGCATCCGGCCGACCTCGACGACGATCTTCGCCAGGAGGACGGAGGACCGGGCTATCGGCATCGTGCGGAAGCGGTCCATCACCCCCTTCTTGAAGTCGTCGTGGATGCCCGTGCCGACGGCCATGGCGATGTTCATGCCCATCATCGCCATCAGGCCCGGCACCAGGTAGTCCACGTACTCCTGCTCATGGCCCTTGCCGGCGATGTTGCCGCCGAAGACATAGGTGAACAGCAGGATGAAGATGACCGGCATCAGGACGGCGTCGAACATCGACTCCGGGTCCGCCTTGATCTGGAGCATGTTGCGGCGCGCGAGCGCGCCGATGTGCCGCAGATTGGCCCGCAGGCCGATCCGGCCCTCGCCGGCGGGCGCCGCCGCGGGCGCTTCGATCGTCGCCGCGCTCATACCGCGACCTCCTGGGGTTCGTCGGTACGGGTGGTGTCGGTGGTGTCGGCGGTGTCGAGGGGCTCGGCGCCGATGGATGCCTTCTGGCCGGTGACGGCCAGGAAGACCTCGTCCAGGCTGGGCAGATGGGTGCTGATCCCCGCGATGGCGAAGCCGCGCTCGCCCAGCAGCCCGACCACGGCGGTCAGCTGCTCGTCGCTGACGATCGGGACGTTGACCACGCCCTCCGCCGCGTCGGCGGTCGCACCGGCGATCCCGGCCAGTCCGGCCAGCTCCACCGCCTCGGCCATCCGCGCCAGCTCGGCGCGGTCGGAGGGGCGTATCTGGAGGGTGCGGCCGCCGACCTTGGCCTTGAGCTCGTCGATCCGGCCGCCCGCGATCACCCGGCCCCGGTCGACGACCGTCAGCTCGTCGGCGAGCTGCTCGGCCTCCTCCATGTACTGGGTGGTGAGCAGGACCGTCGCGCCCTCGGCCACCATCCGCCGGACCTCGGTCCACACCTCGTTGCGCGTGCGCGGGTCGAGGCCCGTGGTGGGCTCGTCCAGATAGAGGACCGCCGGCTGCCCGATCATGGAGGCGGCCAGGTCGAGACGGCGGCGCATACCGCCCGAGTAGTGCATGGCGGGGCGCTTGGCGGCCTCCGTGAGCGAGAAGCGCTCCAGCATCGACTCGGCCCGGCGACGGGCGTCCTTGCGGGAGAGGTCGAGCAGCCGCCCGATCATATAGAGGTTCTCCAGGCCGGAGAGCTTCTCGTCGACCGAGGCGTACTGGCCGGTCAGCCCGATGACCCGGCGCAGCTGCCGGGGCTGGGTCAGCACGTCGTACCCGGCGACCCGGGCGCTGCCGGCGTCCGGCCGGAGCAGCGTGGACAGGCATCTCACGAGCGTGGTCTTGCCGGCGCCGTTGGGGCCGAGGACACCGAGGACGGTGCCCTCGCGTACGTCCAGGTCGACCCCGTCGAGGGCCTTGGTGGCACCGAAGTGCTTGACCAGGCCCCGTACTTCCACCGCGTTGCCGCCGCGGCGAGGGATGTCGTTTCGCGTCATGCCGTCCACGGTGCCAGGGGGCACTGACACCGGGCCGACAGCCTGTCGGCGCCCCTGGCGGGGCGCCGACAGATCACCGACAGATCACCGACACGGACCGTCGGCAAGGGGGGGCGGAGCCCCCGGGGACGGTCCTAGTGGAAGGAGTGCTCCTCCGCCGGGTACGCGCCGCCGACGACGTCCTCCGCGAAGGCCTTCGCCGCGTCGCCGAGCGCCTCGCGCAGCTTCGCGTACTGCTTGACGAAGCGCGGCATCCGGCCGGGCGTCATGCCGGCCATGTCCGTCCACACCAGGACCTGCGCGTCGCACTCCACGCCCGCGCCGATGCCCACGGTGGGGATGTGCAGGATGCGGGTGACCTCGGCGGCGAGCTCCGCCGGGACCAGCTCCAGGACGACCGCGAAGGCGCCCGCGTCCTGGACGGCCTTGGCGTCGCGCAGCAGCTGCTGGGCCGCCTCCTCGCCGCGGCCCTGGACCGGGTAGCCCCCGTAGGCGTTGACGGACTGCGGGGTGAGGCCGACGTGGGCCATGACCGGGATGCCGGCCTGGACCAGCAGCTCGATCTGGTGGGCCGAGCGCTCGCCGCCCTCCAGCTTGACCGCGCCGACCCCGGCCTCCTTCACCAGCCGGGTGGCGTTGCGCAGCGCCTGGACCGCGCCCTCCTGGTACGAGCCGAAGGGCAGGTCGCCGACGATGAGGGCCCGCTTGGTGCCGCGTACGACGGCCGCCGACAGCAGGGTCATCTCGTCCATGGTGACCGGCACCGTGGACTCGTAGCCGAGGTGACAGTTGCCCATGGAGTCGCCGACGAGCATGACGGGTATGCCGGCATCGTCGAAGACGGAGGCGGTCATCGCGTCGTAGGCGGTGAGCATGGGCCACTTCTCGCCGCGCTCCTTGGCGGCGGCGATGTCGCGGACGGTGATGCGCCGGGAACTCGTACCGCCGTACAGCGCCTTGTTGCTCTTCTGGCTGCTGTCGGGGGTTTTCAAGGCGTGCGTCATGGCCGTGACTCCTGTGTTCGTCGTCTCGAGGCGCCCTGACGGCGTCCCCGGATCACCTCCCATGCTGACACGCCCTTTCCGGGGGCGGTAGTGACCCCCCGGGAAACTTCTTGTACGGCACATGTGGTGCCGCGCCCCGCTCACGGGCGTAAAGACTGCTCAATACGGAACGGGTCCGTCTCGAAATAACCGTAGGGTGTGTGCATGGCAACACCCGAGGCCGCTCCGTCCCCCTCCCGCCGGGTCCCCGAGGCCGTCCACCGCAGACGCTGGGCGGTCCTGGCCGTGCTGCTGCTCAGCCTGCTCATGGTCGTCCTGGGCAATTCCGTGCTCAACGTGGCGATGAAGACGATCGCCGCGCCCGCCCCCACCGGGCTCGGCGCCACCCAGAGCGAGCTGGAGTGGGCCATCAACGCCTACACCCTCGTCTTCGCCGGAATACTGTTCACGGCCGGCCTGCTGGGCGACCGGCTGGGGCGCAAGAAGGTCCTGCTCTTCGGCATGGCGGTGTTCGGCATCGGCTCCGCCCTCGCCTCCATGGCCGGCTCGCCCGGCGAGCTGATCGCCTACCGGGCGGTGATGGGCTTCGGCGGCGCGTTCGTCATGCCCGCCACCCTCGCGATCATCATGAACGTCTTCGAGCGCGAGGAGCAGCCCAAGGCCATCGGCATCTGGGCGGGCGCGGTCGGGCTGGCGATCGCCATGGGGCCGATCGCGGGCGGCCTGCTGCTGAGCCGGTTCTGGTGGGGCTCGGTCTTCCTGATCAACATCCCGATCGTGGCCGTCGCCCTCGTCGCGATGACGGTCCTGGTCCCCGACTCCAAGGACCCCCGCCCGGGCCGGCTCGACCCGCTCGGCGTGCTGCTGTCCATCGTCGGGCTCGTCCTGCTGGTGTACGGCATCATCAAGGGCGGCCAGCTCGCCGACTTCACCGTGCCCGAGGTCTACGGCACGGCGGTCGCCGGCCTGTTCGTACTGACCCTGTTCGTGCTGCACGAGCGGCGCAGCGAGCACCCCGCCCTCGACGTGCGCTACTTCCGCAACCCGGCCTTCTCCGCCGCGGTCACCTCGCTGGGGCTGGTCTTCTTCGCCCTGATGGGCGTCACGTTCCTCATGGTCTTCTACCTCCAGAGCGCCCGCGGCTACACCCCGCTGCACAGCGGGCTGCTGATGCTGCCGCTGGCCGCCGCCCAGATGGTCTTCGCGCCGCGCGCCCGGCTGGCCGTCGCCCGCTTCGGGGCCCGGGCGGTGTGCACCGCCGGCATGGTGATGATCGCGATCACGATGGCGGGCTACGTCCTGCTGGACCGGGACGGGCCGGTCTGGCTGATGGAGGTGCTCTTCTTCTGCCAGGGCACCGCGATGGCCCACATCAGCCCGCCCGCCACCGTCTCGATCATGCAGTCGCTGCCCCGGGAGAAGGCCGGCTCCGGATCCGCCGTGAACAACACGTTCCGGCAGCTCGGCGCCGCGCTCGGGGTGGCCGTCCTCGGCTCGCTCCTCTCCACCGTCTACCGCTCGGGCATGCGCGACCGGCTCGACGCCGTACCCGGCCTGAGCGCGGAGGCCCGGCACGCCGCGGGCGAGTCCATCGAGGCCACCCTGACCGCCGCCCGGGGGCTCGGCCCGGCCGGGCACGAGCTCGTCGGCCCGGCCCGTGACGCCTTCGTCCACGCCATGCACGTCACCGTCCTCGGCGCCGCCGCCGTCGCGATGCTGGGCGCGCTCGTCGCCGTGCTCTTCCTGCCGCCGGGGCGGCCGGGGCGCCCCGGCGGGGGCGCGGCGCGGCCGGGCACCGCGGAGAAGGCGGAAGAGGGCGCGGGGGCGGGCCAGTGAGTGGTACGTCAGAAGCGGCGACGTCGGCATCCGTGCCGGGGGAGCGGCGCGGGCGGCCGCGCAGTGCCGCCGTCGACCGGGCCGTCATCGAGACCGTGCTGCGGCTGCTCGAGGACGGGGTGACGGTCGCCGAGCTGTCCATGGAGCGGATAGCCCGCGAGGCGGGCGTCGGCAAGGCCACCGTCTACCGGCGCTGGGCGGGCAAGGAGCCGCTGATGCTCGACGTGCTGCGCTCCCTCGACGACAGCGCCCCCGAACTCGCCGGCGGCCCGGCCCGCGACGACCTCGTCGCCCTGCTGGAGTTCCTGCGCCGGCGCGGCCTGGCCAAACGCTCCTCGGCCGTGCTGCGGACGGCCATCGCGCAGGTCCGCGCCCACCCCCGGCTGTGGCAGGAGTACCACGACACGGTCGTCGCGGCCCGGCGCCGCGCCTTCCACGAGGTGCTGCGGCGCGGCATGGCGGCGGGGGAGATCCGGGCCGACCTCGACGTCGACCTCCTCACCGACCTCTTCGTCAGCCCCATGCTCTCCCGCGCGATCCTCCACGACTGGCAGGAGCTGCCGGAGGGGCTGGCCGAGCAGATCGTCGACACGGTGCTGGAGGGCGTGCGCGCCCGGTAGACGGCCCTCGCCCAGGCCGTACGACCCCGCCGTACCGGGCCGGAAGTCCTGATTCCAGAGGGTTCCGGGTGGCCTGGGACGTCCTCATGTGCCCGTTCTGTCACAGCACCCCGTGCCGGGCCCGTATCGAGGAACCCGGTGGGACCGGACGGTCGTCCTCCCACCCGACGCCCCCGCCAGGAGCGTTCCGGTCAGCCCCGCGTGCCATGATCACCTATCGTCCGGTACCGGGGGCGAGCAGCAGATGAAGCAGTGAGGACAGCCGATGCCGCAGGCGCACATGGAGGAGACGGGCCTTGAGGGAGCGGGCCCCGCGCGGACCGATTCCGGGGCCCCGACGCTCCGGAGCCGGCTGGACCGCTGGCGCAGCCAGTGGCAGGGCCCCGGCATCTGGCGGCGCGGCGCCGTACTCGCCGTGCTCGCCGTCCTGCTCGGCCTGCTGATGCTGATCCACGCCGACCTGCCCAACAAGGTCGGCAACCTCGGCAGCCTCACCGAGACCTTCCTGCCGTGGCTGGGCCTGTTCGTCCCGGTGCTGCTGGGCCTGGCGCTGCTGCGCCGCTCGGCGACCGCGCTGATCGCCCTGCTGCTCCCCGCCGTCGCCTGGGTCAACCTCTTCGGCGGGCTGCTGACCGACAAGTCCGGCAAGGGCGGCAACTTCACCGTCGCCACCCACAACGTCAACGCCGAGAACCCCGACCCGGCCCGTACCGCCCGGGCCGTCGCCGCCTCCGGCGCCGACGTCGTGGCCCTGGAGGAGCTCAGCGACGCCTCGCGCTACGAGAAGGCGATGGCGGCCACGTACAAGTACCACTCCGTGCAGGGCACGGTCGGCGTGTGGAGCAAATACCCGCTGACCGACGCGGGGCCCGTCGACATCAAGATGGGCTGGACCCGCGCGCTGCGCGCCACCGTCCAGACGCCGCAGGGCCCGGTGGCCGTCTACGTCGCCCACCTGCCCTCGGTGCGGGTCAAGTTCAACGCCGGCTTCACCGCCGGGCAGCGCGACAACAGCGCCCAGGCGCTCGGCCAGGCCATCGCCCACGAGCCGGTGAAGAAGGTCGTCCTCCTCGGCGACCTCAACGGCACCATGAACGACCGCTCCCTCGCCCCCGTCACCTCCCAGCTCCGCTCGGCC
The DNA here is from genome assembly GCF_031845785.1 of Streptomyces hesseae. NCBI lineage: Bacteria > Bacillati > Actinomycetota > Actinomycetes > Kitasatosporales > Streptomycetaceae > Streptomyces > Streptomyces hesseae. Next base: position 104,678 of record NZ_JAVRFI010000017.1, read on the forward strand.
CAGGGCGCGGCCGGCGACGGCTTCGGCTTCAGCTGGCCCGCGAGCTTCCCCATGGCCCGCATCGACCAGATCATGGTCCGCGGCATGGACCCGGTCTCCGCGTGGACCCTCCCCGCGACGCCCAGCGACCACCTGCCGGTGGCGGCCCGCGTCAAGATCTGAGCCACAAGATCTGAGCCACAACATCTGACACCGCCGGAATCCGACCCGTACGGGCCCGTACCCGGGGAGTTCACCTCCCGGGCACGGGCTCGTCCGCGTACCCCGTAGGCTGGAAGGCTGCTCCGACACCCCTCCGCCCCCGAAAGGCCTCTCATGCCCCTGGCGCTGCTGGCGCTCGCCGTCTCCGCCTTCGGCATCGGAACGACCGAGTTCGTGATGATGGGCCTGCTGCCCAATGTCGCGGACGACCTAGGCACCTCCGTCCCCACCGCCGGCTACCTGGTCTCCGCCTACGCCATCGGCGTCGTCTTCGGCGCCCCCCTGCTCACCGCCCTCGGCTCGCGCGTCCCCCGCAAGCGGATGCTGATCCTGCTCATGGCGCTCTTCACGGTCGGGAACCTGGCCTCCGCGCTCGCCCCCTCCTTCGGAACGCTCGTGGCGGGCCGGGTCCTGGCCGGGCTGCCGCACGGCGCGTTCTTCGGCGTGGGGTCCGTGGTCGCCGCCCGCCTCGTCGGCGAGGGACGGCAGGCCCGGGCCGTCTCCATGATGTTCCTCGGCCTGACGGTCGCGAACATCGTCGGCGTTCCTGCGGCCACCCTCCTCGGACAGCACCTGGGATGGCGCGCGACGTTCCTCGTCGTGGCCGCGATCGGCCTCGCGGCGATGGCCGCCCTCGCCCGGCTGATCCCCCAGCTGCCGCCCGAGCAGGGCGCGGGACTGGGCAAGGAACTGCGCGCCCTGGGCGGCCGCCAGGTGCTGCTGGGCCTGCTGACCACGGTCTTCGGCTTCGCGGGCGTCTTCGCCGTCTACAGCTACCTGTCCGCGATGGCGGTGGAGGTCACCGGCTTCTCCGAAACCTCGGTCACGTTCGTGCTGGCGCTCTTCGGCACCGGCATGACCCTGGGCGTCCTCGCGGCCGGCCCCCTCACCGACCGCGCCCTGCGCCCCACGCTCTACGGAGCCCTGGCCGGCCTCGCGGCGGTCCTCGTCGTCTTCGACTTCACCGTGCACGTGAAGTGGGCCGCGTTGGTGACGGTCGTCCTGCTCGGCGCCGCCGGCTCCATGACCAGCACGCCCCTCCAGATGCTCATCATGAACAAGGCCAAGGCCGCCCCCACCCTGGCCGCCGCCTCCAACCACTCGGCCTTCAACCTCGCCAACGCCGGTGGGGCCTGGCTCGGCGGCGTCGCCATCGCGGCGGGCTGGGGCTGGACCTCACCCACGCTGGTGGGCGCGGCCCTGGCCGTGGTGGGACTGGCCGTCGCGGTCGTCGCGGGCGCGCTCGACCGGGGCGGCGACGGGAGCTCGCGGGTGGTCGCGGGGGCGGGGGCACACTTGGAGCATGTGCCGCAGCATCAAGACGCTCAGACCGCCGGTCACGCCCGAGGCGACTGAGGACGACGTCCGCGCCGCCGCCCTCCAGTACGTCCGCAAGATCTCCGGCTTCCGCGCCCCCGCCGCCCACAACCGTGCCGTCTTCGACGAGGCCGTGGACGCGGTGGCGGAGGCGACGGCCCGGCTGCTGGACGGGCTGGTGGTGCGGGGCGCGAAGCGGGCCGGTCCCACCGATGGGAAGTGAGCCCACCGACTAGCGGACGCGGCCGTCCCAGCGCCAGCCCACGCGGCGCTCCAGGCCCGGCAGTGCGATGCGGCCGGTGCACCACAGCAGGGTCTCGGCCGGGCCGAAGCCGGTCGGGGCGTCCGGGAAGAGGCGCTCGACGACCGGCGCGCACAGCTCGTCGGCCGGGGTCCAGTCGATGCCCAGGGTCAGCGCGATGTCACGGCTGTGGACCACCATTTCGAGCACGCCCATCGCGGCGAAGCCCGGGCCGTCGGAGTGTCCGTAGGGGTGCCAGGCGCGTACCTCGGGGGCGGCGTCACGAACGGTGGTGGACAGCAGCCGGCCCGCGATGCGGATGCCCTCCAGCGCGGCCGGAACGGGCGCGTGGGAGTCGATCGACGAGAACAGCGTGATGTAGCGGTCGGTCGGCTGGGCGATCAGCAGACCCGCGTACCCGACCACTCCCAGGGCGATGTGCGAGAGCGTCTCGCGACAGTTCCAGTCCAGCTCGGTCGCCCTGCGCGACCAGTCCTGGCCGGCCCCCTTCTCGAGCGCGGCGGTGCTGTCGGCGGCGGCTGCGGTCACAAGTTCAGGCCAATTGATTGTCATGCCACGGATGTTGCCACACCGCACTCGGATACTCCCGCGCGATGCCGGCCGGAAACGGGAATTACCCGGCCATCGGGCGGTAAGCGACCGGTAAACGGCCGGTTGGCGACGGCGAATTGATCCTCGTGAAACCGCTCATTGGTCCTGGTTACTGCCGCATTACCGCTCTAGGTCCGCATTTTGACGGAGTCTCGGTTAGGTTTTCCGGGCTGGAACCCGACGAGTGAGGAGCCTTTGAATGGCCATGAATGAGGACCTGGTATCCGTGCTGGACGCCGTGAAAAGCATCGTCCCGACGCTCCGCGAGAACGGGGTCGAGGCCGAGGACCGGCGCTGGCTTCCGGAAGAGAATCTTCAGCTGCTCGAAAAAGCCGGCGTCTTCCGGATGGCCATGCCGAAACGCTTCGGCGGTCTGGACCTGTCGCTGGCCGAGCAGGCGAAGGTCATCGCCGAGGTCGGCCGCGGCTGTCCCTCCTCGGCCTGGGTGACCATGGTCTGGGTGTCCAGCACCTGGACCGCCACCCTCTACCCGGACAAGGCCCAGGAGGAGATCTTCTCGGGCGACTCCGTCCGCATCTCCAGCGCCTTCGCGCCCACCGGCACCGCCGTGCCGACCGAGGGCGGCTATATCCTCAACGGCTCCTGGAAGTTCAACACCGGCTGTCGTGGCGCCGACTGGAACTTCACCGCCGCGATGATCGAGCACCCGGACGGCACCCATGAAGAGATCATGGCCGTCCTCCCGATGAGCGACATGACCATCACCGACGACTGGCACGTCTCCGCCGGTACCGCCACCGGCAGCGCCACCACCCACGCGAAGGACGTCTTCGTCCCGGCGCACCACGTGACCACCTTCGAGGAGGTCATGTTCAGCGCGACCGGCGACCGCTCGAACACCGGCGCCACCGGCCGCAACTACGGCCTGCTGGGCTTCGTCATGGCCGAGTGCGCCGCCGTGTTCATCGGCATCGCGCAGGGCGCCTACGAGCTCTTCCACGAGCGCCTGCCCGGCCGTGGCATCACCTACACCAACTGGACCGACCAGAAGCTGCACCCGCTCACGCAGATCCAGGTCGCCACCGCCCGCAACAAGATCGACGCGGCCGAGTCCCTCTCCGCCCGCTGGCTGGAGATGATGCAGACCCGCGCCGACGCCGGTGAGCAGCCCACCCTCGCCGAGAAGGCGATCGTCCGCGGCCAGACCGCTTTCGCGGCCCAGCTGGCCAAGGAGGCCGTGGAGATCCTCCACAACGCCAGCGGCGGCTCGGTCATCCAGCGCAGCGTCCATCTCCAGCGTTTCCACCGCGACATCCAGGGTTTCTCCCTGCACGCGCTGGCCCAGCTCAACGCCAACCTCGAGTTGCAGGGCCGGGTGCTGCTGGACCTGGACCCGGACACCGATTTCCTTTAAACGGCTCTCCGCGAGGCGGGAATATTCCGGGCCTTACCTCGCGGTAAGTACCCACTTTGAAGTACGTGCTTGTGGCGTACCAGTGGCGTCGGCCAATCTGTAAAGCATTCCCCCGCAACACAGCTCCGCTGCACAGAACTTTCTCTGGAGGACACAGTTATGGGCGACAACCACGCCCCGGTGACGGTCATCGGTCTCGGCCTGATGGGTCAGGCGCTTGCCGCCGCTTTCCTCAAGGCCGGTCACCGGACGACCGTGTGGAATCGCTCCGCCGAAAAGGCCGAGAAGCTCGTCTCGGAGGGCGCGGTCCTCGCGGCCACCCCGGCCGAGGCCGTCGCCGCCAGCGAGCTGCTGGTCGTCTGCGTGTCGACCTACGACAACCTGGACGGCATTCTTGACGGCCTGGACGAGGCCCTCAAGGGCAAGGTCCTGGTCAACCTGACCTCCGGCTCCTCGGACCAGGCCCGCGTGGCCGCCGAGCGCTTCGGCAAGCTGGGCGTCAAGTACCTCGACGGCGTCATCATGATCACCCCGCCCGGTATCGGCGCCGAGACCTCGGTGCTCTTCTACGCCGGTGACGAGGAGGTCTTCGAGGCCCACAAGTCCACCCTGGGTCTGCTCGGCGGCGGCACCACCTACCTCGGCGCCGACTACGCCATGCCGGCGCTGTACGACGTGTCGCTGCTCGGCCTGATGTGGGGCACGTTCAACGCCTTCCTGCACGGTGTGGCCGTCGTCGGCACCGCCGACGTCTCGGCGAAGACGTACCTGCCGTGGGCGCACATGTGGCTCGACGCCATCAAGATGTTCACGACCGACTACGCCAACCAGATCGACGCGGGCGACGGCGAGTTCCCGGCCAACGACGCCACCCTCGAGACCCACCTCGAGGCCCTCAAGCACCTCGTCCACGAGAGCGAGGCGCTGGGTGTGGACGCGGAGCTGCCGAAGTACTCGCAGAACCTGATGGAGAAGATCATCGGTCAGGGTCACGCGAAGAACAGCTACGCGGCGATGATCAAGGCGTTCCAGAAGCCGCAGGCGTAACGCCTCACGGTTTCAAGGCCTCACGGTCTCAAGGCCTTGCGGGTTTCGGTCGGAGGGTCCACGGCGTGCTGCCGTGGACCCTCCGGCCGTTGACGTGGATCAGGCCTCGCGCCAGCCGTTGGTGATGGGGAGGCGGCGGTCCTTGCCGAAGCCCTTCGCGGAGATCTTCGTGCCCGGCGGGTACTGGCGGCGCTTGTACTCCGCCGTGTCGACCAGCCGCAGGATGCGGGTGACGAGCTCCGGGTCGTAGCCCGCCGCCACGATGTCGGCGCGGCCCCGGTCACGGTCGACGTAGAGCTCCAGGATCCGGTCGAGGACGTCGTAGTCCGGGAGGGAGTCCGTGTCCACCTGGCCGGGGCGCAGCTCGGCGCTCGGGGGCTTGGTGATGGAGTTCTCCGGGATCGGCGGGGTCTCGCCGCGCTCGGCCGCCGCCCGGTTGCGCCAGTTGGCGAGGCGGAAGATGCCGGTCTTGTAGACGTCCTTGATCGGGCCGTACGCGCCGACCGAGTCGCCGTAGAGCGTGGAGTAGCCGCACGCCAGCTCGGACTTGTTGCCCGGGGCCAGGACGATGTGGCCCTCCTGGTTGGAGACGGCCATCAGCATCGTGCCGCGCAGCCGGGACTGGAGGTTCTCCTCGGCGAGGCCGGTGAGGCCCAGCGAGCCCATGTACGCGTCGAACATCGGGGCGATCGGCACGGTCCGGAAGTGGAGGCCCGTCCGGCGGGCGAGCTCCTCGGCGTCGGCGATCGAGTGGTCGGAGGAGTAGCGGGAGGGCATGGCCACGCCGTACACGTTCTCCGCGCCGACCGCGTCGCAGGCGATGGCGGCGACCAGCGCCGAGTCGATGCCGCCGGACAGACCGATGAGGACGCTCCGGAAGCGGTTCTTCTCCACATACGCGCGCAGGCCCGTGACCAGCGCCTTGTAGATCTCCTCGTCGTCGCCCAGGTGGGGGGCGAGGCCGCCGGTGAGCTCCGGCTCGTAGGCGGGGAGGGGGGCGTCGGAGAGCGTGACGTGCTCGATGCGCAGGCCGTCGTCGACGACGCCCGAGGGGGCCGCGGCCGGGGCGGCCGGCAGGTCCAGGTCGAGGACGAGGCAGGTCTCCTCGAACTGCGGGGCGCGGGCGATGACCTCGCCGTCGCGGTCGACGACGATCGAGTCGCCGTCGAAGACCAGCTCGTCCTGGCCGCCGGTGGTCGCGAGGTAGGCGGTGACGCAGCCGGCCTCCTGGGCGCGCTTGCGCACCAGCTCCAGGCGGGTGTCGTCCTTCTCGCGCTCGTAGGGGGAGGCGTTGATGGAGAGCAGCAGCCCGGCCCCGGCGGAGCGCGCGGCGGGCACGCGGCCGCCCTCCTGCCAGAGGTCCTCGCAGATGGCCAGCGCCACGTCCACGCCGTGGACGCGCAGCACGGGCATCGTCTCGCCGGGCACGAAGTAGCGGAACTCGTCGAAGACGCCGTAGTTCGGCAGGTGGTGCTTGGCGTAGGTCAGCACGGCCGCGCCCCGGTGGAGGACGGCGCCGGCGTTGCGCGGGGCCCCGGCGGGGCGGCCCAGCCGCGGACGGGCCTCCTCGCTGCGGTCCAGATAGCCGACGATCACGGGGAGCTCGCCCAGGCCCTCGGCCTGGAGGCGGGCGGCCAGCGCGTGCAGCGCGTCCCGGCTGGCCGTGACGAAGGAGGAGCGCAGGGCGAGGTCCTCGACGGGGTATCCCGTCAGCGCCATCTCGGGAAAGGCCACCAGATGGGCGCCCTGCTCGGCGGAGCGCCGGGTCCAGTGGACGATCCGCTCGGCGTTCCCGGCGATGTCGCCGACGCGGGAGTCGATCTGGTTCAGGGCGAGACGAAGTTGAGCCACGCGCCTCAGTGTAATCGTCTGACTGACGCGATGTGGTGTGAGGGCCGCCACGGAGGGCCGGGACGGATGCGTGCGGATCTGGCCACGGATTGTGATCTTGTGACAAGCTGCGCGATCTGCCCATGGGGTGTCGTGCCGTGGGTTCCGGTGATGTCTTGTCAGCATTGATCCCAAGGAGATCCGTTGAGCACGCAGCCGCCGCCGCAGTGGGGTCCACAGCCTTCCGACAACGGTCCCTACCCTCCGGCCGTGCCCGGTCCCCAGGGTGCTCCCGGCCCGTACCAGGGCGGTTACCCGCAGCAGCAGCCGTATGGCGGTCAGCAGCCTTACGGCGGCCAGCAGCCGTATGGCGGTCAGCAGCAGCCTTACGGCGGGCAGCAGCCCTACGGAGGCCAGCCGCAGCCCTACGGCCAGCAGCCCGGCTACGGCTATCCGGCCGCCGCCCAGCCCCCGGCCCCCTACGGCCAGCCGCAGGGTGCGGCCCACTACGGCCTTGCCATGAAGCGCCGCAACATCTTCGGCGTCTGGCTGGGTCTGCCGATCATCACCTTCGGGATCTACCTCCTGGTCTGGTACTACAAGATCCATAAGGAGATGGCGGAGTTCGACAGCCGCCGCAAGATCAGCCCGGGTGGCAGCCTGCTCACCATCATGTTCGGCGGCATCCTGCTGATCCCGCCGTTCGTGTCCATCTACAACACCGGCAAGCGCATAGCCGACGCCCAGCGCGCGGCCGGTCTCCAGCCCAGTTGCAGCGGCGGTCTCGGCCTGCTGCTCATCTTCGTGCTCGGCCTGTGGCCGCTGTACTACCAGAACGAGCTCAACAAGATCGTCGACCACTACCAGGGGGCCGCGCCCGGCACCCAGGTACCGCTGGCGATCTGAACCGATGAGGGGGAGGGCCCGGTGTTGCGGGCCCTCCCCTTCCGCTACGCGCGGTAGCCGAGGACCGTCATCATCCCCGACTCCGCGTGGTAGACGTTGTGGCAGTGGATCATCCACAGCCCCGGGTTGTCCGCGTCGAAGTCGACCTCCAGCCGCCTGCCCGGCAGCACGATGGCGGTGTCCTTGCGCGCCCCGCCGCCCGGCAGGGCGAACGTGTGCCCGTGCAGATGCATGGGGTGCCACATCGTGGTGGCGTTGACGAAGGCGAGCCGGACCCGCTCACCCGCCGCCACCGGAAGGCGGTACGAGGGCGAGTACGTCCGCCCGTTGATCGCCCAGTCGTACTTCGCCATCGAGCCCGTCAGCTTCAGCGTGATCGTGCGGTCCGGCCGGCGCTCCTTGAGTACGACGCCGCCGGCGGCCTTCAGCCGGTCCGCGGTCAGCGGGGCGCTCTCCAGCTCCCGGGGCCGTACGTCCGCCCCGGGCGCCGAACCGCCGCCCGTCCGCAGCAGGGCCAGCGCGGTGCGCTTCTTGCCCTCGGCCAGGGCGGTCAGCGGGAAGACGCCGTCCTTGACCTCCACCAGGACGTCGTAGCGCTCTCCCATACCGAGCAGAAGCGTGTCCGTCTGTATGTGCTCGACGGGGAAACCATCCGTATGGGTGACGGTCATCCGGTGATCGCCGAGGGCCACGCGGAAGGCGGTGTCACCGCCCGCGTTGATCAGCCGGATCCGGACCCGGTCGCCGGGCTTGGCGGTGAAGGTCTCCGGATTCTCCGGCGTCCGCCCGTTGACCAGGTAGTACGGGTAGGCGACATCGCCGGCGTCACCGCCGAGGACGTCGCTGGTGGCGCCCATCAGCATCCGGGGCGGGCCGGTGGGGGAGGGGGAGGAGGCGGCGTCCCGGCCGACGGACGTCATCGACATGTGCGACATGTCGTGGCCCCCGCCGTGGTCCATGCCGCCCATGTCCATGCCCTTGGCGAGCTCCGCGAGCACCGCGTCCGGAGTGCTGCCGTCGACCCCGTCGACCCAGTCGTCGAGCACGACGACCCACTCCTTGTCGTACGACAGCGGCTCCTTCGGGTCCTCGACGATCAGCGGCGCGTACAGCCCCCGGTCCTGCTGGGTGCCGGAGTGCGGGTGCAGCCAGTACGTGCCCGGGCGCGTGACCGTGAAGCGGTAGTCGTGCGACGCCCCCGCCGCGACCGGGCGCTGCGTCAGCCCCGGGACGCCGTCCATGTCGTTGCGCAGCGCCAGCCCGTGCCAGTGCACGGACGTGGGTACGGGCAGGTGGTTGGCGAGGGTGAGCGCGAGGGTGTCACCGGCCGTGACCCGGACCTCCCGGCCGGGCAGCGCGTCGCCGTACGCCCAGCTCGCGACGGTACGGCCGCCCCCGAGGTCCAGTTGCGCGGGAGTCGCGGTGAGCCGCACCCGGCGGACCGGTCCCGTGCCGCGCCGGGCCTCGGCGGCGGCCACCTCGCGGCCGTCGGGGGAGACGAACCCGGCGGGGGCGCCGGAGGAGGAGGAAGGGCCGTCGCCGGTGCCCTTCGAGCAGGCGGCCAGCAGCCCGCTTCCGGCAGCGGCGATCCCCGCGCCGAGTACGGCGCGGCGGGTGGTTGTGCGCATGGGAGTACACCTCTGTGGTGTCGGTGGGTGTGCGTGATGACGGGCGCGTGCGCTGCCGCCGAGGAGGCGGGCAGCGGAACGCGCCCTATACGCGCAGTACCGACAACCGGGCGAGGGCCTTGCGCCGTGGCGGGGGCGGGATCGGCCACAGCGCGCGCGAGAACCACGCGCGGGCGGCCACCGGGCCCGTACGGGGCCGGTCGCGGAAGAAGGCGACGAGGGAGAGGAAGAAGGCCGCCGCCCAGCCCGCGCCGAGCACAGCGAGACAGACGGACAGCGGATCCATGCCGCCGTGACCGCCGCGGTGGGCGGTGGACGCGGACGCGTGCGTACCCGGCATGGCGTCCGGCGTGGCGTCCGGCATGGCGGGCGCGACGGCCTGGGCGTGCCCGGCCGTCATCGCATGCGCCCCCGCCACCGCATCTGCCGTCGCCCCCGGCGCGTGGTCACGAGGGTGCCCGAGTGTGTGCATCGTCACGATGCCGAGCAGCAGCGCGGCGAACAGCAGCAGCCGGCCGCACCACGCGGCGACCCTCCGCCGTCCGTGCATCGCCCGCCTCCACAAGCCCGTTGACCTCCGGGCACCCTACCCCCACGGGGTATCCGCCCTCCAGGTGGGCGGAGGGACGGGCGACCGGACCGGATGTGCGAACGGCGGCGCGAAGCCCCGATTATGGGACGAAACCCTTGATGAAAACCCTTGACGAACATTCTTGACGCACAGCCCTGAAGGACGCTCTCCCCAACAATGACCATCACGGAACAGGTCCGGGACGAACGTCCCCCCACGGCTGCCCCCGCCACCGGAGCCGGCGCCACCCGTACACAGTTCATCTCGTGGGCGACCCTCGCGATGATGACCACGGCCTCCGTGGCCAACCTCCGCCCGGCCCCCTCCATGGCCCTCTACGGCCTCGCCGCCGTCTTCCTCTACCTCCTCCCCGCCGTCGTCTTCCTGCTGCCGACCGCCCTGGTCTCGGCCGAGCTGGCCTCCGGCTGGACCGGCGGCATCTACCGGTGGGTGAGCGAGGGCCTGGGCAAGCGGCTCGGATTCCTCGCCGTCTGGTGCCAGTTCGCGATGACCATCGCGTACTACCCCAGCCTGCTGGCCTATGTGGCGAGCACCTTCGCCTACGTCATCGACCCGTCGCTGGCGAACAACGGCCTCTACGTCGCGCTCGTCATCGTCGTCGTGTACTGGGCCGGGGTGCTGATCTCCACGCGCGGCACCAAGGCCGTGGCCGGGCTCTCCAGCGTGGGCCTGGTCGTCGGCACGCTGATCCCGGGCGTCGTGCTCGTCCTCCTGGGCATGGTCTTCCTCGCCCAGGGCAACCCGTCGGCCGCGCCCATGGACACCGGCCACGTCCTCCCGCCGTGGACCGGGCTCGCCAGCCTCGTGCTGATCGTGGGCAACTTCCTGTCGTACGCGGGCATGGAGATGAACGCCGTCCACGTCTCCTCGCTGCGCGAGCCCGGCAAGGAGTACCCGCGCTCGGTCTTCGCCGCCACCGGACTCGTTCTGCTGATCTTCATCCTGCCCGCGCTGGCCATCAGCTGGGTGATGCCGGGCAAGGACCTGAGCCTGACGGCCGGCGTGATGCAGGCCTTCCAGGGCTTCTTCGACCACTTCCACGTGGGCTGGCTGACCAAGGTCGTCGGCGTCCTGCTCGTCGCCGCGGCGCTCGGCGGGATGCTCACCTGGCTGGCCGGACCCTCCCGGGGCCTGCTGATGGTCGCCCGCCAGGAGGGCTATCTGCCGCCCGCCCTCCAGAGGCTCAACAAGAACGGCGTCCCGCGCAACATCATGGTCGCCCAGGGCGCCCTGACCACGCTGATCGCCCTGCTCTACGCCTTCATCCCCGATGTCTCCAGCGCGTACTGGATCTTCTCGGTGGTCACGACGCAGATCTACCTCGTCGTCTATCTGCTGATGTTCGCCGCCGCCCTCCGGCTGCGCCGCACCCGTCCCGACCAGCCGCGCGGCTTCAGGGTCCCGGCCCTGGGCCTCGTCGCCGGCGTCGGCTTCGCCGCCTCCGTGGGGGCCATGTTCATCGGCTTCGTACCGCCGGAGCAGTTCGGCGGCCAGCCGCTGTGGCGCTATCTGCTCATCGTCGGCGGCGGACTGCTGACGCTCGGCTTCCTCGTGCCGCTGGCCTTCCTCGCCCTGCGCAAGCCGCACTGGGTGACGGCCGGGCACCGGGAGACCACCCCCGTCGAGTAGCTTGTCCGTGCTCTCCGAAGCCGGCCGACGAAGACATCGGCCGGCGGGGACGGACCGAGGGGGACTCGATGAGCGCTACGGGCGGCGACACGCACGGCACGGAACGGCCACCGGGACAGCCGCCGGGGCAGCCGCCGGGCCGGATGCTGCGGGTCGGCGGCGTGCCCCTGCACGTGCTGCGCGAGGGCTCGGGGCCCGTGTGCGTCCTCAGCGCCGGCCTCGGCATGGGCTGGTTCGACTGGGAGCCGGTCGTCCCCCTCCTCACTCCCCACCGCACGGTCGTCCGCTTCGACCGCCCCGGGCTGGGCTTCAGCGCCTCGCCGCTGGAACCCCCGACCGCCGCCGCCGAGGCCGCCCGGATGACCGGAATCCTCGACGCGCTGGGCCTGCCGGGCCCGGCCACGGTCGTCGGCCACTCCCTGGCCGGCTTCCACGCCGAGGCCTACGCCCGGATGTACCCGGAGCGCACGGCCGGGCTCGTCCTCGTCGACGCGAGCGTCGTACCGGACGCCCGGCCCGTGCCCGGCCGCGAACTGCGCACCGCCGCCGCCCGGGTACGCGGCCGGGCCCTCGCCGCCACCGGCCTGCCGCGCGCCCTCGGCCCCGCCCTGCGCCGCCTCGCCGTCCGCGCCGCCTCCGTCACCCGCCTCGACCCCGCCCCCGAGGACCTGGTGCGCCGGACGTACGGCACCGCGCGCGTGGCGCGCGCCATCGTCATGGAGAACGCCCGCTACCGCGACGTCGCCGCCGAACTCGAGGACCTGCGCGCCCACCACGGTCTGCCGCCCGTCCCCGTCACCGTCCTAGCCGCCTCCCCGGGCACCGGCTCCGCCGAGGAACGCCGCTGGCTGGAGCGCCAGCGCGCCCTCGCCGACCGCCTCGACGGCCGCTTCGAGGCCGTCGCCCCGGCCGGCCACCTGCTGATGTACGACCGCCCGCAGGCCATCGCGGCGGCCGTGCTGGCGACTCCGTTCATACGGGCGTGACACCCGGTCGGCTCAGCGCACCCAGTCCTTGAGGGGCTCGGTGTCCAGCTCGATGCCCACCGGGTCGGGGAGGGCCAGCGTCTTGCCGAAGCGGTAGCTGGAGAGCTTCAGCCCTTGGCCGTGCAGGAACAGCTCGGGACGCGCTTCGATGCAGACGCGCGTCAGCCACTGGATGATCCGGCCGTGGTCGCCGTCCGGCACGGGCTTGACGCCCAGCTTCCCGTTGATGAACTCCAGGCGCGGCCCCTCAATGGTCCGGGCGGCCAGGCGCGCCAACTCCTCGAACTCCTCGGGCAGCATCTGCGGCCGGTCGGAAACCGCGGTCATCAGGCGTCCTCCCTTGCTCCGCCTCGGACCATAGCGGACTGCATACCGGTATGCGCTCGTCGGCGGCATTCTTCGTACAGGCATAAGTACGATGACCGGAGGAAGCCGAAGGGCAAGCGGCGTCGTCCGGAAACCCACAGGTAACCCGGGGACGTGATACTCAAGGTCCAGCCCGTGCCCGCACCCGGTGAAACGAGCCGTCTGACCTGCAAGGATAGGTAGCTATGGATAAGCAGCAGGAGTTCGTGCTCCGCACGCTCGAAGAGCGCGACATCCGGTTCGTCCGGCTGTGGTTCACCGACGTCCTCGGCTACCTGAAGTCCGTGGCCGTGGCACCCGCCGAGCTGGAGCAGGCCTTCGACGAGGGCATCGGCTTCGACGGCTCCGCGATCGAGGGCTTCGCGCGGGTGTATGAATCGGACATGATCGCCAAGCCGGATCCGGGCACCTTCCAGATCCTGCCGTGGCGCGCCGAGGCCCCCGGCACCGCCCGGATGTTCTGCGACATCCTGATGCCGGACGGGTCCCCGTCGTACGCCGACCCGCGCTACGTCCTCAAGCGCATCCTGGCCAGGACCTCCGACCTCGGGTTCACCTTCTACACCCACCCCGAGATCGAGTTCTTCCTGCTCAAGGACAAGCCCGTCGACGGCACCCGCCCCGTGCCCGCCGACTCCTCCGGCTACTTCGACCACACCCCCACCGGCGTGGGCATGGACTTCCGCCGACAGGCCATCACCATGCTCGAATCCATGGGCATCTCGGTCGAGTTCAGCCACCACGAGGGCGCCCCCGGCCAGCAGGAGATCGACCTGCGCTACGCCGACGCGCTCTCCACCGCCGACAACATCATGACCTTCCGCATCGTGATGAAGCAGGTGGCGCTGGAGCAGGGCGTGCACGCCACGTTCATGCCCAAGCCCTTCTCGGACTTCCCGGGCTCCGGCATGCACACCCATCTCTCCCTCTTCGAGGGCGACCGCAACGCCTTCCACGAGTCCGGCGCCGAGTACCAGCTGTCCAAGGTCGGCAAGTCCTTCATCGCCGGACTGCTGAGGCACGCGGGCGAGATCTCCGCCGTCACCAACCAGTGGGTCAACTCCTACAAGCGCATCTGGGGCGGCTCCAAGCGCACCGCCGGCGCCGGTGGCGAGGCCCCCTCGTACATCTGCTGGGGCCACAACAACCGCTCCGCGCTCATCCGCGTGCCCATGTACAAGCCCGGCAAGACCGGCTCCACCCGGGTCGAGGTCCGCTCCATCGACTCCGGCGCCAACCCCTACCTGACCTACGCCGTCCTCCTCGCGGCGGGTCTCAAGGGCATCGAGGAGGGGTACGAACTCCCCGCGGGCGCCGACGACGACGTATGGGCGCTGTCCGACGCCGAGCGCCGGGCCATGGGAATCGAGCCGCTGCCGCAGAACCTCGGTGAGGCCATCGAACTGATGGAACGCAGCGAACTGGTCGCCGAGACCCTCGGCGAGCACGTCTTCGACTTCTTCCTGCGCAACAAGAAGCAGGAATGGGAGGAGTACCGGTCGGAAGTGACCGCGTTCGAGCTGCGCAAGATGCTGCCGGTGCTCTGACCCCGGCCACCCCGCACCACCGGCGAGAGGACCGGCGATGACCGTGCCCGACGGGCGGCGGAGCAGTACCTACAGCCGGCTGCTGCGCTGCGGGTTCACCGCCGTGCCCGAGGCCGAGCGGCTCCTGGGGACCCCCGCGCTGGGGTCCCTGGGCACCGGCCCGGTGCTGCTCGACGCCCTCGGCACCACGGCCGACCCCGACCTCGCGCTGCGCGGACTCGTCCGGCTCGCCGAGTCCCTCGCCGCCCGGGACGACGCCGACCGGCAGGCCCTCCTCGACACCCTCGCCGCCGCCAAGCCGCTCCGCGACCGGCTGCTGGGCGTGCTCGGCACCTCCGAAGCCCTCGGCGACCACCTCGCCCGCCACCCCGGCGACTGGCACGCCCTCGACAGCTTCGATGCCGCCGACCTCCACCCCGCGGTCCCCGAGTTCGAACGCTCCCTCGCCGCCGGGACCCGCCGCGGCCGGGAGGCAGGGCTGCCACCCGCCGACGCCCTGCGCGCCGCCTACCGGCGCGCCCTGCTCGGCATAGCGGCCCGCGACGTCAGCGGCAGCACCGACGTCGCCGAAGCCGCCGCCGAACTCGCCGACCTCGCCACCGCCACCCTCCGCGCCGCCCTCGCCATCGCCAATGAGGAACAGCCGGCCGACGCCGCCGCCTGCCGGCTCGCCGTCATCGGCATGGGCAAGTGCGGCGGCCGCGAGCTCAACTACGTCTCCGACGTCGACGTCATCTTCGTGGCCGAGGCCCGCGACGGCACCGCCGAGGCCACCGCCCTGCGCTCCGCCACCCGCCTCGCCTCCCGGATGATGCGGATCTGCTCCGACGTCACCCCCGAGGGCACCATCTGGACCGTCGACGCCAACCTCCGCCCCGAAGGCCGCAACGGCCCCCTGGTGCGCACCCTCTCCAGCCACCTCGCCTACTACCAGCGCTGGGCCAAGACCTGGGAGTTCCAGGCCCTCCTCAAGGCCCGGCCCGTCGCCGGCGACCTCGCCCTCGGCCAGGACTACGTCGACACCCTCTCCCCGCTCGTCTGGCAGGCCGCCGAGCGCGACAACTTCGTCACCGACGTCCAGGAGATGCGCCGCCGCGTCGTCGACTCCATCCCCGCCGCCCAGGTCGACCGCGAGATCAAACTCGGCCCCGGCGGCCTGCGGGACGTGGAATTCGCCGTCCAGCTCCTCCAATTGGTGCACGGACGCAGCGACGCCACCCTCCGCTCCGGCTCCACCCTCGACGCGCTCGACGCCCTCGCCGCCGGCGGCTACGTGGGCCGCACCGACGCCAAGTCCCTGGGCGACGCCTACCGCTTCCTGCGCACCATGGAGCACCGCATCCAGCTCCACCGGCTGCGCCGCACCCACCTCGTGCCCGACCGCGAGGCGGACCTACGACGCCTGGGCCGCTCCCTGGCCCGTACCTACGAGTGGGCCCCCGGCAAGGAACCCGTCGCCGAATTCGGCAGACAGTGGAAGCTCCACGCCCGCGAGGTGCGCCGGCTGCACGAGAAACTGTTCTACCGGCCGCTGCTCGACGCCGTCGCCCAGCTGGAACCCGGCGAGATCCGGCTCAGCCCCAAGGCCGCCGGCCAGCGCCTGGCGGCCCTCGGCTACGCCGACCCCGCCGCCGCCCTCCGCCATCTGGAGGCCCTCGCCTCCGGCGTCACCCGCAAGGCCGCCATCCAACGTACGCTGCTGCCCGTGCTGCTGGGCTGGTTCGCCGACTCCGCCGACCCCGACGCCGGGCTGCTCAACTTCCACAAGGTCTCCGACGCCCTCGGCAGAACCCCCTGGTACCTGCGGCTGCTGCGCGACGAGGGCGCCGCCGCCGAGAACCTCGCCCGGGTGCTCTCCGCCGGCCGGCTCGCCCCCGACCTGCTGCTGCGCGCCCCCGAGGCCGTCGCCCTCCTCGGCGACTCCGGGGGCCTGCGCCCGCGCGGCCGCGAGGCCCTGGAGCAGGAGATCCTCGCCGCCGTGGGCCGCGCCGAGGACGCCGAGGCGGCCATCGTCGCGGTGCGCGGCGTACGCCGCCGCGAGCTGTTCCGCACCGCGGCCGCCGACATCATCGGCGCCTACGGACACGCCGGCCCCGCCCCCCGGGCCCACGCCTCCGGCGAGCACGGCACCGGCTCGCGCGGCGCCGCCGAGACCGCCGGGAACGACCACGCCGCCCGCGCCGGCATCGTCGGCGCCGCCGTCTCCGACGTCAACGCCGCCGCCGTCGCCGGCGCCCTGCGCGCGGCCGTCCGGGGCGAGTGGGGCGACACCCTGCCCACCCGGTTCTCGGTCATCGGCATGGGCCGCTTCGGCGGCCACGAGCAGGGCTACGGCTCCGACGCGGACGTCCTGTTCGTCCACGAGCCGCGCGAGGGCGTCTCCGACGAGGACGCCGCCAAGGCCGCCTTCGCCGTCGCAGGGGAGATGCGCAGGCTGCTCCAGCTTCCCACCACCGACCCGCCGCTGCTCGTCGACGCCGGCCTGCGGCCCGAGGGCAAGTCCGGGCCGATCGTCCGCACCCTCGCCTCCTACGCCGCCTACTACCGCCGCTGGTCGCTGGTGTGGGAGAGCCAGGCCCTGCTGCGCGCCGAGCCCGTCGCGGGCGACCCCGACCTGGGCCGGCGGTTCATCGAACTGATCGACCCGCTGCGCTATCCCGTCGAGGGCCTCGGCGAGGACGCCGTCCGCGAGATCCGCCGGCTGAAGGCCCGGATGGAGTCCGAGCGGCTGCCGCGCGGCGCCGACCCCACGACCCACACCAAGCTGGGGCGCGGCGGTCTGTCGGACGTCGAATGGACCGTCCAGCTGCTCCAGATGCGGCATGGCTGGGCCGAGCCCGGCCTGCGCACCACCCGCACCCGCGACGCCCTCACCGCCGCCCATGCGGCCGGGCTGCTCACCGCCGAGGAGGCCCGCATCCTCGACGAGGCGTGGGTGCTGGCGACCAGCGTGCGCAACGCGGTGATGCTGGTGCGGGGGCGGTCCGGCGACACGTTTCCGGGCGAGGCCCGGGAACTGGCCGCGGTCGGGCGGTATCTGGGGTATGCGCCGGGGCATGGTGGGGAGATGCTCGACGATTACCGGCGGACTACGCGGCGGGCGCGTGGTGTGGTCGAGGACCTTTTCTACGGGTCGTAGAAGTTTCGCCTGCCGGCCGGTGGGGGCTTGTCGCGCCCACGCGGCGGAGCCGCATATCGATACTGCCCCGCGCCCCTTACGGGGCGCCGCTCCTGCGGCCGCCCGGCGCCACCGGTTCCGGGCGGGACGGGGCCCGCCGTCGCTGCCTCGGTGCCCGGCCGGCCGGGTTGCCCGTGCTCGGACCAGCGTCCCGCCGGTCGGCCTTGATCGCCACATGGCGGGGCAGCCGGTGGGGGAGCGCCCCGGACCACGCCCGGGACAGGGCGAGGCCGAGCGCCAGGCAGAGCAGGCCGCCCACCGCGTCCAGCCAGAAGTGATTGGCGGTCGACACGATCACCACCAGGGTCGCCACCGGGTAGAGCGTTCCCAGCACCCGTACCCACACCGGCCGTGCCAGCGACGCGATGATGACGCCGCACCAGGTCGACCAGCCGATGTGCATCGAGGGCATCGCCGCGTACTGGTTGGAGACGTCCGCGAGATTGCCCGAGGCCATCGAGCCCCAGGTGTGGTGGACGACGACCGTGTCGACGAAGCCGAGGTCCTCCATCAGCCGCGGTGGAGCGAGCGGATACAGGTAGTAGCCGAGCAGGGCCACACCCGTGGTGGCGAACAACGTCAGCCGCGCCGCCGCGTAACGCCCGGGGTGCCAGCGGTAGAGCCAGACCAGCACACCGATGGTCAGCACGAAGTGGAGCGTCGCGTAGTAGTAGTTCATGCCCACGATCAGCCACGTCACCGAATTGACGGCCCGGTTGACCGTGTGCTCCACGGCGATGTGGAGGCTCTGCTCGGCCTGCCAGACCCAGTCGGCGTTGCGGAGCGCGGCGGCTCTCTGCTCCGGCACGGCGTTGCGGACGAGCGAGTACGTCCAGTAACTCACCGCGATCAGCAGTACCTCGAACCACAGGCGTGGGCGCCTCGGCGCACGGGGCCGCCGCAGGCGGAAGCGCTCCGCCCGCGGCCGGACCGCGCCCGACGCGCCACCCGCCTCGGTGGGTGGCGCGTCGGCCGTGCGGCCTTCCAGGGTCTTTGCTGTCGCTTCACCCATAGGGAAAGAGTCTGCCAGATGGCGCTGGACGGCAGATCGGCCACCCGTCCGGTTCACGCCACCTACGCCCCGGTTCGTCCTCCTTCGGGCGGTCGGGGCCGGGCGGCTGTACGAGGCTTACGTACGCGCTCCCGGCGCCGAGGCCGTGGAGCCCCTGACGACCAGTTCGGGCAGGAAGACGAACTCGCCGTACGGCGCGGGCGTCCCGCCGATCTCCTCCAGCAGCGCACGCACCGCGGCCTGCCCCATCGACTGGACCGGCTGCCGGATCGTGGTCAGCGGCGGATCGGTGAACGCGATGAGCGGGGAGTCGTCGAAGCCCACCACCGAGATGTCGCGCGGGACTTCGAGACCGTGCTGCCGCGCCGCCCGGATCACCCCCAGCGCCATCATGTCGCTGGCGCACACCACCGCCGTGCACCCCCGGTCGATCAACGCGGCGGCCGCCGCCTGACCACCCTCAAGAGTGAACAGCGAATGCTGGATCAGCTCCTCGGCCTCCTCGCGGCCCATGGCGAGCCGCTCCCGCATGCTGTCCAGGAAGCCCTCGATCTTCCGCTGCACGGGAACGTACCTGCGGGGCCCGAGGGCCAGTCCTATCCGGCGGTGGCCCAGTGCCGCCAAATGGGTGACGGCCAGCTGTACGGCGGCCCGGTCGTCGGGGGAGACGAAAGGCGCCCGGACCTCCGCCGAGAAGCCGTTGATCAGCACGAACGGCACACCCTGGGCACGCAGCCGGGCATAGCGCTGCGTGTCCGCCGAGGTGTCCGCGTGGAGCCCGGAGACATAGATGATCCCGGCGACCCCCCGGTCGACCAGCATCTCCGTGAGCTCGTCCTCCGTGGAGCCGCCCGGCGTCTGGGTCGCCAGCACCGGCGTATAGCCCTGGCGGGTCAGCGCCTGCCCTATGACCTGCGCGAAGGCCGGAAAGATGGGGTTGTCAAGCTCCGGGGTGATCAGTCCCACCAGGCCCGCGCTGCGCTGCCGCAGCCTTACCGGCCGCTCGTAGCCGAGCACGTCGAGTGCGGCCAGCACGGACTGGCGGGTGGAGGCGGCGACCCCCGGCTTTCCGTTGAGGACGCGGCTGACGGTTGCTTCGCTGACACCCGCCTGGGCTGCGATGTCGGAGAGCCGGGCGGTCACAGGAGGTGACTGTACCGGTCGCATGTCAGACTGCCCACCACACGCATGAATCCGAGGGGATCCGCACGATACCCCCAGTGAATTCCAGGGCAGTACTCGCCAGTACCGGGCGGCCCGGCACCGGCAGCGTCACCTCGTCGCCCAGCGTGTTGAGCGTGCATACGAAGCCCGGCCGGGAGAACGCCAGCACCCCTTCCGGGGCGTCCAGCCAGGTCATCTCCCCGTCGCCCAGCCCCGGCAGCTCCCGTCGCACGGCCAGCGCCGAGCGGTAGAGCTCCAGCGTGGAGCGCGGGTCCCCCGACTGCGCCTCCACCGACAGCGCCGCCCACTCCGCGGGCTGCGGCAGCCAGCTGCCGCCGGACCCGAAGCCGTACGGCGCCTCCTCGCCCGACCACGGCAGCGGCACCCGGCAGCCGTCGCGCAGCCCGTCCTGGCCGTCGCCCCGGAAGAACGCCGGGTCCTGCCGCACCTCGTCCGGCAGCTCCACGACCTCCGGCAGCCCCAGCTCCTCGCCCTGGTAGACATAGGCCGAGCCCGGCAGCGCCAGCATCAGCAGCCCCGCCGCCCGCGCCCGGCGCAGCCCCAGCTCCGCGTCGCCGGCGCCGTAACGCGTGGGGTGCCGCACCACGTCGTGGTTGGACAGCACCCAGGTCGTGGGCGCCCCCACCGAACGCGTCGCCGCCAGCGAGGCGTCGATGACGGTGCGCATCTCCGCCGCCGCCCAGTCGCAGGTCAGGAACTGGAAGTTGAACGCCTGGTGGAGCTCGTCCGGCCGGACGTACAGCGCCAGCCGCTCCGACGTCGGCGCCCACGCCTCGGCCACGCCGATCCGCTCGCCCGGGTAGGAGTCCAGCAGCCGCCGCCAGTCGCGGTGGATCTCGTGCACCCCGTCCTGGTCGAAGAACGGCAGCACCTGCGCGCCGATCAGCTTGGCCTGCTCGGTGAGCCCGATGTCCGGCAGCCCCGGCGCCTTGACCATGCCGTGGGCCACGTCGATCCGGAAGCCGTCCACGCCCAGGTCCAGCCAGAACCGCAGCACGGACGCGAACTCCTCGCGGACCTCGGGGTTCTCCCAGTTGAGGTCCGGCTGCTCGGACGCGAACAGATGGAGGTACCACTCGCCGGGCGTGCCGTCCGCGTCCGTCGTACGGGTCCAGGCCGGGCCGCCGAAGACGGACTCCCAGTCGTTCGGCGGGAGTTCCCCGGCCGCACCCCTGCCCGGACGGAAGTGGTAGCGCTCGCGGGCCGTCCCCCCCGGACGGTCCGCGAGCGCCTCCTCGAACCAGGAGTGCCGGTCCGAAGTGTGGTTGGGCACGATGTCGACGATCACCCGCAGACCCAGCCGGTGCGCCTCCCGTACCAGGTCGTCCGCGTCCGACAGCTGCCCGAACAGCGGGTCCACCGCCCGGTAGTCCGCGACGTCGTAGCCCCCGTCCGCCTGCGGCGAGGCGTAGAACGGCGTCAGCCACAGCGCGTCCACGCCCAGCCCCGCCAGATACGGCAGCCGCTCGCGGATCCCGCGCAGGTCGCCGATGCCGTCGCCGTCGCTGTCGGCGAACGAGCGCACGTACACCTGGTAGATGACGGCGCTGCGCCACCAGCCGTCCGCCGCCCGCACGGCGTCGTCGGCGGCGTCCGGGCGGACGGAGGGCGCGAGGTCCTGGGTCATGTACGTCCTATCGGTTCGGAGGGTCGCTGGTTCGCTGTCGGTTCGGGGAGGGCGTCGTCCGCGGGCCGCCGGGTCAGCCCTTGGTGCCGCCCGCGGTGAGCCCGGCGACCAGGTGCCGCTGGGCGAGGAAGAAGACCACGGCGGCCGGGATGGTGATGAGCACGGCCGCCGCCGTCATCAGCCCCCACTCGGCCTTCTGCTGGCCCACGAAGGTCTGGAGGCCCACGGCGAGCGTGTAGTGCTCCTCGCTGCTCATGAACTGGGAGGCGAAGGCGACCTCGCCCCAGGCCGTGACGAAGGAGTAGAACGCGGTGACGGCCAGCCCCGGCCGGGCCAGCGGCAGGATCAGCCGCCAGAACGTGCCGAAGGGCGTCAGCCCGTCCACCCGGCCCGCCTCGTCGATCTCGGCGGGTATCGAGTCGAAGTAGCCCTTGAGCATCCAGGCGCAGAACGGCACCGAGACCGAGCAGTAGGTGACGATCAGGCCGCCGTAGGAGTCCAGGAGCTCCAGCTGCCCGAGGAGGTTGTAGAGCGGCACGATCAGCACCGCCATCGGGAACATCTGGACGACGAGGAACGTCCACATCAGCGGCCGGTGGCCGGGGAAGCGCATCCGCGAGACGGCATACCCCGCGGTCGCCGCGACCAGTACGCCCAGCACGGTCGCCCCGAGCGCGACGATCACGGAGTTGCCGAACCACGTCAGGAACTTCGTCTGGCCCAGCACATGGGTGTAGTTGTCCAGGCTGAAGCCCACGAAGCGGGTGGGCTCCTGCCAGCCGTCGCGGCCGCGCAGCGAGACGAAGACGATGAACAGCACGGGGAACAGCGCCACGGCCGAGGCGACGATCAGCGCGGTGTGGAGCCCGGCCGAGGCCGCCCGGGAGCGCTGACCGCGGGTGTGGGGGGTGGTGCTCGTCATCGCGAGGCCTCCTGTCGGGCGAGCGTCCGGCGGTAGAAGACGGCGAAGACGAGGAGGAGGGAGAGGATGAGGATTCCGTAGGTCGCCGAGCCCGCGTAGTCGCGGATGCCCTGGAAGGCGAGCCGGTAGGAGTACGTCACCAGGATCTCGCTGTCCGAGCTCGCCCCCGCGCCGATCAGCAGGTAGATGACCTGGAACATGTTGAACGTCCAGATGACGCCCAGCAGGATCACGGTCCCGCTGACCTCGCGCAGCCCCGGCAGCGTCACATGACGGAAGCGCTGCCACGGCGAGGCGCCGTCCATCTCGGCCGCCTCGTGGAGCTCGGCGGGGATCGCCTGGAGCCCGCCGAGGATGGCCACCATCATGAACGGCACGCCCAGCCAGACGTTGACGGCGACGGCCGACACCTTCTGGAGGAAGCTGTCGCCGAGCCAGTCCACCGGGTCCAGGCCCAGCATGGTCATGAAGGAGTTGAGGACGCCGTACTTCTCGTTGAAGATCAGCCGCCAGGAGAACGTGGCGACGAACGCCGGCACCGCCCACGGCAGCACCAGCAGCACCCGGTACAGCGTCCGGAACCGCATCTGCCGGTTGAGCAGCAGCGCCAGCCCCAGGCCGATCGCGTAGTGCAGCACCACGCAGGACGCCGTCCACACGACCGTCCAGCCCAGCCGCGAGTAGAAGTGGCCCTCCTGGCCGGAGAGCACCTTCCAGTAGTTGTCGAGGCCGACGAACCGGTACGTCGACGGGATGTGGTTGACGCCGATCGTCCGGCCGATGTTGGCCTCGTTGGCGTCGGTGAACGACAGGTAGATGCCGCGTCCCAGCGGATAGCCGACGAGGACCGCCAGGACGATGACGACGGGCAGCACCATCGCCCACGCGTACCAGTGCGTGTCGAAGGAGCGCTTGACCCGGGTGACGACTGTGGCCATGGGGGTCTCTACTCCTCGACCCCGTAGTCCTTGAGGAGCGCCGACTGCCAGGCCTTGGCCGTGGCCGTCATGCCCGCCTTGGGCTCCTCCTTGAGCGTCAGGATCTTGGTGTAGTGCTGGAGCCACTCGGTGAAGAGGTCGCCGCCCTGCGGGATCGGCGGCCGCGGGTGGGCCTTGCTCAGCGCCTCGTAGTAGGACTTGCGCACCGGGTCGGCCAGTACGGCCTGGGTGTAGGCCGACTTACGGGTCGGGAGCACCCCGATGGCGGTGGAGGCGCTCTCCTCCTGAGCGGCGTCGGTCATGAACCGGGTGAAGAGGTAGGAGGCGTCGAAGTTCTTGGACCCGGCGTAGACGACGAGGTTGTGGCCGCCGACCGGGGCGCCCGCCGTACCGGTGGAACCGGCGGGAACGGGGGCGATGCCCAGGTTGTCCCGGGACTTGTAGGCGTCGCCGCCGAAGATCTCCTTGGTCGCCCAGGGACCGTCGACCAGCATCGCCAGCTTGCCGTTCTTGAAGTCCGTCTTGAGGACGTTGTAGCCGTCGGTACCGGCGGGCTTGGGCGCGGCGCCGGACTTCACCAGGTCGACGGCGGTCTCGATGCCCTTGAGGGAGGCGGCGTTCGCGATGGTGATCTTCTTCTTGGCGGCGTCGACCATGTCGCTCTTCTCGCCGTAGAGGAAGGGCAGCGAGTAGTAGCTGTCGGGGCTGAGGCCGATGCCCTCGGCGCCCGTCTTCTCCTTGATCTTCGCGGCCGCCTCCTTCACCTCCTGCCAGTTCGCCGGGGCCTTCTCCACGCCGGCCTTCTGGAAGAGCTCCTTGTTGTAGAGCAGCCCGAGGGTGTCGGTGACCTGGGGGACGCCATAGGTCTTGCCCTGGTACGCGGCGTTCTTCAGCGGGCCTTCAAGGAAGTCCTCGGTCTTCTCCAGGGCCGGGGTGCCCGTGAGGTCCTTGAGGTAGCCGAGCTGGGCGAAGCCCGGGGTCCAGCCCACATCGGAGCGGAGCACGTCCGGGGCGCCCTTGCCCGTGGCGGCCGCGGTCTTGAACTTCTGCTGCGCCTGGTCGAAGGGGACGTTGACGTAATCGACCTTGATCTTCGGGTACTTGGCCTCGAAGTCCTTGACGAGCTTCTTGAAGGCCGGCGCCTCATTGGTCGCGTCGGAGGTGTCCCACCAGGTGATGGTGCCGCTCACGGCGCCCGGATCGTTCGCCGCCTTGGAGCCGTCACCGCCGTTGTCGCCGCCACCGCCGCACGCGGACATGGTCAGGGCCAGCGCGCCGACAACGGCGGCGACCGATATGCCTCTTCGCATATGGATGCTCCTCTTCCAGGAGGCCGCCTGAGGGGAGGGCGGCCCGAGCTGAGGAGGAAGCTAACAGGCTGCAATCTCTTGCGAAAGACCTTGCAAGGAGGCAATCCCAAGATTTCGCGGTTGTAACCATCCCGTGTCCGGAGGGTTGACCAGTGCGGTTAGGGCTCGTACGGTCTCGACCGGCAAGCGGTTGCACTCGTGCGGGCAACCTTGCTGCAAGAACCTTCATGACTCCTCATGAGCCTTCATGGGCCTTACGGGCAAGGGCGCTTGCCGCGCGGGGTCGTCCACCGCACCCCCCACCCAGGAGGAACCATGCCCCCCACCGGCATGCCCGGAATCGCCCGAAGAGTCCTGTCCGTCGCGGCCGCGCTGATCGCGGGAACGGCCGTCTGCGCCCCACAGGCGGTGGCGAGCGCCCCCGGCGAGAAGGACGTCACGGCAGTCCTCTTCGAATGGGACTACAAGTCCGTGGCCCGCGAGTGCGCGAACACCCTCGGCCCCGCCGGCTACGGCTACGTCCAGGTCTCACCGCCCCAGGAGCACATCCAGGGACCCCAGTGGTGGACGTCCTACCAGCCCGTCGGCTACCGGATCGCCGGCCGGCTCGGCGACCGCGCCGCCTTCACGGAGATGACCCGCTCCTGCCACGCGGCGGGCGTGAAGGTCGTCGTCGACGCCGTCATCAACCACATGGCGGCCGGCACGGGCGTGGGCACGGGCGGCACCTCGTATACCAAGTACGGCTACCCCGGCCTCTACGCGGACACCGACTTCCACACCTGCCGCAAGTCCATCAGCGACTACACCAGCCGCACCGACGTCCAGAACTGCGAACTCGTCGGCCTCGCCGACCTCGACACCGGCAGCGACCACGTCCGCACCGCCATCGCCGGCTACCTCGACGACCTGCTCTCCCTCGGCGCCGACGGCTTCCGAATCGACGCCGCCAAGCACATCGCCGCCGACGACCTCGCCGCGATCAAGGCCAAGCTCAGCCGCCCCGGCGTCCACTGGAAGCAGGAGACCATCTACGGCGCGGGTGAGGCCGTCCGGCCCGAGGAGTACGTCCGCACCGGCGACGTCCAGGAATTCCGCTACGCCCGCGACCTCAAGCGCGTCTTCCAGCGCGAACGGCTGGCCTACCTGAAGAACTACGGCGAGGGCTGGGCCTATCTGCCGAGCGGCCAGGCGTCCGTCTTCGTCGACAACCACGACACCGAGCGCAACGGCGACACCCTCTCCTACAAGGACGGCGCCGACTACACGCTGGCCCAGGTCTTCATGCTCGCCTGGCCGTACGGCTCGCCGGACGTCCACTCCGGCTACGAGTTCACCGACCGCGACGCGGGCCCGCCCGGCGGTGGCGCGGTGGGGGAATGCTGGCGGGACGGCTGGAAGTGCCAGCACAAATGGCCGGAGATCCGGAGCATGGTGGCCTTCCGCAACGCGGTGCGGGGGACGGCGGTCACCGGGTGGTGGGACAACGGCTATCAGGCGATCGCCTTCGGGCGGGGGGACAAGGGATATGTGGTGGTCAACCACGAGGGGTACGCGGTGAGCCGCGTCTTCGAGACGTCCCTGCCGGGTGGGGACTACTGCGATGTGCAGAGTGGGCGTCGGGTGACCGTCGGCGCGGACGGTCGCTTCACGGCGACGGTGGCGCCGAACACGGCGCTGGCGCTGCATGTGGGCGCGCGTACGTGCGGCTGAGTTTTCCGCTGACCCGCCCCTTTCCGTAACTGGGGGCTGTGCCCCGGAATCAGCCCCTCCGGCGTTTGAGGAGCGGGGTCCGGGGCGGAGCCCCGGGAAACGGTGAAAGGGCGGGACCGGGGCAAGAACACCTCCGAACCGAAGGAGCACCCTGTCATGAGACGCCTGGCCGTCGCCCTCACGGCCTTGTTCCCCCTCCTGGGGCCGAGCCCCGCCCACGCCGCCGAACCACCCCGCGTCACCGACGCGAAAGTCCAGTGGCTCGACAAACACACCGTCGCCTGGCCCAAGAACCTCGGCGACCCCACCCGCCCCCACCGCCTCGTCCATGAAGGCGGAGCGTTCGAGCTCACCCCCCGGCCCGGCGGGCTCACCGCCGCCTACGCCGCCTACGACGCCTTCCGCGTCGAGGCGACCCCCGAACAGGTGCGCTCCGCGCTCAGAGGCCCCCTCACCGCCGAAACCGACGGCGTCACCACCGGCGTCCAAATACCCGGCGTCCTCGACGACCTCTACGCCCCCGCCGCCACCAAGGCCCACCTGGGCCCCGCCTTCCACAACGGTCGCCCCACCCTCTCCGTCTGGGCCCCCACGGCCAAGAACGTGGCGCTGGAGCTCGACGGCCGTACCCTCCCCATGCGCCGCGACGCGTCCAGCGGTGTCTGGAGCGCGCAAGGACCCCGCTCCTGGACCGGCAAGCCCTACCGCTACGCCGTCACCGTCCACGTCCCCGCCCTCGGCGAGACCGTCGTCAACCACGTCACCGACCCCTACTCCACCGCCCTCACCGCCGACTCCACCCACAGCCTCGTCACCGACCTGTCGGCGCCCGCCCTCACCCCCGCCGGCTGGCAGAGCGCCCGCAAGCCCAGGCCCGTCCCCTTCCGTGACGCCCGCATCCAGGAGCTCCACGTCCGGGACTTCTCCCTGCGCGGCGACTACCTCGCCTTCACCGATCCCGCCTCGCCCGGCATGCGCCACCTCAAGGACCTCGCCGACGCCGGGACGTCCTACGTCCACCTCCTGCCCGTCTTCGACTTCGCGACCGTCCCCGAGCGCCGCGCCGACCAGGCGACCCCGCCCTGCGACCTGGCCGCCTTCCCCGCAGACTCCGACGAGCAACAGAAGTGCGTCGCCCGCACCGCCGCCCACGACGCCTACAACTGGGGCTACGACCCGCTGCACTACACCGTCCCCGAGGGCTCGTACGCCTCCGACCCCGACGGCCCCCGCCGCACGCTCGAGTTCCGGCGGATGGTGCAGGGGCTGGCGGGCGCCGGGCTGCGCACGGTCATGGACGTGGTCTACAACCACACCGCCGCCTCCGGCCAGGACGACAAGTCCGTCCTCGACCGGATCGTGCCCGGCTACTACCACCGGCTCCTCGACGACGGCGCCGTCGCCACCTCCACGTGCTGCGCCAATACCGCGCCCGAGCACGCCATGATGGGCAAGCTCGTCGTCGACTCCGTCGTCACCTGGGCGAAGGAGTACAAGGTCGACGGCTTCCGCTTCGACCTGATGGGGCACCACCCCAAGGCGAACATCCTCGCCGTGCGCGCGGCCCTCGACGCCCTCACGCCCGCCAAGGACGGCGTCGACGGCAAGTCCGTGATCCTCTACGGGGAGGGCTGGAACTTCGGCGAGGTCGCGAACGACGCCCGCTTCGTCCAGGCCACGCAGAAGAACATGGCCGGCACCGGCATCGCCACCTTCTCCGACCGCTCCCGCGACGCGATCCGCGGCGGCGGCCCCTTCGACGAAGATCCTCGCGTCCAGGGCTTCGCCTCCGGGCTCTTCACCGACCCCAACCCCTCGCCCGCCAATGGATCGCCCGCCGAACAGCGGGCCCGCCTCCTCCACGCCCAGGACCTGATCAAGGTCGGCCTGACCGGCAACCTCGCCGCGTACCGCTTCACCGACTCCACCGGCCGGTCCGTGCGCGGTGCCGACGTCGACTACAACGGCCAGCCTGCCGGATACGCTGCCGCGCCCGGCGACGCCCTGTCCTACGCCGACGCCCACGACAACGAGACCCTCTACGACGCCCTCGCCTACAAGCTCCCGCCCGCGACCTCCGCCGCCGACCGGGCCAGGGCCCAGGTCCTCGCCCTGGCCGCCGCCACCCTGTCGCAGGGACCGGCCCTCTCCCAGGCCGGTACGGACCTGCTGCGCTCCAAGTCCCTGGACCGCAACTCCTACGACAGCGGCGACTGGTTCAACGCGATCCACTGGAACTGCGCCGAGGGCAACGGCTTCGGCCGGGGCCTGCCGCCCGCCGCCGACAACGCGGCCAAGTGGCCCTACGCCCGCCCGCTGCTGGCCGATCCGGCCCTGCGGCCCGGCTGCGGGACCGTCACCGCGGCCTCGGCGGCCTACCGGGACCTGCTGCGGGTCCGCACCACCGAGAAGGCCTTCAGTCAGCCGACCGCCGAGGCCGTGCAGGCCGCCCTGTCCTTCCCGCTCTCCGGCAGGGACGAGACCCCGGGCGTGATCACCATGCGCCTGGGCGACCTGGTCGTCGTCCTCAACGCGACCCCGCAGGAGCGGGCCCAGACGGTCCCGGCCCTCGCGGGCACCGGTTACAGCCTGCACCCGGTGCAGGCGCGTGGCGCGGACCCCGTGGTGAAATCCGCGTCGTATACGAGCGGCACCGGGACCTTCACCGTGCCCGCCCGGACGGTCGCGGTCTTCCGGGCCGCGACACTTTAGCGTCGGCAGGGCCGCGCGTGGGCAAATGGCGGAAAATGAACGGTGATTGATGGACCGTGGTCGATCGTTTAAGCCTCCTGAGCGCGGCCCTCCAGGGGTGCACGACTCACTTCTCTCCTACTTGAAGGTAACAAATCCTTTTGTTTCACACCTAGTTGCGTGCGCCCCCCTTGAGATAAGAGGCCCCGAGCCGCTCCGATGACGCGGTTGCATGCTCGGGGCCCGGTGCTGATCTCGCAATCGAAAGAGCCATGCTCCAGGGGGCGTTGACGATCACTCGGGGCTTCGCGCTGCGAGGCGTTGTCCGCTCGTGACACCCTGTAGGCTCTTGCCCAGCTCTCTTCGGGCCCTCCGCCGGTTGATTCCGTACGGGTCGACCGACCCGGTTTCCCGGAAGAGAGTGAGGTTCACATGGCTGACTCCGACCGGTCAGGCGACCCGGGCGAAGAGGCGGCCGCCCCGCAGGGTGATCCCGAAGCGGGCGGGAGCCGTCGGACCCCGGAATGCCGGTGCCACGAGGAGTCGGACCGAGGTGTCGTGCCGTCGAGGGTGCGGAAACGGATGATCGTCGAAGTGATCCTTTGGATCATCCGGATCGCCCTTGAGCTCTATGGCACCGGCGGATGAAGGGCTAGCCCCTCATCCGCCGGCTGATACCCAGCCGGCCGATGGGCCCGTGCTCCGGATCGCTACCTGACGCGCGGGCCCATCGATATGTCACTGGGTACGTACTGCTTGAGTGCCCCCGATTGCGCGATACCCAACATGGCCGCGCAAGGATGAACTCCTTCGCCGACGTTTCCGCCGACCCCTCGACCATCCTGCCCAAGGGCCGGGAAAGGAACGAGGATTGCTCCTTAACGGTACCAGTAAAGGCATTCTGGCCAGGCGAGGGAAGGTGAACCCGCGCGGGTCATATCGATGGATCCAGGTTGACCTAAGCGGTACCTTGGCCAGACCTTTCGGGGAGGCGGTGTCGGTGGCACGTGGTAGTGCGGACTTCGATGGGTGCGCCCTTCGTACGCTCCGAGCGACCCGGCGCGTCGACGGCCGCTTCCTGAGCGCCGCCGCCCTCGCCGCCAGGGTGGGCACCTCCAAGGCGCGGATCCTCGCCTACGAGCACGGCCGCTCCGTCCCGGAGCCCGGGCGCATCGCCGAACTGGCCCGGGTCTTCCGGGTCCCCCCGAACCGGCTGTCGCTCCCCGACACCCGTCATCTGTCCATACGGGACCTGCGCGTGCACGCCGGCCTGACCGCGGCCCAGGTCGCGGCCTCCCTCGGGGTCAGCCGCAGGACCTACCGGGACGTCGAGAACCTGGCCCGCCTGCCCGCCCGGGACGACGGCACGCTGCGCATCCGGCTCGCCGCCTGCCTCGGGGTCCCCCTCGACCGGATCAGGGGCGCACTCCACCACCATCCGGTGGCCATCGCCCGCCGCGCCCAGATCACGGATCATCTGACCGAGCTCTTCGCGCTGGCCCACGAGACGAAGACGCTCGCCGTCGTCACCCCCGACGACGCCCGCCTGCGGGAGATCGCCTCCCTCGTCCAGCGCGCCCCGACGGTCGTGTGCAGACTCGTCAACAACGAACTGGCCCGCTACCGCCGGCTCCTGCGAGGCCGGGCCATGGCCGAGCTGGAAGCGGCCTACGCCGAGGACGAGCGCGCGGCCCGGCTGGCGAAGGGACGCCGCCGCAAGTTCACGGGCCTCCTGGAGACGGCCCCCGCCCGCTCCGCCGACGTCCTCAGCTCCTTCCTCGCCGAGGCCATGAGCGCCCGGCAATGGCGCGCCATGGTCTCCCTGGTGGACGCCGGGGCGGAGGGCACCGCCCTGCGTCACCCGTCCGATGACAACGAGGACGTCTGGAACGCCCTCCTGGCGCGGTCCTTCGTCATCCGCTTCGTCCACGCCGAATACGGCATCCACGTCCACGTGCTCCACCCGCGTGGCCTGAACGCCATGCGCAGCGAGTTCCGCATGTACGCGTGCCTCTACCCGCGCATCGCGACGCCCCTGCTCCTGCGGCAGCTGTCGGTGGCCGTGCAGGAGCGCGGGAAACGGGAGCCGAAGCGTCGGGGCCGCGTACGGAAGGAACCTCAGCCGATCACGACGGCCGAGGGCTGAGCGGCGCCGGCGGGCAGCCGGGCGGGGCCGGGTACGCCGCTCCGGGCCGTGAACCGGACGAAGGGCCCGTCCACCGGCTCGTCCCCGAGGACCCGGACCAGCACCGCCGCCGTCCCCTCGTCGTAGGCCGCGCTCACCGCGAAGAGGGCCGCGAAGGCATGCACGAGCTGGCGCTCCAGCTCCGCGCGCGGGACGTGGCGGCCGTCCAGCCACAGCAGCGCGGTGCTCTCCGCCAGCGAGATCCACGACCGCAGGAGCAGCTCCAGCCGGGGCGACGGCTCCCGTACGCCCAGGTGTGTCAGCAGGTGGCCGTACGCGGCCTGCCGCACCCCGTCGATCATCGCGCAGGACGGGCCGGTGCCCGCCATCGCCGGGCCGCCGCGCAGCAGGGCGGCGAAGCCCGGCCCGTGGGCCTCCACGAAGTCGAAGAAGCGCCGCAGCACCCGTGACAGCCGGCCGCCGGGCGGGCCCTCGCACGGCTCGGCGAGGCGGGCGGTCAGCTCGTCGGCCGCGTGGCGCAGCGCGGCCTCGTAGAGGCTCTGCTTGCAGGGGAAGTAGTGATAGACGAGCGGCCGGGAGATCCCGGCCGCGGTGGCGATGTCGTCGACGGAGACGGTGTCGGGCGGGCGGTGCCCGAACAGGTCGAGGGCGACCGCGATCAGTTGCTCGCGGCGCTGCTCGACACCCATCCTGCGGCGTACCCCGGTCGTCATGGCGGTCATCCTAAACCGGTACGTACCGGGGCCCGTTCGGCCCGGGCCGAACGGCTCAACGCAGCTGCGTCAGCTTGGTGCCGTCCTCCAGACGGGCCGTCAGTTCGGCCTGGGCGCCCTGGTGGGTGGGCACGGCCAGGAGGGGGCCCCGGTCGCTGCCGTGCACTCCGCCGGTCGCCGTGACGGAGGCGACGTCGCCGCCGCCCGCCGCCAGCGCGTACCAGGTGCCGCCCGGGGACTTCCACAGGGCGCCCGCCAGGACGTGGGGGTCGCGGGCCCCGCAGGCGAGCGTGGACTCGGCGCGGCCGACGACCGCGGCGGAGGCGCCCGCCCGGCCACCGGGGGCCAGGAACTGGGCCAGCACCCGGCTGCCCGCGCCGCGCCAGGTCTCGGCCCGGGTGCAGAACCACTCCGCGCTCCCGGCGGCCCCGGGCAGCGTCTGGGTGGCGAACTGCCAGGCGTTCACCGAGCGCACGCCCTGCCCCCGTACGGTCGTCAGCCGGCAGGCCGTACGCGCCCAGGCCGTACGGTCCTTGGCGCCGGTCGCGTCGTGGGGGGAGGCGGGGGCGCCCGCGGTGAGCCGGGCGGGGAGCAGCTCGCCGAGGTCGGTGACCAGGTGGTCGCCGAAGCGCAGCGCCGTCCAGGCGTGGCAGTCGCTCGCGCCGGCGGGGCTGGGCACGGAGTCGGTGACGCCGTCGGCGCCCCGGTGCAGCGGCTCCTCGGCCGCGCCCGGGGCGAGCAGGTCCCGTACGGCGGCGTCGGCGATCCAGGGGGCGGTCAGATAGCGGACGTTGCCGTCGGTGCGGCCGACGACGAGGGCGGCGGCGGTGGCGGTGTCGGCCGCGTCGGCACGGGCGAAGTCCAGGGCGGCCGCGCCGGTGTCGCCGTTCTTGGACTCGGCGTAGCGCACGACGCGCAGCCCGTCGTGGAACAGCACGACCGTCGCCGCGTCGGCCTCGCCCGCGTACAGCAGCTGCGGGGGTCCGGCAGCGGGCCCGGTGGCGGTGCCGGGCGTCGCGGTGACCTGCACGGAGGGGCCCGGCCGGGCCCAGGCGGCCAGGGCCCGGCGCAGCAGTTCCTTGTCGCCGGTGCGGCCGCCGCGCGCGGGCCAGGAGGCGAAGCCGGGGTGGTCGGCGCTCTTCCAGGCGGTCGGGTCGGCGGTGACCAGACGGGCCGGGTCGAGGGCCTGCTCGGCGGCAGTGTTCTGGGTGTACGGGGGCGCGGCGGCGCCGTCGGGGCCCCAGCCGCTGTCGGGCAGGGCGATCAGCGTCCCGCAGATCACGACCGCCGCGGCGGCGGCCAGGGCGGCCCTGGTGTGCTGGCGGCGGCGCATCAGGTCGGTGGGCCGGGCCTGGAGGGAGCAGGGGTCGAACTCCACCGACTCCAGCAGCGAGGCGTCCCGGCTGCCCGGCGGGAGCCGTACCCCGTCGGCCTCGGCCAGCGCCGCGCCCGGCTCCATCACCCCGGCGGCGGCCAGCATCCGCACCACGTCGCGCTCGTCCGGCAGCTCCAGCGCGCGCAGCACATAGGCGGCGCGGCCGGGGGCGGAGAGCGCGGAGAGCGCCTGGTCGAGCACGAGCTCGTCGGCGCCGCCCGAGCGCGGGAACAGCCGCAGCCCCCACACCTGCGGCAGCGGCGGCGGCAGCTGCCCGGGGCGCGGCAGCCGGAACCGGCCGCGCGGGCGCGCGGCGGCCAGCGCGGAGTCCAGCACCCGCTGACGGACGTAGGCGTACCCCGGGTCCTCCGGCGCCCCGTGGGAGCCCCGGGGCCCCGGCAGGACGGTCTCCTCGTCCCGTGCGCCCGCCCTGCCCCGGGGCAGGGCCCGCTGGACGAGGGCGTGGGCGGTCAGCACGCGGCGGTTCCGGCCCAGCGACGGCGGCAGCACCAGGTAGGCGAGCCGTACCAGACGCGGATAGTGCTCGATGAGCGCGGCTTCGGCCTGCTCGACGTCGACAGTGGGCGGGGCGGGGGGCCGGGAGGCCGTTGCTTGCTGCTGCACGTAGGTAGAACGAGTGAATGATGCGATGGTCACTTCACCCGTCACCCGAGTGGGCGGCTCACCCGAGTGGGTTGCGCGGGCCCCTGCCGGGGGGTGTCCGTGCTACGAGGGTGCCCGTGTTACGCGATGCAGCGCGCCCGGATCCGGTCCACCGCCGCGTCCGGGATGCCGAGCCCGTCGCGCACGTACCCCGTCACCCCGCCGTACGTCCGGTGCATCTCCTCCAGCGCCACCGCCAGATAGCCGGGCCGCACGCCGAGGATGGCGTCGACGATGGCGGGGTCGCCGCCGGCGGCCGTGAAGCGGTCGATGACCGGCTTGAACGCCGCCCGTACGGCCGGCTCCACCGCCAGGTACTCCCGCTCGGCCGTCGCCTCGTCCGCCCCGAGCAGCAGCAGGACGACCGTCGCCGCCCAGCCCGTGCGGTCCTTGCCGGCCGTGCAGTGGAAGAGCAGCGGCCCGCAGTCCGGCTCGGCGAGCGTGGTCAGCAGCGTCCCGAAGGCCTGGCAGGCGGACTCGGAGGTGACGAAGGAGTGGTAGACGTCGCTCATCACCTTCTCGGCCTTGCCGCCGCCCAGGTGCTCCTCGGCGGCGGCCGGGCTGCCCAGGACGTCCTCCAGCTTGCCGGGTACCGCCTCGCCGCCGCCCGGGTGGGTCGCGCCGGGCCCGGCGAAGACGTCCGCGACGATCAGACGGGCGCCTTCGGGCAGCCGGTCGGGGCGCTCGCGGCGCTCGTTCTCGCTGCGCAGGTCCACGACCGTGTGGATGCCGAGGGCGGCGACGGCCGGGTCGGCCACCGGGTCGAGGCGGTCGAGCCCTGCGGAGCGGAGCAGCAGTCCGGGGCGGACGGCGGAGTTGCCGACGAGCGCGATGCCGCCGAGGTCGCGGAGGTTCGTGATCGTCGAGGCGTCGAACTGCTGGGGCATGGGCCGGTCTCCCTCATCCGCTTTTCGCGGCTTATCGCATTTTCTGCCCTCTTATTGTGAGGAACGCCGGCCGAGTCCGCGACGGCGCCCCCTGATCAGTGCCGGGCCCAGCCCCAGGCCCAGCGTCAGCGCCAGCAGGTGGCCCACGTCCGTGAAGGTCGTCCGGCCCCGTCCCTGGAGGCAGGGGCGGACACCGAGCGTGAGCAGCGCCGCGCAGGCGGCCGTCCGGGCCGGGCCGCGCGGCAGGGCGGCGGCCAGGGCGCCCGTGACGGCGTGGAGGCCGTAGCTGACGCCCACATCCGTCGCGGACCGGGTCCGGGGACCGGCGCGCAGGGCGCGCAGCCCCGCGTAGACGAGGAGTGAGGCGCCCACGTGCCCGTAGGCGAACGCCCCCGCCGCCCACCACGCTCCGTAGGCGTACTCCGTGTACCCCAGGACCGCCAGCAGGAGCAGCGCGTACGGCAGCTCCATGGGGGCCTCGACGAGGAAGGCGCTGCCGGCGAGGGCGTCCCAGCGGCCGGCGGCGAGGTTGTCGACATTGGTGGAGCACCGGCGCAGCAGGCGCTCGCGCGCGTCCGGCGTGAGCAGGCGCCGCACGGCGTACGCGCCCAGCTGCACGCCCCCGACATAGGCGGGGGCGAACAGCGGCAGAGCACGAGGTATCCGGGACGGGATCCGGGACACTTCCTCACCCCTTGTCGAGATAGGCCAGCACCGCCAGCACCCGGCGGTTGTCGTCGTCGGACGGCGGAAGCCCGAGCTTCCCGAAGATGTTGGACGTATGCTTGGCGATCGCCCGCTCGGTCACCGTCAGCCGCTCGGCGATCGCCGTGTTGGACCGGCCCTGCGCCATCAGCTCCATCACCTCGCGCTCGCGCGGCGTGAGCCTCGCCATCGGCCGGTCCTTCTCACGCCGAGTCAGCAGCTGCGAGATGACCTGCGGATCCATCGCCGTGCCGCCCGCCGCCACGCGCCGTACGCCGTCGACGAACTGCTCCGCGTCGAAGACCCGGTCCTTCAGCAGATAGCCGACGCCACCGCTGCCGTCCGCGAGCAACTCCCGCGCGTAGAGCTGCTCCACATGCTGCGACAGCACCAGCACCGGCAGCCCCGGGGTGGCGCGGCGGGCGGCCAGGGCGCACTGGAGGCCCTCGTCGGTGAAGGACGGCGGCAGGCGCACGTCCACCACCGCCACGTCCGGCCGCTCCTCGGCCAGGGCCCGGGTCAGCTCCGGGCCGCTGGCGACCGCCGCCGCGATCTCGAAGCCGTACGCCTCCAGCAGCCGGACCAGACCGTCCCGCAGCAGGAACAGGTC
Organism: Streptomyces hesseae; assembly: GCF_031845785.1. Taxonomy (NCBI): domain Bacteria; kingdom Bacillati; phylum Actinomycetota; class Actinomycetes; order Kitasatosporales; family Streptomycetaceae; genus Streptomyces; species Streptomyces hesseae. The sequence goes on from NZ_JAVRFI010000017.1 coordinate 140,630, forward strand.
CTCGGCGAGCACTACGCGCACGGGCCCTCCGCGAGCGTGAAGTCCTCTTCGTCGAAGCCGGGGGCGACGACGCAGGTCACCAGGGTCGGCTCGGCGCCCACCGGCTCGGCGCACTGCCACACCCCGCCGGGGACCAGCGCCTGCGGCAGCTCGCCCCGCTCGACGCCGGCGCCCAGGGCGAGCTCCTCGGCGCCGGCCTCGTCGGGCTCCGGGCCGTCGCCGCCCAGGCGCAGCCGCAGCGGGCCGCCCCGGTGCCAGAGCCACACCTCGTCCGAGCGGACCCGGTGCCAGCGGGAACGTTCACCCGGGTGGAGCAGGAAATAGATGCCGGTGGCGTGGGCGCGCGGCCCCGGGTACCCCTCCGGGACGGCCGTGCCGGAGGTCCGCCAGGTCTCCCGGAACCAGCCGCCCTCGACATGCGGCCGCAGGCCGAGGAGGGAGACGAGCGCGGAGCGTTCGGGGAAGCTTTCGGAGGCTTCGGTCATGGCCCCACTCTCCCACCGGCTTCCGCCGGCGGGGTCACCGGGTGAGCGCGCAGGGGATCTCCATCGTGACCATCGTCGGGCCGCCCACCGGGCTGTTGACGGCCAGCAGACCGTCGAAGGCGCCCAGCCGGCGCTCGATGCCGCGCAGCCCCGTGCCGCCCGCCGGGTCGGCGCCACCGCGCCCGTTGTCGGTCACCGCGATCCGCAGGGTGCCCTCCACATGCCGGACGTCCAGCCAGATCCGCTCGGCGCCGGAGTGCTTGGCCGCGTTGGTGAGGACCTCGCTGACCGCGAAGTACGCGGCGGACTCGACCGGTTCGGCGGCCCGGCCCGCCAGCTCCACGTCCACCTCGACGGCGAGCGGCAGCCTCAGCGCCAGGGCGCGCACGGCGTCGGCGAGCCCCCGCTCGGCCAGCACCGGCGGGTGGATGCCCCGGACGAGGTCGCGCAGCTCGGTGAGGGTCTCCGCGGTACCGGCGCGGGCGGCCGCCAGCAGCCGCTTGGCCTCTGCGGGGTCCTTCTCCATCAGCGCCTCGATGGTGCCCAGGCTCATGCCCATGGCGACGAGCCGGGCCTGCGCCCCGTCGTGGAGGTCGCGCTCGATTCGGCGCAGTTCGGCGGCGGAGCTGTCCACGGCCTCGTACCGGGTCTCGGTGAGCCGGTCGACGCGCCGGGCCAGCTCGGTCTCCCGGGTGGGCCGCAGAAGGGCCGCTGCCAGCCCGAAGTGGAAGCGCAGCAGACGAGGGTTGACGAAGAGTCCGAGGACGCCGAGGGCGAGGCCGAGGCCGGCCGCCATGTTCGCCGACGTCTGGCCGGTGATGTGGATGAACGCGAACCACTCGTTGCCCCCGGCGTTCACGATCGGCTTCCAGACGCCGAACGCCAGCACCGGCCCCCACACCGCGTACACCAGCAGGACGGCCGGGAGGATCGCGGTGAGGATGCCCCCCGTCATCTGGACGAGCAGCCACTGCGCGTCCCGCCAGGTGGTGCGGTCCTTGAGCAGGGCCAGGCACAGCTCGACCCGGCCGACGAACCCGCCCCTCGTCACGGGCGGCGGCCCGTAGGGGACCGGGATGCGCACCCCGGACCAGTCCAGTGCCTGGGCCCGGCACTGGTTGGCGTGGGCCCGGACGGCTCTCAGCATGAGCGGGGTCGTGAACAGCCCCACGCCCAGCACGATCAGAACGGCCGACACCACCGTGAACGAGAACAACACGGTCGCCGTCACCGCCCCGGACACCGCCAGCCAGAATCCACGCGCCCCGGCCAGCAGGCCTTCCCGGACCTTCATTCTTCCCTCTCCCCACGGATCGTCCCGCGGGCCGTGCACCGGCCCGCGGGTACAAGTCTGCGGGGCCCGGCCGCGCCCGGTCACGGGGGCTGGGCGACGGCCGGGGGTGTACCCAGCACCACCATGACCGGGAAGGCCGGTCGGGAAGGTCAGAAGGCCGCCGGGGGCGTGTACTTGTAGCCGACGCGGCGGACGGTGACGATCGACGAGCGGTGCTCGGCGCCCATCTTGCGGCGCAGCCGGGCCACGTGGACGTCGACGGTGCGCCCGTCGCCCACGTGCCCGTAGCCCCACACGGTCGTCACCAGCTGGTCGCGGGTGTGCACCCGGTGGGGGTGGGCGACGAAGTGGGCCAGCAGCTCGAACTCGAGGTAGGTCAGGTCCAGCGTGCGGCCCGCGACGCTCGCCGTCCGCTGCTCGGGGTCGATGCTCACCAGCGCGTCGCCTTCGGTGAGGGGCGCGGCCTCGGGGTCGGCCGGTCCGGCCTGCCCCGGCTGCCCGCTCGGTCCGGCCTGACCGCTCAGCCCGGCCTCGGCGTGCCCGGCCGGTACGAGCACCAGGTACCCGATCATCGGCGGCCGGCCCGGCAGGGTGGGCAGGGCGTGCTGGGGCGCCGGCAGCCAGGTCGCCCCGGCGTGCAGCAGCTCGGCGACGGGCGGTACCTCGTCCGGGGCCACGGCCCGCAGCCGGTGGCGGCGGTCGGTACGGCCGGCCTGGGCGGGGATCTGCGGGGACGCGGTGAGGGTGCGGAGGTTCGTCATGGAGAGCTCAGCTCTTTCGCGCGAGAAGCCGTCGAGAGGACGTGCGGGCGCGGGCCGCTTGGCCGGAACGGTACCGGCGGCTGACTTCGACGCGGGTCAGCGGGGGGAGTGGGCCTGCGCGGGAATCGCGCGACAACACACTCGGTCGAAGTCGTGGTGCTGACGGGAAGGCCAGAACGGCTCAAGGTCGAAGCGACCCGTCGCGGAGTTCTGGTAGCTGGCCATGCCCCCTATTGAAGCACGGCGCGGGGCTCGGGAGCAGTCCGGCCGGAGGCGATCTGCGCAACTCCGGCCGGGGCTTGACGAAGATCGAACAGGCGGCTAGCGCCCGGCGGCCACCGGGTAGTGATCGCTGAGGTCGGTGTACGTGTACTCCTTGCCCCAGCTGGAGACCTTCCAGGGCGCCGAGCTCTCCTTGATCACGGAGTTCGTCCAGCCCCGGGGCCGGACGTGACCGTTGCGGTGGAGGACGTAGTCGAGGTCCTCGCGGGGGTCGGTCGGGTAGCGGTAGGCCGCGATCGAGTTCTCCTTGGTGTCGAAGGAGTACGGGTGCCCGGTGCGGCCGTCCGCCGGGGCCAGGTCGGCGTCGGCGAGCATCGAGCCGTACTCCTCGCTCCGCGAGTCCACGTTCAGGTCGCCCGCGACCATCACCTGCTCGTCCGCCGGGATGTTCTTGGCGTCGAGGAACGCGTCGATCTGCCGGAACTGCTTGGCGCGGTCGGCCTCCGCCTCGCCCGCCTTGCAGCCGCTGTCCGTCGACTGGGCGTGCGTCCCCACCAGGTGCACCTTGGTGCCGTTCACGTTCAGGACGACGTAGGCGAAGCCCTTGTTGGACCACCAGTCGGCGCCGCACGCGTCCTTGTAGATCACCTGCTCCTTGCGGACGATCGGCCACTTGCTGAGCACGGTCACCCCGCCGTCCTCCGGGGTCGTCGTGGAGTAGGAGCCCCCGGTCGCGTCCCAGCCGTCCTTGCTCCGGCCGACGACGGGCGTCTGGTACGGATAGCCCGCGGCCGCCCTGGCCTTCAGGTCGTCCGAGGCGGCGTTGTCGAAGGCCTCCTGGAGCACCACGACGTCATTGCCCTGGAAGAAACCGGCGGCGGCTATCTCCTTGGCGCGGTGCGCCTGGCCCCAGTTGGGGTAGAGCTTCGTGCTCATGAGGAACGTGTTGTAGGTGAGCACCTTCAGCCGTGGTGTGTCGGTCCTCTCCGCCGCCCGGGCCTGCTGCGGCAGGACGGCGGCGGTGAGCAGGGCGGCGGCGGACAGGGCGATGGATCCGGCGGTCTTCGTGAAAGGCACGGTGACTCCTTCGACGGTCGGTGATCCGAAAGCGGGCCCGCCACATCAGATCAGTTGCCGTTAGCACCCGATGGCGGACAGGTTTCCGTCAGCCGACGCACGGGACAAGAGCCGTCGCCGCCTCCTCCGTGCCCCCAGCAGAAGCACGGTGGCGAGCACCCCGCCCGTCAGGAACGCGGCCGCCGCGAGCACCGCCGACACCCGCAGACCGGCGGTGAAGCCGCCCGCCGCCGTGGTCACCGTGCCGAACAGGGCCACCCCGGCGGCGCTGCCCACCTGCCGGGCGACATTGAAGACCGCGGTCGCCACGCCCGTACCGTCCGCCGGCGCCGCGTCGATGACGGCGGCGGTGGCGGCGAGCGCCGTCGTCGTCTGGCCCAGGCCCGTGGCGGCGAGCGCGAACAGCAGCGCGGGATACGGGACGCCCGGCCCGGCGACCAGCCAGCCCAGGAAACCCGCCGCCCCCAGGAACAGCCCGGCGGCCATGGGCACGTACGGGCCCGTACGCGCCGTCGCCCGGCTCAGCAGCGGCGCCGCGATCAGGCCCATGCAGACCGAGGGCAGCAGGGCCAGGCCGGTCTCGAGGGCGTCGTAACCGCGCTCCTGCCGGAAGTAGAGCGTGGAGAGGAACAGCATGCCGTAGTAGCCGAAGCTGATCAGGAAGCCGACGGCGGTCGTGGCGGAGAACGCCTTCCGCCGGAACAGGGACGGCGGCAACAGTGGCCGCCGGGCCGAGGGGGTCGCCGCCGTTCCGGCCTCCAGCCGGTGCTCCACGACGGTGAACGCGACCAGCGCCACCACGCCCGTCCCGGCCGCCGCCCACACCGGGGGAGCGGACCAGCCGGCCGTCCCCGCCTCGTTGAGCGCCCCGGCCAGCGCCACGAGACCGACCACGCCCAGCACCTGACCGGCGGGGTCGAGCCGCGGGGCCTTGGGGCCGGAGAGACCGCGGGAGTCAGGAATGTGACGATGGATCAGGAACATGGTGAGGCCACCCACCGGCAGGTTCAGCCAGAACACCGCCCGCCAGTCCAGCCCGGCCACCAGCAGCCCGCCCACCACGGGCCCCGCCCCGAAGGCGATCGAGGCGACGGCCCCCCACACCGCGACCGCCCGGGCCCGCGAGGCCCGGTCCGGATGGGCGGCTCGCAGCAGCGCCAGCGAGGCCGGCACCAGGAACGCCGCCCCCGCACCCTGCGCCAGCCGCCCCGCCACCAGGGCGCCCGCCGTGGTGGCCAGCCCGCAGGCGGCCGACGCGGCGGTGAAGACACCCAGCCCCCACAGGAACACCCGCCGGTGCCCGAACCGGTCGCCCAGCCCGCCGCCGAGCAGCAACAGCCCCGCGAAGACGGTGCTGTAGCCGTCGACGCACCACTGGAGGGCGGCGGGCCCGGCGTGGAGCGAGGCGCCGATGTCGGGTACGGCCACCGTGACGACGGTGACGTCCAGCATCACCAGGAAGTAGCCGAGGCTGAGGGAGACGAGGGGGAGTCGCGAGGGTGTTGTGGTCACGACACCGAGTCTCGTGCCCGCACACTTCGCCACAGACCGAAATATGCCCGTCGTAAATTGGCTTCGTGAGCCCTGTGACCCCGGTGATCAATCACCAGCCCGATATCGCCCGCGCCGCCGCCCTGATCGCGGACCCGTCCCGCGCCCGGATCCTCAAGGCGCTGTGCGCCGGCCGGGCCCTGTCGGCGGGCACCCTCGCCACGGAGGCGGGCGTGAGCGCCCCCACCGTCAGCGCCCACCTCGCCCGGCTCACGTCGGGCGGCCTGATCACGGCCGTCCACGAGGGCCGGCACCGCTACTACCGCCTCACCGGCCCCGACGTCGCCACCGCGCTGGAGGCGCTCGCCCTCATCGCCCCGCCCCTGCCGGTGCGCTCCCTGCGCGACAGCGGCGTCGCCAACGCCCTCCACCGCGCCCGCACCTGCTACGACCACCTGGCCGGCCACCTCGGCGTCGCCCTGATGCGCGCCCTCCTCGACCGCGGCATGCTCACCGGCCACGACGGCACCCACCGCCCGGACACCGCCGTCCGCGACCGCCCCGCCGCCTACGGCCACGACGCCGCGTACCGGATCACCGCCCCCGGCCGCACCGCCCTGACCGCCTTCGGCGTGGACGTCGAGGACCTGCCCCGGCGCCGCCCGGCCATCCGCTACTGCGTCGACTGGAGCGAGCACCAGCACCACCTCGCCGGCGCGCTGGGCGCCGCCCTCACCGCCCGGCTCTTCACCCTCGGCTGGCTCCGGCACGGGGCGAGCCCGCGCGTCGTCCACCTCACGGAGGCGGGGACACGCGGGCTCGCGGACGCGTTCGGCGTGAGCGGCCTGGCGGTGTGACGACCTGGCGGTGTGACGACCTAGCCGTGTGACGACCTAGCCGTGTGACGACCGGGCCAGCGCCTCCCGTACGGCCTCCTCGGTGCGCCCCACCACGGCCGAGCCGTCGTCGGCGGTGATGATCGGCCGCTGGATCAGCTTCGGATACGCCGCCAGCGCCTTCACCCACCGATCACGCGCCGCCGCGTCCCGGGGCCAGTCCTTGACCCCGAGCTCCTTGGCCGCGTCCTCCTGCGTCCGGGTGATATCCCAGGGCTCCAGCCCCAGCCGCTCCAGGACAGCGCGAATCTCCTCGACGGTGGGCACGTCCTCGAGATAACGCCGGACGGAATAACCGGCTCCCTCGGCATCGAGCAGCGACACGGCGCTGCGGCACTTCGAACAGGCGGGATTGATCCAGATCTCCATGACCCGACCCTAGAGCTTGACGGGCCTGACGGGCCTGACGGGCCTGACGGGCCTGACGGGCCTAGCGGCCGCCCACCCGCTCCGCCAGGAAGTCCTCCCAGGTCCGCCGCCCCGTGACGGCCCCGTCGAAGACCAGATTCTCCCCGGCCCGGTAGGCACGGCCGAACCCGCCGGGCACCCGGACCGGCACCATCGGCCGGCGCCTGCCCGTGGCCCGCAGATAGCTGCGGCTCAGCTCGGCCAGCTCGAACACCTCCGGCCCGGCGAGATCGGGCACCGCGCCGGCGGGCTCGCCGAGCGTCAGCTCCACCAGCCGGGCGGCCACCTCACGCGCGTCGACCGGCTGCCAGCGCACCCCGCCGGGGGCCGGGACCAGCGGCAGCTTCGTCATCTTCGCCACCACGGTCAGGGCCAGATCGTGGAACTGGGCGGCACGCAGCGTCGTCCACGGCAGCCCGGACTCCGCCACGATCCGCTCGGACTCCAGCTTGGCCCTGAAGTAGCCCAGCGGGATCCTGTCCGTCCCGATGACGGAGATGTACACAAGATGCCCCACCCCGGCCTGCCGCGCGGCCCGCACCAGATTCCGGGTCGCCACATCGTCGCCCTTGGCCCCGCCCGCGAGATGCAGCACGATCCCGGCCCCCTCGACGGCGGCCTCGATCCCCTCGTCCTTGAGCAGATCGCCGGTCACGTACGTGACGCCGTCGCCCGACTCGCGCTCCTGCCGGCTGAACACCCGCACCTCGCGCCCGGCCTCCCGTAGCATCGGTACGACCAGCCGCCCGAGCGTGCCCGTGCCACCGGTGACCAGGATCGTGGATGTCGTCATGGCTTCTTCCCGTTCGCTTCCCGCACGCCCCGGCCGGCGGTCGATCCTCCCGCCGGGGTGGCTGTCTCGTGGTCTTCGCTGACATGACGTACGGCGAGGAAGAAATGTGACGCGTGGACGAGCGTGGAACGAAAGGCCGTCGGCCGTGTCCGGGGTGGATACGCTGCCCGTGCACCCCTTGGAGGACGCCGTGACCATCGACCCCCAGCACCTCGGACTGCTCGAAGAAGCCCAGCGGATCGCGCCCAAGGGCGTCAAAGTCGAGTACACCGACGGCACGATCATCATGCAGGCGGCACCGACGGTGATTCACCAGCGCAACCTGTTCCACTTGCGTCGGCAGTTCGACGCACACTGCCCGGACGGCTTCATGCCGACCGAGAACACCGACCTGGAATCCCCCCACGCTGCGAAGCTCCGCAATCCCGACCTCACCTATCTGCCCGAGGAGGTCATGGAAGCCGAGGGGAACACGGCACCGGCCGACCTCGCGCTCCTCGCGGTCGAGATCGTTTCCCCGTCGAACCCGGAAAACGACTGGGTGGGAAAGCTGCGGGACTACGCGGTGATGCGCATCCCGCTCTACCTCATCGTGGACGCCCGCGACTCCACGGCAACGCTGTTCTCCGAGCCGAACCATGACCGGTACCACACGCGCACCGACCGAAAGTTCGGCGAGACCGTCCGCATCCCCCCACCCTTCGGCTTCGACCTGGGCCTTTCCCGGCTGAACCCATACACGTGACGGCATAAGCGAAGGCCGCCACCTCCATTCCGGAGGTGGCGGCCCTGGACGCGCTCTTTAGAGGTCGAAGTACATCTCGAACTCGTGCGGGTGCGGGCGCAGCTGGATCGGGGCGATTTCCTGGGTGCGCTTGTAGTCGATCCAGGTCTCGATCAGGTCGGAGGTGAAGACGCCGCCGGCCTGGAGGTACTCGTTGTCGGCCTCGAGGGCCTCGAGGACGGCCGGGAGGGAGGTCGGGACCTGGGGGACGTTCGCGTGCTCGTCGGGGGCGAGCTCGTAGAGGTCCTTGTCGATCGGCTCGGCGGGCTCGATCTTGTTCTTGACGCCGTCGAGGCCGGCCAGGAGGAGGGCCGAGAAGGCGAGGTAGGGGTTCGAGGACGGGTCCGGGGCGCGGAACTCGACGCGCTTGGCCTTGGGGTTGGAGCCCGTGATCGGGATGCGCATGGCGGCGGAGCGGTTGCGCTGCGAGTAGACCAGGTTGACCGGGGCCTCGAAGCCCGGGACCAGGCGGTGGTAGGAGTTCACCGTGGGGTTGGTGAAGGCCAGCAGCGACGGGGCGTGCTTGAGGATGCCGCCGATGTAGTAGCGGGCGGTGTCCGAGAGGCCCGCGTAGCCCTGCTCGTCGTAGAAGAGCGGCTCGCCCTTGCTCCACAGGGACTGGTGGACGTGCATGCCGGAGCCGTTGTCACCGAAGATCGGCTTGGGCATGAAGGTCGCGGTCTTGCCGTTGCGCCAGGCGACGTTCTTCACGATGTACTTGAAGAGCATCAGGTCGTCGGCGGCGGCGAGCAGCGTGTTGAACTTGTAGTTGATCTCGGCCTGGCCGGCGGTGCCGACCTCGTGGTGCTGGCGCTCGACCTGGAGGCCGGACTTGTCCAGCTCCAGGGAGATCTCCGCGCGCAGGTCGGCGAAGTGGTCGACCGGCGGGGCCGGGAAGTAGCCGCCCTTGTAGCGGACCTTGTAGCCGCGGTTGTTGCCCTCCGCACCGGTGTTCCAGGCGCCCGCCTCGGAGTCGATGTGGTAGAAGGACTGGTTCGCGCTGGTCTCGAAGCGAACGCTGTCGAAAACGTAGAACTCGGCCTCGGGGCCGAAGTACGCGGTGTCCGCGATGCCGGTGGAGGCGAGGTAGGCCTCGGCCTTCTTGGCGATGTTGCGCGGGTCGCGGCTGTACTGCTCACCCGTGATCGGGTCGTGGATGAAGAAGTTGATGTTCAGCGTCTTGTCGCGGCGGAACGGGTCCATACGGGCCGTGGAGAGGTCCGCGCGCAGCGCCATGTCGGACTCGTGGATGGCCTGGAAGCCGCGGATGGAGGAGCCGTCGAAGGCCAGCTCCTCGTCGGGGTCGAACGCCGTGGCCGGGATCGTGAAGTGCTGCATCACGCCCGGCAGGTCGCAGAAGCGGACGTCGACGAACTTGACGTCCTCATCCGAGATGAACTTCTTGGCCTCGTCGGCGTTCTGGAACATCCAAGTCCTCCTAGCCCGGCCGCTCGCGGTCGGGGATTGCTTCGGTGGCGCGTGTACCGCATGGACGCGCTGCCGCCGACCCTAGAGAGACGGGATTTCTCAAGGATGACCCATTTGTTTCGCCGAGGTTAACCGGTCGTGGGGCGGTCTCGTGGGGTTCGCCGGGTAAGAGGGGCCTCCTCCGGGGACCCGGGACCCGGGAAACGTATGCGGGCCCAGTACCGTGGACGGGTGGACAACAGGCAAGCAATCGGATCATGGCTCTCCGGGCCCCGCGCGGCCGCGGAGGACATGGGCATCGAATTCGGCCACCGGGGTGAACGCCTCGGTCTGCCGGAGAGCGGGCCGGGCTCCGTCGCCCCGCTCGGACGGCGGTTCGGCGCCCTCGCCATCGACTGGGCGCTCTGCATGCTGATCGCCTTCGCGTTCCTCGCCCAGGGGAATCAGCAGCGCGCCGGCAACTGGGCACTCCTGATCTTCCTCGTACTCAGCCTGCTCACCGTGGGTACGGTCGGTAGTACGCCCGGGAAGCGCCTCTTCGGCCTGCGCGTCATCGCCGAGGACGGCACGCGGCTCTCCCTGCCGCGGGTGCTGGTGCGCAGCGTGCTCCTGCTGCTCGTGATCCCCGCCGTCATCTGGGACCGGGACACGCGCGGGCTCCACGACCGGCTCGCCCGGGCCGTTCAGGTCCGGATCTGAACAACCCCCACCCCGTGGAAACGCGAGGGCGGCCGGAACCCTTCGGTTCCGGCCGCCCTCGCGTTTCGGTCGTCTCGTCTCGTACTGGTCAGCGGCCCTTCGGCATCCGCATGCCCTTGCCCGGGACCGGGCCCTTCGGGATCGGCATGTTGCTCATCAGGTCGCCCAGCGCCCGGAGGCGGTCGTTCACGGCCGTCACCTTCGCGCCCGGCAGTACGCGCGGCAGCTTGAGCAGGGTGGTGTGGAGCTTCTTCAGCGACACCTGGCCCTCGCCCTCGCCCACGACGATGTCGTGCACCGGAACGTCCCCGACGATGCGCGACATGCGCTTCTTCTCAGCGGCCAGCAGGGCCTTCACCCGGTTCGGGTTGCCCTCGCCGACCAGCACGATGCCCGCCTTGCCGACGGCCCGGTGGACGACGTCCTGGTTGCGGTTCATCGCGACCGCGGGCGTCGTCGTCCAGCCACCGCGGCGGATGTTCTCCAGGACCGCGGCGGCGGCTCCCGGCTGCCCCTCCATCTGCCCGAAGGCAGCGCGCTCGGCGCGGCGTCCGAAGACGATCGCCATCGCGAGGAAGGCCAGCAGGAAGCCGAGGATGCCCAGGTAGACCGGGTGGTCGAGCCAGAAGCCGATGGCAAGGAGTACACCGAAGGTGACAATGCCCACAGCCGCGACGACAAGACCGACCTTCGAGTCGACCTTCTTGGTCATCTTGTAGGTCTGGGCGATCTGCTTCAGTCGCCCGGGGTTCTCGGATGTTTCCTTCCTCGCCATACGGCGCAGTTTACGTCGCTTGCGGACCGGGGGCCGCCATGGCCTCCAGCACATGCTGGGCCTCGCGCCGGTCCTTGGCCCGGCGGCGGTCCTCCAGCACGGCGGTCCACGCGTTGCGCCGTGCTGTGCGCTGGCCACCGCGCATCAGCAGCCGTTCCAGCGCGCGCAGGGCCCCGGTGACGGACGGGGGCCGTACGGAGAGCGTGGACGGCAGAGCGGAGGAGGCGCGTGTGGCGGTCGCCAGGACTGCGTTACCGGGCGCGACCTGCATATCGATGTCCCCTCGGGAGCGGAAGGAATTCGGTTGCGTGGAGGGTGTCGCACTGCTGTGCGTGGTCCTATCGTCACCGACTGGTGTTACCAACGCATGACCTCTTGGTCAAACACCTATGAAACGTTGACGCGGCCCGTACTGTTCGCTTGCTTTCGCAAGGAACGGTACGGGCCGCGTCAGGGTCCGGAGCAGGGCCGAAAGGGTCAGACCGCCTGGGTCGAAGCGGCCGCCGCGCGCTTCTCGATCGCCTGCTGGTGCAGCCGGCCGGCGCGGTACGAGGACCGGACCAGCGGGCCCGACATGACACCGGCGAAGCCGATCTCGTCGGCCTCCTCCTTGAGCTCCACGAACTCCTGCGGCTTCACCCAGCGCTCCACCGGGTGGTGGCGCACCGACGGGCGCAGGTACTGGGTGATCGTGATCAGATCGCAGCCCGCGTCGTGGAGGTCCTGGAGGGCCTCGCTGATCTCCTCACGGGTCTCGCCCATGCCGAGGATCAGGTTGGACTTCGTCACCAGGCCGAACTCACGGGCCTTGGTGATGACCTCGAGCGAGCGCTCGTAGCGGAAGCCCGGGCGGATGCGACGGAAGATCCGGGGGACCGTCTCCACGTTGTGCGCGAAGACCTCCGGGCGGGACTCGAAGACCTCCTGGAGCAGCTCCGGCACCGCGTTGAAGTCGGGCGCGAGCAGCTCGACCTTGGTGCGGCCGGCCTCGCGGCCCGCGGTCTGCTCGTGGATCTGGCGCACGGTCTCGGCGTACAGCCAGGCGCCGCCGTCCTCCAGGTCGTCGCGGGCGACGCCGGTGATCGTGGCGTAGTTCAGGTCCATCGCGACCACGGACTCGCCCACACGACGGGGCTCGTCGCGGTCCAGCGCCTGCGGCTTGCCGGTGTCGATCTGGCAGAAGTCACAGCGCCGGGTGCACTGGTCGCCGCCGATGAGGAACGTGGCCTCGCGGTCCTCCCAGCACTCGTAGATGTTGGGGCAGCCCGCTTCCTGGCACACCGTGTGCAGGCCCTCGCGCTTCACGAGGCCATGGAGCTCCTTGTACTCGGGGCCCATCTTCGCCCGGGTCTTGATCCACTCGGGCTTCCGCTCGATGGGGGTCTGGGCGTTCCGGACCTCCAAGCGCAGCATCTTGCGTCCGTCGGGTGCGACAGCGGACACGTCCGGCTCCCTATGACTTCGATTCCTCGGCGGACACCAGGGTACGCCCGTTATTTCCTGTGCTCTTACTTCTGCGCCCTGGGTAACCGATGGATCCCGGTGCGCATTCCCCGCCGAGCGGCTCGCTGGGCGGCCGGCTCGGAGGTTTCGGTTCTCCGCTCAGCCGGCGGTCGCCGGCGTCGGCTCGGGCTTCGGGTCCACGGCACGGGGGCCGGGTGCCTCCTCCGCCAGGACCTCCCGCAGATGCTTCTCCATCAGGGGTACCACCTCGGCCACCGTCACCCGGCGGCCCAGCTCGTTCGACAGGGACGTCACGCCCGCGTCCCGGATGCCGCACGGGACGATCCGGTCGAACCAGGTGTTGTCGGGATCACAGTTGATCGCGAAGCCGTGCATGGTGACGCCCTTGGCGATCCGGATGCCGATCGCCGCCAGCTTGCGGTCCTCACGGCGCTGGCCCGCGTTGGACGGGGCGTACTCCGGGCCGTTCAGGCGGGGGTCGAACTCCTCGTCCGTCAGACGGGGGTCGAAGTCCAGGCTGAGGCCGCCGAGCGCGGGGCGCTGCTCCAGCGGGTCGCCCAGGACCCAGACGCCGCTGCGGCCCTCGATCCGGGTCGTCTCCAGCCCGAGCTCGGCGCACGCGCGGATCAGGGCCTCCTCCAGGCGGCGGACGTGCGCTATGACGTCCACCGGGCGGGGCAGCTTGAGGATCGGGTAGCCCACGAGCTGGCCGGGGCCATGCCAGGTGATCTTTCCGCCGCGGTCCACGTCGACGACCGGGGTGCCGTCCAGGGGGCGCTCGCTGTCCTCCGTGCGCCGTCCGGCCGTGTAGACCGCCGGGTGCTCCAGCAGCAGACAGGTGTCCGGAATCTCGTCCGCGAAGCGGGCCGCGTGGGTCTCACGCTGCTTCTGCCAGGCCTGCTGGTATTCGACCGCGTCCGCACCGAAGCCCAGATGGACAAAGCGCAGCTCACTCACGGCAGCTCCTCCTCGAACCGGTTCCGAACCCGTTCCGGCCCGGTCTGGTGGTCTTGAGGGCGTGCCCGTCGCGTGCCGTCGCGCCTCGCACGCCCGTGCCCACTGTACGACCGCCTCCGGTGCACCCCGCAGTCGGTCGGGGGCTGGGTGATCTTCCCTGGGAGGTCGGGCGGCCCTTTTTCGGGATTCTGCCTGTACTCACACGATCGGATGAATGCGGGGCGAAGGTGGCTTTCGGGGCGAGGGAGACCGCTAAATTCACGCCGTTCCAGGAACAAAGATCAGGGAGACCGGCAGGCTGATGACGGAACGACCCCCACAGCGCATCCCCAACCGTCAACTCGCCGCGCTCATCGCGGAGGCCGGCTTTTCCAATGCGGGCCTGGCCCGCCGCGTCGATCAGCTGGGGCTCGAACACGGCCTCGATCTGCGCTACGACAAAACCTCCGTCACGCGGTGGCTGCGCGGACAGCAGCCGCGTGGCACCACGCCCGCGCTGATCGCCGAGGTGTTCACCCGGCGGCTCGGGCGGCGGCTGTCCGCCCAGGACCTCGGGTTGGACGCGTGCGCGCCCGTGTACGCCGGGCTGGAATTCGCCGCCTCGCCCGAAGAGGCCATCGACATCGTCAGCGGCCTCTGGCGCAAGGACTCCGGCAGTCACACCGAGCTGCGGAAGATCGCTTTCACTCCGGCCGGGCTCGTGGTGCCGAGCCGTGACTGGCTGATCGGGCGCGCGGACGAACGGGTGGCGCGCGGTATGAGCCCCGCGCCCTCCGGCGAGGGCGCGCGCCTGCCGCTTCAGGCGCGCGGCGGGCAGATGCCGCGCCAGCGGGCCGCCGAGCGCGCTCCCGGGGGGCGGGTGTCCATGGGCGACATCGCCGCCCTGCGATCGGTGGGCGAGCTCTTCCGGACCATCGACCACGCGTACGGGGGAGGGCACGCCCGGCAGGCGCTGGTGCGGTATCTCGAGCACGAGACCGAGCCCATGCTGCGCGGCACGTACGGGGAGACCACCGGGCGGCGGTTGTTCGCGGCCGCCGCCGATCTCACCCGGCTCGCCGGGTGGACCTCCTACGACATCGCCGCGCACGGGCTCGCCCAGCGGTACTACGTCCAGGCACTGCGGCTCGCCCAGGCCGCCGGGGACCGGGCATACGGCAGCTATGTGCTCGTGACCATGAGCCGACAGGCCGTCTATCTGGGGCACGGTCGGGAGGCCGTGCAGCTGGCGCGGGTCGCTCAGCAGGGGGTGGGCTCCGGGGCGCCGCCCGTGGTCCAGTCGCTGCTGCACGCGGTGGAGGCGCGGGGGCACGGGGTGCTCGGCGAGGTACGGGCCTGCTCGGCCTCGCTGGCGCGGGCGGAACGGGCCCTGGAGAGCTCGCGGGCGGGCGACGACGTGCCGTACTGGGTGCGGTACTTCGACGAGGCGCAGCTGGCGGACGAGTTCGCCCACTGCCACCGGGACCTTCAGCAGTACCGCGCCGCCGCGCAGCACGCGGAGCGGTCGTTGCAGCTGCGGTCGCCCGCGTACGCGCGGAGCCGGCTGTTCTGCCGGGTGGTGCTGGCGTCGGCGCGGCTGGGGCTGGGCGAGCTGGAGCAGGCGTGCGCGCTGGGGGTGGAGGCGGCGCAGGCGGCGGCGGAGATGCGGTCGGTGCGGGCGCTGGAGTATGTGCGGGACTTCGAGCGGCGGCTGGAGCCCTATCGGGACGCGGCGGCGGTGCGGGGGTATCGGGAGAAGGTGGCTGGGTTGCTCTGACGGTGGGTGGTGGGTCGGGGG
>NZ_JAVRFI010000018.1:0-152556 GCF_031845785.1 Streptomyces hesseae
GCCCCGAGCCCCCCACCGTCAACGGCGCGAACGGCTCCGGCAGGGCCGGCTCCGGGGCGGGCACGGCCAATGGCACGAACGGGGCCAACGGTACGGGCGCGGGCGCGGCCAACGGCACGGCCGGGGCCGTGGCCAATGGATCCAGGGGCGGCCCCCGTTCCGGCGGTGACCCCCGACCCAGCGGCGGTCTCGGCCCCAATGACGGCCGTGCGGCGAACGGCGGTCACAGGCCCAGCGGTGGCCTTGGATCGAGCGGCGCTCTCGGGCCCAACGACGGCCGTGCGGCGAACGGGGGCCTCGGGCGCGGCGGTGGCCTTGGAGCGGGCGACGGCCTTGAGCCCAACGGCCGCCTCGCGGCGAGCGACGACGTCGGATCCAATGGCGGCCTCGGAGGGCGCGCCGGTCGCGGAGCGCGCGACTCCGCCGGGCCCAACGGCGCAATCGCGCCCAACGGCTCCGCCGGACCCCACCGCACCGGTGGAACCAACGGCACCGGCGGAGCCGATCGCTCCAGGGATGCCGCCCTGCCCGTTCCGGCCGTCCCCCGGCGGCAGCCCCCGCCACCGCCTCCCGAACTGACCGCGCCCGTAGGGCCGGAGCGGCTCCCCGACGGTCCGCCGCCCCCCGACCCCAGGACCCGTGTCTCCCCGCCTCCTCCCCCTCTGCCGGTGCCCCTGGACCCCCCGGAACCGCCCGGCGTCACCGACAACCGCGACACCCTCGCGAGCGCGGAACCGGACCGGTACCCGGGCCCGGCCGAACGCGCGGAGCTGACCAAGCGCAAACGCGGCCCGGGCGGCCCCGGCACCCCCGATGCCCCGGAGCCGCCCGGCTTCCCCGAGCTGCCGGAGCTCCCCGACCTCTCCGACTACCACGGGCTCTCCGGCATCCCCGGCCTCTCCCGGACGGCGGCCGCCCCCGGCACCGCCCTGGAGACCACCGAGGCCTCCGAACTGCCCCCGCCCGAGCGGTCGCCCGTCGCCGGGTCCCCGCGCCGGAACGGCGCGCGGCTGCGCACCCCCGAGTACGTGGGGCGGCGGCCGCCCACCTATGAGGCCGAGCCGACCTCCTGGCCGCCCGCGGACCCCGGCGGGCTGGAGGACCTCGTGCCCGACACTGTGCTGGACGGCGCCCGGTACGGGGCGATGACGCTGCGGGCCGGCTCGCTGCGCGGGGACTCCGCCCGCTTCCGGGGCGAGCCCCGCCGGGACGCCCTGCTGACCGCGCGCTTCGGCACGGGCGACGACGCGCTGCTGCTCGTCGCCATGGCGAGCGGGGCCCGTGCGGCGGAGGGCGCCCACCGGGCGGCGCGGGAGATCTGCGCCTGGCTGGGCGGCGCGGTCGGGCGCAGCCACGCCCGGCTGGTCGAGGACATCCACGCGGGCCGCCGCGACGAGCTCAAGTCCGGGCTGCACCGGCTGACGGACCGTACGTACGGCCGGCTGCGCGTCCGCGCGGGCGAACTGGGCCTGCGGCCGGCCGAGTACACGGCGGGGCTGCGCTGTCTGCTCCTTCCCGTGGACATGCGCTGCCGGACGCGCGTGTTCTTCGGCGTGGGCCCGGGCGGGCTCTTCCGGCTGCGTGAGGGCACCTGGCAGGACCTGGACCCGGAGCCGCGGACCCCCGCCGCCGAGGCGGAGGCGGAGCCGCTGGCGGGCTATGACGTCGCCGACCGGATCACCGTCGACCTCGGCATCCCCACGCCCGGCACCGCGCCCGTCATCGACCCCGCCGAAGTGCCCTCCGAGCCCTTCCGCTTCCGCGCCTCGATCGCCCGGCCCGGCGACGCCCTGCTGCTGTGCAGCGCGGGCCTGGCCGATCCGTTGCGAGGCGAGGCGGAGCTGGGCGTGCGGCTGGCCGAGCGGTGGGCCCGGCCGGAGCCGCCCGGGCTGGCCGAGTTCCTGGCGGATGTCCAGCTGAGGGTGAAGGGGTACGCCGACGACCGTACGGCCTGCGCGGTCTGGGAGGGCTAGGAGTCCCTTGACGCAGCAATTCCCGGGCTGCACAACAGGCTTCGGGATTCCGGTCGTATAACCATGTTGACGCGTCAACAGGCGTCGACCCGACGGCCTTGGGGCATGCATTTGCCGTGAGCGTGTTCGAGGCCGGGGCGCCGGGGAGGGGTCGGGTCGGCGAGGGATGAATAGGCGGACTGCACACTGGACGGGCGCGGAGCGGCGCGAGGGCAGGGAAGGGTCCGCGGAAGGCACCGCGACGGAGGGATCCGGTGAATCCGGTGCGGCGACTCAGGCGCCTCAGGCACCGCACTGGGAGAGACGACTGCGGGGCAAGGATCTGGCGGCCGTCCACGACGTCCGCGCCGGGCTGCGCGCGCTGCTCGCCCGCTGGGGCGCCCCGGGCCGGGCCGACACCGCCGAGCTGCTGGTGAGCGAACTGGTCACCAACGCCCTGGTGCACACCGACGGCGGAGCCGTGGTCACCGCCCGCCTCACCGGCGGTCCGGCCGCGTCCGTCAAGGGCCGGCTGCGCGTGGAGGTGCGGGACTTCCTCGCCCGCCATCCGACGCTACGGGCGCCCGCCATCGGCCCCCGGGGCCGCAACGGCGAGCGGGGCGGCGGGGGAGAGGCGGACGTGGACACGGCGGCCACCTCCGGGCGGGGCCTGCTGCTCGTCCACGCCCTCGCGGACGGCTGGGGGGTGCGGACCCACGGCGTGGGCAAGTCCGTCTGGTTCGAGCTGGACGCGCAGGAGCCCTGAGGCGCGCAAGAGTCCTGAAACGCACAAGAGCCCTGATCCGCCTCCATGAGGCGGATCAGGGCTCCGGGGCCGCTGTGACGATCGTCGGCGGTGCCGGCTTCGTCAGCCGAACTGCCGCTCGATCCGGGCGAGTTTCTCCTCCAGTGAGTCGAGCCGCGGGATGGCCTGGGTGTCGTCCTCCGCTGTGAGGTCGATGGGGACTGGCCTGTCCACCGACTGCAGCGGGCGAGAACGTACCGGAAGCTGCCCCGGCTCGACTATGGAGGGCTCCGGCCCCGCCTGCGAGCCGATCTGGGCGGGTTGCGGGGCGGCCGGCACGGCCGGGCCGGTCACCTCGACCTGTCGTCCGCCGCGGACCCGGGGCCACATCCGGTGCTGCCGGTTGTAGGCCTTCAGCCGGGCGCGCTCCAGCTTGCCGGCCTCCCGGCGGCGCATCCGGTGCTGGGCCTGCTGGCGCTTGTCCTCGCGGACCTCCTCCACGGCCTCGTCCAGCGACCGTACGCCCTCCAGGAGCATCAGCGACCAGGCGCCGAAGGTCTCCCGGGGTGCCCGCAGCCACCGCACCATCCGGATCTGCGGCAGCGGGCGGGGCACCAGGCCCTGCTCGCGCAGCGCCGCGCGGCGGGTCTGCTTGAGCGCCCGGTCGAAGAGCACGGCCGCCGACAGCGACATGCCGGCGAAGAACTGCGGAGCCCCCGCGTGGTCCAGCCCGCGCGGCGCGTGCACCCAGTTGAACCAGGCGGCCGCGCTCGCGAACGTCCACACCAGCATCCGGGAGCCCAGCGCGGCATCGCCGTGGCTCGCCTCGCGCACCGCCAGCACCGAGCAGAACATGGCGGCGCCGTCGAGACCGAAGGGCACCAGGTACTCCCAGCCGTCCGTCAGCCCCAGGTTCTGCTGCCCGAAGCCGACCAGGCCATGGAAGGAGAGGGCCGCGGCGACCGCTGCGCAGCAGAAGAGGAGTACGTACGAGGCGCTGCCGTAGAGGGCTTCCTTGCGGCGTCTGCGTTCCTCGTTGCGCTCCCAGGAGTCCGTGCCGGCGGCCCCGTCCTCCCGGACGGCGTTCCGGCCGCGCGTGTACACCGTCACCGCCACCACTGCCCCGATGAGCGCCACGGCACTGGGGAGCGCCCAATTCAGCGGTATGTCGGTCACTCTCATCTTCGTCCCTTGCATGCAGTACGGCGTTTCGCGCGCCATCCTGACGGACTCGCGCCGGATGCCAAGGGGTTTCGCGGTAACTCACCGCCAATGGACGGCAAGGATATACGGAGAGCGACGAATGAATTCGAACGCCCGCCAGCAGTAAGTGAATTGAGTTCTAACAATCCACTCGATCGAGTGGCTTAGTCGATTCGGTCGGCTGACAGCCGCTCGATGCGGACGGCATCGAGGGTGCGTGGGCATGTCGCGCACGAGTCCTCGGGGCGGAGGGTGTAGAAGAAGCAGCAGCTCGCCCGGTCCCGGGTGAGCAGCTTCTCGCCCCGGGGGCCGGTCAGTTCGCGGAAGGCCGCGTCACCGACGTACGGGGCGGTGTTCCCCGGAAGCAGCAGCTCCAGCTCGTGCCGGACCCGCCGCTCCTCGCCCAGTAGCCGCCCCACGTGCCACAGCCCCTCGGCGGTCTCGTCCGTCACCATGCCCCACAGGGCACGCCCACCGCGTCGCATGCGCGGCCCCAACGCCGTCAGCAGTGGCTCGATATGGGCCGCCACGGCCGAGCGCAGCTCGGCGCGCAGCGACTCCTCGTCCGCAGTGGTCACGGCGTGCGGGTGTCCGGCCGCCGGGTCGCCCGGCAGGCACGCGAACGCCGCGACGTCCGCCGTGATCCGCCCCGAGGCGCGGTGCAGGGACACCGCCTCCACCGGCAGCCGGGGCACCCGGCGGTGGAGGAACCACGGGAGGGTGAACAGTAGACACACGTGCCAGGCGTAGCGGTGCAGCCCGAAGCTCGCGACGACGTCCGGGCGGGGCTCCTGCCCGTACTCGCGCAGTACCTGCGCCTCGTCCCATGCGAGGAACGCGTCCAGTGCCGGGCCGCCCGCGGCGAGCTCCGCGGCCGTCACCCAGCCCTCGCCCCGGCCGGGCGGTCCGCACCGGACGGTGATCGCGGGAAGGGCCTCCGTCAGCCGGGCGTATGCGTCCGCGACGGGGGAGACGGACGGGGCGGAAGAGGGAGGTGCAGCCGAGGCAGCGGACATCGAGGGGACCACCGAATCCCGATCGTAAACAGGTAAGCCTAACCTTACCCAGCCGTATCGGGGTTTGAACTGCCGGATTCGCCGCCTATGGTTCGGATGGGACACCAGGAGGACCTCAATGGAGCAGGGCAGACCCCACAGCGCAGTATCGCGGCCGTATACCGGTGTACCCGCGCAGGCCACGCCGAGCGCGCGGGGTGAGCACACCCATGACGAGAGCGAGTACGCCTACGCCCCGGGCGCCCGCCCCGCACCCCGGGTCCCACAGCGCTACTCCGTCCGGGGGCAGGTGCTCGACGCCCTGCGCAAGGCGCTCGTCAGCGGTGAGCTCGTGCCCGGAGAGGTCTACTCCGGGCCCGCGCTCGGCGAGCGTTTCGGGGTGAGCGCGACTCCCGTGCGGGAGGCCATGCAGCAACTGGCCCTGGAGGGCGCGGTCGAGGTCGTCCCCAACCGGGGCTTCCGCGTCGCCAGCCGTACCGAGCGCGACCACGCGGAGCTCGCGGAGGTCCGTGCCCTGCTGGAGGTGCCCGCCCTGCTCCGGGTCGCCCGCACCGTGCCGGCGACCCGCTGGCGTGAGCTGCGGCCGCTGGCCGAGCGCACGGCCACCGTGGCCGCCGAGGGCGACCGCGCGGCCTACGCGGAGGCCGACCGGGCCTTCCATCGGGCGCTGCTGGAACTTTCCGGCAACCGGCAGTTGGTGATCGTGGCGGAGGAACTGCACCGTCGGGCGCAGTGCCCTGGGATGCCGGCCGGTGGGCTCGCGGCGCACGCGGCGGAGCACCTGCGGCTGCTCGACGCGCTGGAAGCGCGGGACATGACCGGGGTCGAGGCGCTGGTGACGCGTCACTGCGCGGGCCCCGCGTAGGGGGAGCCGCCCCGTTTGTGGGCAATCGTTCCGCAGGGCTGGGGGCACCTCCCAGCGGTAGCTGGGGGAGGGTGGGCACAAACCGCCCACCGGGCCGCACCCGGCGACGGTGCTCAGCCGGTCAGTGGCGGAGCCGCTCCGCCAGCCACCCCGGCACGCCCCCCAGCAACCGCACCAACCGCCGCGCCTCCTCCCGCAGTCGTTCCGCCTCCTCCGGGTCGGCCACGACCGCCGCGAGGGAGGCCAGGGCGGGGGCGATGCCGACGAGGTAGCCGAGCTCCTCGCGGATCCGCAGCGACTCCGCGAAGCCGTGCCGGGCCGCCGGGAGGTCGCCGTCGTGCTCGGCCATCGCCGCCACGTGGCGCCAGGTGAAGGAGAGCAGCAGCCGCTGCCCGTGCGCGGCGGCCCCCGCGTGTGCGCGCTGGAAAACGGCCGTGGCGTCGGAGGGGTTGCCGGACAGGTGCTGGGCGATCAGGCCGCGGCGGAAGTCCAGCAGCGGGCGGGTGGGTGAGTGCGGGGCCAGCAGGGCCGCCGCCCGGCCCAGCGCGGACCGTGCCTCGTCGGCCCGGTCCCGTACGCCCAGCAGGGTCGACGCGTAGGCGAGGTGGCCGCGTTCGCACGCGGCCGCGCCGCGCTCCTCGTCGTCCGTGGCGAGGGCCTCCGCCTCGCGGAGCGCGGCCTCCGCCGGGGCCCAGCCCTCCGCCGTGAACACGCACCGTTCGATCAGCACCGCCGTCCGCCGCAGCGCGGCCCCCGGCTCGGTCGTGGCGCGGGGTGCGAGCAATGCGGCGGCGTCCTCCCAGCAGGCCCGCGACCGCAGCCGCCAGACGGCGTGTTCGAGGGGGTCGTCCCCCGGGACGTGTGGCTCCGACAACCCAGAATTCCGCATGGCGGTGTCCGCCACAGTGCCCTCCCCAAGCGCGCCGTCGAGCTGGAAGCCTGCCTCGATCACAGCACGGCGAACCGCACGCGGCCAAGGGTCAGGTGTGAACCAATTCACAAACTCCGGGGCGAAGGCTACCCAAAGATGATCGGCTTCATGAGCGGGAGACCGCTCATCTGGTCGCCGGGGAGGGGCTGTCCTCAGCTCATGCGCAGCGCCAGGAAGAAGTCCAGCTTGTCCTCCAGCCGGGACAGATCGCGCCCCGTCAGCTGCTCGATGCGTCCCACCCGGTACCGCAGCGTGTTCACGTGCAGATGGAGCCGCGTCGCGCAGCGCGTCCAGGAGCCGTCGCAGTCGAGGAAGGCCTCCAGAGTGGGGATGAGCTCGGCGCGGTGGCGCCGGTCGTAGTCGCGCAGGGGGTCCAGCAGCCGGGCCGTGAAGGCGCGGCGCACGTCGTCCGGGACGAACGGCAGGAGCAGGACGTGCGAGGCCAGCTCCTGGTGGCCGGCGGCGCACACCCGGCCCGGGCGCGCGGCGGCGACGCGGCGGGCGTGCCGGGCCTCCTCCAGGGCGCCGCGCAGGCCCTCCGCGGAGTGCACGGCGGCGCTGACGCCGAAGGTGAGGCGCCCGTCCCCGTCGAGCCCGCGCTCCAGCGGCTCGCGGACGGCGGCGAGCAGCGCGTCGGCGTGGAGGCCCGCGCCGGTCAGCGGCTCGTCGGGCCCGGTGACCACGGCGGGCAGCGGCACCAGCGCGACGGCCTCGTCGCCCGTGTGGGCGACGGCGATCCGGTCGGTGGGCTCGGGGCCGGTGCTGTCCTGGTCGACCAGGACCTCCTCCAGCAGCGCCTGCGCCACCGGGCCGCCGGGGACGTCGCCGCCCTCCCACTCCACCCGGGCCACGACGACCTGCCAGTGCGGGGCGGTGCCCAGGCCGGGCAGCAGCACCGGGGCCGCCACCCGCAGTCGGGCCGCGATCTCGGCGGGCGCGGCGCCCGCCTGGACCAGCTCCAGCACCTCCTGGGCGAGCCGGCGGCGCACCGTGCGGGCCGCGTCGCGGCGGTCCCGCTCGACGGCGATCAGCTGGGTGACCCCGTGCAGCAGGTCCAGGCGCTCCGCCGGCCAGTCGCCCGCGTCGGCCTCGACGGCCAGCAGCCAGTCCGACAGAACCGTCTCGCGCACGTCGGCCGCCGACGCCGCGCGGGCGGTGCCGCCCACGGGGAACAGCGAGTACGTGCTGCCGCCGGTGGTCACCCGGTGGGGGCCGCGCCGGCCGGTGCGCGAGGCGGCCAGGTGCTCGCCCGCGAGGGCCGCGCCCGTCTCGGGGGACAGGCCGGGGCCCGCGTCCGCCAGCGAGGAGCCGGCGATCCGGCGGCCGGTGGGGGAGAGCACCCAGGCGCGCAGGTCCAGGTCGGTGCCGAGGAGGTCCAGGACGACCTCGGGGCCGCCGCCCGCCGGGCCGCCCGTCATCAGCCGCCGGTGGCGGTCCACGACGGCCGCCAGGTCCCCGGCGCGCTCGCTGGAGACCTGCCGTACGACGTGCTCGGTGATCGAGGCGAAGGAGACCGTCTCGTTCACGGAGAACAGCGGCATCCGGTGCCGGGCGCAGGCCGCGATCAGGTCGTCGGGGGTCGAGGCGATCTCCGCCTCGCCCGCCGCCAGCCCGGCCACGCCCGCCCCCGTGAGGATCCGTACGAATCGCTCGGAATCCTCCGGCTCGCGCCGCCAGGCCAGGCCGGTCAGCACCAGCTCGCCGCCCGACAGGTAGCGGCTCGGGTCGCGAAGGTCGGTGGTCATCACGCCGCGTACGGTGCGGTCCAGCTCGTCCTCGCCGCCGAGCAGCCGAAGGCCCAGCGCGTCCGTCTCCAGCAGTGCGCGCAGCCGCATCCTCGTCGCCGCCGATCTGTCCTCAGGTAACCCGTGGAATGCAGTGAGGTTTCTGCATCCCGTCTTTCGTTCGAATCTACAAGACATGGGGCCTGGCCAGCCAACCAGCTTCATGTTTTCGGTGACTGCACCGGGCCGGTCACACGTCGCTGTACTGGCGGTGCGCCGCGTGAACAGGACATCGCACAGGACCTGAAGCCCCCTCGATCCTCTCGAGAAGAGACCGCCCATGGAATTCCTGCGCCCCGCCGTCTGGGAGGAAGCGCTGGCCGCCAAGGCCGAGCACCCCACGGCCGTGCCCATCGCGGGCGGCACGGATGTGATGGTCGAGATCAACTTCGACCACCGCCGTCCGGCACACCTCCTGGATCTCACCCGCATCGGTGAACTCCACGAGTGGGACGAGGACGGCCCCGACATCCGCCTCGGCGCCGCCGTCCCGTACACCCGCGTCCTCGACGAGCTCAGCACCCCGCTGCCCGGCCTCGCCCTCGCCGCCCACACCGTCGGCTCCCCGCAGATCCGCAACCGGGGCAGCGTCGGCGGCAACCTCGGCGCCGCCTCCCCGGCCGGCGACAGCCACCCCCCGCTGCTCGCCGCGGGCGCCCGGGTGGAGGCGGAGTCGGTGCGCGGCACCCGGCTGATCCCCGTCGAGGAGTTCTACACCGGCGTCAAACGCAACGCCCTCGCCCCGGACGAGCTCATCCGCGCCGTCCGTATCCGCAAGGCCACCGGGCCACAGCAGTTCTCCAAGGTCGGCACGCGCAACGCCATGGTCATCGCCGTCTGCGCCTTCGGCATCGCCCTCCACCCCGAGAGCCGCACGGTCCGCACCGGCATCGGCTCGGCGGCGCCCACTCCGGTCCGCGCCCGGGCCGCCGAGGACTTCCTCGCCGCGGTCCTGGACGAGGACGGCCTCTGGCACTCGGGGCGCCCCATCACCCCGTCCGCCGTACGGCAGTTCGCCGAGCTGTGCTCGGGCGCCTGCAACCCGATCGACGACGTACGCGGCAGCGCCCGCTACCGCCGCCACGCCGTCGGCGTCATGGCCCGCCGCACCCTCGGCTGGGTGTGGGACGCGTACACGACGGGGGAAGGGGAAACGCGATGCGCGTGACGTTCACGGTCAACGGACGTACCCAGCAGGCCGACGACGTCTGGGAGGGCGAGTCCCTGCTGTACGTCCTGCGCGAGCGGCTCGGCCTGCCAGGCTCCAAGAACGCCTGCGAACAAGGCGAATGCGGCTCCTGCACAGTGCGCCTCGACGGCATCCCCGTCTGTGCCTGCCTCGTGGCGGCGGGCCAGGCCGAGGGCCGGGACGTCGACACCGTCGAGGGCCTGACCGACCAGGAGACCGGCGAACTCTCCGTTGTTCAGCAGGCGTTCATCGCGACCGGCGCCGTCCAGTGCGGCTTCTGCACCCCCGGGCTCCTCGTCGCCGCCGACGACCTGCTCAAACACCGGCCCGACCCCTCCGACGCCGACATCCGCGAGGCCCTCTCCGGCAACCTGTGCCGCTGCACCGGATACGAGAAGATCCTCGACGCCGTCCGCCTCGCGGCGGCCCGCACCGGAGCGGAGGGCTGACCCGATGCGCGACCTGACCCCCACCGGACTCACCCAGGCAGGCGACACCAAGGGCGGCATCGGCGAATCCA
Source organism: Streptomyces hesseae (assembly GCF_031845785.1). NCBI lineage: Bacteria > Bacillati > Actinomycetota > Actinomycetes > Kitasatosporales > Streptomycetaceae > Streptomyces > Streptomyces hesseae. The sequence goes on from NZ_JAVRFI010000018.1 coordinate 10,206, forward strand.
CCCTCCGCCCCGACGGCACCCTCAAGGTCACCGGCGAATTCGCCTACGCCTCCGACCTCTGGCACGAGGACATGCTCTGGGGAGTGACGCTGCGCAGCCCCCACGCCCACGCCCGCATCCGCTCCCTCGACGTCGCCGAGGCCCTCGCCACCCCGGGCGTCCACGCCGTCCTCACCCACGCCGACCTGCCCGCCGCCACCCGCTACGGGCTGGAGATCAAGGACACCCCCGTCCTCGCCGACGGCGTCGTCCGCCACCACGGCGAGCCCGTGGCGCTCGTCGCCGCCGACCACCCCGAGACCGCCCGCCGCGCCGCCGCGAAGATCCGCGTCGACTACGAGCCGCTGCCCGTCGTCACCGACGAGGCGAGCGCCACCGCCCCCGGCGCCCCCGTCCTCCACCCCGGCCGCACCGACGACCACGCCCCCCACGTCCCGCACCCCAACATCGTCCACCGCCAGCCCGTCGTCCGCGGCGACGTCGCCGCCCACAAGGACCGCGCCGCCGTCGTCGTCACCGGCGAATACGAAGTCGGCATGCAGGACCAGGCGTTCCTCGGCCCCGAGTCCGGGCTCGCCGTCCCCGCCGAGGACGGCGGCGTCGACCTCTACATCGCCACCCAGTGGCTCCACGCCGACCTCCGCCAGATCGCCCCCGTCCTCGGCCTGCCCGAGGACAAGGTCCGCATGACGCTCTCCGGCGTCGGCGGCGCCTTCGGCGGCCGCGAGGACCTGTCCATGCAGGCCCACGCCTGCTTGCTCGCGCTGCGCACCGGCCGGCCCGTCAAGATGGTCTACAACCGCTTCGAGTCCTTCTTCGGCCACGTCCACCGCCACCCCGCCAGGCTCCGCTACGAGCACGGGGCGACCCGCGACGGCGACCTCGTCTATATGACGGCCCGCATCGTGCTGGACGGCGGCGCCTACGCCTCGTCCTCCCCGGCCGTCGTCGGCAACGCCGCCTCCCTCGCCGTGGGCCCGTACGTCGTCGAGCACGTCGATATCGAGGCCCTCGCCCTCTACACCAACAACCCGCCCTGCGGGGCGATGCGCGGCTTCGGCGCGGTCCAGGCGTGCTTCGCCTACGAGGCGCAGATGGACAAGCTCGCGGCCGCGCTCGGCATGGACCCGGTCGAGCTCCGCCGCCGCAACGCCATGGCGCAGGGGGCGGTGATGCCGACCGGCCAGGTCGTCGACTCGCCCGCGCCCGTCGCCGAACTGCTGCGGCGCGTCAAGGCGATGCCGCTGCCACCGGCCCGGCAGTGGGAGTCGGCGGGCGGCGGCCCGGACGTCCGGGCGCTGCCGGGCGGCCTGTCCAACACCACCCATGGCGAATCGGTCGTCCGGGGTATCGGCTACGCGGTCGGCATCAAGAACGTCGGCTTCTCCGAGGGCTTCGACGACTACTCCACCGCCCGCGTCCGGCTGGAATCGGTGGGCGGCGAGGCCGTGGCCACCGTCCACACCGCGATGGCCGAGGTGGGGCAGGGCGGGGTCACCGTGCACGCCCAGATAGCCCGGACCGAGCTGGGCGTCGCCCGGGTGACGATCCACCCCGCCGACACCCGCGTCGGCTCCGCGGGCTCCACCTCCGCCTCCCGGCAGACGTACGTCACCGGCGGAGCGGTCAAGCACGCCTGCGAGCTGGTGCGGGAGAAGGTCCTGGAGCTGGCCCGGGCCCGCTTCGGCACCTACCACCCCGCGTGGGCCACCGCCGAACTCATGCTGGAGGACGGCAAGGTGGTCACCGACGGCGGCGAGGTCCTCGCCACGCTCGTGGACGTCCTGGAGGGCGAGGTCGTCGAGGTCGAGGAGGAGTGGCGGCACCGCCCCACCCAGCCCTTCGACCGGCGCACCGGGCAGGGCTTCGGGCACGTCCAGTACTCCTTCGCCGCCCACCGGGCGGTCGTGGAGGTCGACACCGAGCTGGGCCTGGTCAAGGTCGTGGAGCTGGCGTGCGCCCAGGACGTCGGCAAGGCGCTCAACCCGCTGTCCGTGACCGGCCAGATCCAGGGCGGTACGACACAGGGGCTGGGCCTCGCGGTCATGGAGGAGATCGTTGTCGACCCGGTGACCGCGAAGGTCCGCAACCCCTCCTTCACCGACTACCTCATCCCCACCATCCTCGACACCCCCGCCATCCCGGTCGACGTCCTCGAACTCGCCGACGACCACGCCCCGTACGGTCTGCGCGGGGTGGGGGAGGCCCCCACCCTCTCCTCGACACCGGCCGTCGTGGCGGCGATCCGGCAGGCCACGGGCCTGGCCCTCGCCCGGGTCCCGGTCCGGCCGGAACACCTGACCGCCACCTGATCTCCCTTCTCCCCCCATCGCCTCGGGCCGTCCCCCGGGTCGTGCAGCCCCCACCAGCCCCCACCGGAATCTGGAGCAGGCACACCATGACCCATGCACCCGTGCGGCCGGGGACCACGGCGGAGGACGCGGGCGCGGGCTCGCGTCCGCCCGCCCGACGGTCCGCGCTCGACCGCTACTTCCACATCTCCGAACGCGGCTCGACCCTCGCCCGCGAAGTGCGCGGCGGCGTCACCACGTTCATGGCCATGAGCTACATCCTCCTGCTCAACCCTCTGATCCTCTCCGGCCCGGACGCCGAGCGGCACACCCTCGCCCGGACGGGCCTGATCACCGCGACGGCCTTCGCGGCAGCGCTGTCCACCCTGCTGATGGGCCTGATCGGCAGAGTTCCGCTGGCGCTCGCGGCCGGCCTGGGGGTCTCCGGGGTGCTCTCCACCCAGGTCGCGCCCCAGCTGACCTGGCCGCAGGCCATGGGCATGTGCGTCCTCTACGGCGTCGTCATCATGGCCCTCGTCCTCACCGGGCTGCGCGAACGCGTCATGAACGCCATCCCGCTGGAGCTCAAGCACGCCATCACCATGGGCATCGGCATGTTCATCGCCCTGATCGGCCTGGTCAAGGCGGGCTTCGTGCACGCCGCGAAGTCCGGCGGACCGGTCACCCTGGGCCCGGCGGGCGAGCTGGCCGGCTGGCCGGTGCTGCTCTTCTGTATCACCCTGCTGCTGATCTTCATGCTTCAGGCGCGCGACGTGCCCGGGGCGATCCTCATCGGCATCGTCGCCGGCACCGTACTCGCCGTCGTCGTGAACGCGGCCTTCGGCCTGGGCCCCCGCACCTGGCAGAACGGCGCCCCGAAACTCACCGGCGGCGCCGTCTCCATGCCCGACTTCTCCCTCTTCGGCCAGGTCGAGTTCGGCGGCTGGGGGAAGGTCGGCGGGGTGACCGTGGGGATGATCGTCTTCACGCTCGTACTGGCCGGGTTCTTCGACGCCATGGCCACCATCATCGGCGTGGGCACCGAGGCCGGACTCGCCGACGAGCGCGGCCGGATGCCCGGCCTGAGCCGGGCGCTGCTCGTCGACGGCGCGGGCGGCGCGATCGGCGGGGTGGCCGGCGCCTCGGGCCAGACCGTCTTCGTCGAGTCGGCGACGGGTGTGGGCGAGGGCGCCCGTACGGGCCTGTCGTCCGTCGTCACCGGGCTGTTCTTCACGGCGTGCCTGTTCTTCACGCCCCTGACCAGGATCGTCCCCGGCGAGATCGCCGCGGCGGCGCTGGTCGTCATCGGCGCGATGATGATGAGCCACGCCCGCCACATCGACTGGACGGACCGGGCCGTCACCATCCCGGTCTTCCTGACGGTGGTGCTGATGCCGTTCACGTACTCCATCACCGTGGGCGTCGGCGGCGGCGTCATCGCCTACACCGTCATCAAGGCCGGCCAGGGCCGCTGGCGCGAGCCGGGCCTCTTCATGTGGGTGCTGACACTCGTCTTCGCGGGCTACTTCGCCCTGCACCCGATCGAGCAGTGGCTGGGTGTGAAGTAGGAGGTTCGATCGTGCTGGACATCGCCTCGGAACTGCACCGGTGGTGCGCGGAGGGCCGTGACTTCGCGGTGGCCACGGTGGTGGCCGTCCGGGGCAGCGCACCCCGCCCGCCGGGCGCGGCCCTCGCCGTCGACGGCGAGGGCACGGCCGTCGGCTCGGTCTCCGGAGGGTGTGTGGAGGGCGCGGTGTACGAGCTGTGCCGGACGGCCCTGGGGACCGGTGAGACCCTGCTGGAACGATTCGGCTACTCGGACGAGGACGCCTTCGCCGTCGGCCTCACCTGCGGCGGCGAACTCGACGTCCTGGTGACCCCGGTACGGCGGGATCGGGTGCTGCTCGCTTCGGCGATGTCCGCCGCCGCGCGCGGCGAGACGCTGGCGCTCGCGCGCGTGGTGACGGGCCCGCCCGGGACGCCGGGCCGCGCCCTGCTCGTACGGCCCGGCGGCCCGGTCGAGGGCGGTCTGGGCGGCGGTCCCGCGCTGGACGCGACGGCGGCCCGGGAGGCGCTGGCCCTGCTGGACGCGGGCCGCACGGCCCCCGTCGATGTCGGCGCGGACGGCTCGCGCTGCGGGGAGCCGGTGCGGCTCCTGGTGGAGTGCAGCGTGCCGCCGCCCCGGATGCTCGTCTTCGGCGCGATCGACTTCGCGGCGGCGCTGGTGCGGGCGGGCAAGTTCCTCGGCTACCACGTGACGGTGTGCGACGCCCGCCCCGTCTTCGCGACGGCGAAGCGCTTTCCGGAGGCGGACGAGGTCGTCGTCGACTGGCCGCACCGGTATCTGGACAGCGCGGCGGTCGACGCCCGTACGGTCGTCTGCGTCCTGACGCACGACGTGAAGTTCGACGTGCCGCTGCTGGAACGGGCGTTGCGGCTGCCGGTGGCGTACGTGGGCGCGATGGGCTCGCGGCGTACGCACGAGGCGCGGCTGGACCGGCTGAGGGAAGCGGGGCTGTCGGAGGGGGAGCTGGCGAGGCTGTGCTCCCCGATCGGCCTGGACCTCGGCGCACGGACGCCGGAGGAGACGGCCCTCTCCATCGCAGCGGAAATCATTGCGCAGCGGCGCGGAGGATCGGGGATTTCGCTGACGGGCGGGAGGGTGCCGATCCACCACGACGACTGGGGTGCGGCGGTGGAGCCGGCGGTCGCCCGGTGACGGGGGCGGGGGCGGGGACCCTACGTCAGCCGGGCATCCGGAGCGACACCACGCGCACCGGCCCGGCGCTCGCGGCCTGTGCGGCGATGGCGTAGGGGATGCCCATGAGGTCCTCGCAGTTCCCCAGCCGGAACGCGACGCTCAGCTCGTCCCCCAGGCCGGGGCGGCCGACTCCGACCCTGATCTCGCCGGTGTCGTCGACGCGTACGGACAGCAGTCGGACCGGCTGCTCGGTGTACGCGAACCAGGCGTCGCTCGCGCTGCCCAACTCCTCCAGCAACCAGGCGTACTTGAGACGGAACGGGTCACTCTCGCCCGGGACGCGGTAGCCCGTGTCCGTCCCGGACACGGCCAGCTCCTCTTGGAGGGCCTCCGCGCTCGCCTCGGGATCGGGGCTGATCGTCGTACGGCGCCCGTCCGGCCACACGGCCGTGACGGATGGATGCTCACCGGCCAGCTCGACGGCGGCCAGCAGCAGCCCAGAGACCACGTCGGCCCGCTGGATCACGGCGAGGCCGGCGAGCAGGGGCGCCCACCACTCCGCCCCCGGCCAGCGCAGGGACGGTCGTACCGGTCGGGCGCCCATGCCGTACCCCTCTCGACCTCTCGGATCAGATGTTGATCGACTGCCGCACCCAGTCGGGGCAGCGGCCGGGGGTGTTCTCACAGTACGCGGTGACCACGCCGAACGGCTTGCCGTCCCGCAGCTGACGGAAGTTCACCACGGCGTCGACGGCCTTCACGTCCACGACACGGCACGTGCGGAAGATCCACCAGCCGCTGCACTTCACGTGCAGCACATCGGTGACGTAGATGTAGCTCGTCCCGCCCTGCTGCTTCTTCCCGCCGGTGGGACGCGGGTACTTGGTGGTGGCCTTGACGGCGGCCAGGCTGAGGTTGTGCTTCTGGTCCACCTTCGTCAGGCCGAAGCCGTAGTCGCCACCGGGCCACTTGCCCTGGCGCATCGTGGTGTCCCAGCCGTCCTTGTCCTTCCACTCGCCCACGATGTTGTAGGCGGGGTCGGGCGCCGCGAGCGCGGGCTTCCCGGCGCTCTCCTCGGCGGCGGACGGCCGCCCTGCGGCCAGCCGTTCCACGGCCTTCTGCTCGATCCCGAATCGTGCCAGGTCACGCAGCTGGAAGGTGCCGGTCCGCGGAATGGCGGACTTCGCGTCGATGACGGAGAAGGACATGTCACCCTTGCCGGTGGGTCCTTCGTCCGCCTGCGCGGTGGTGGGCGCCAGGGCTATCGCGCAGGCGGTCATCACCACGGCGGATGCGACGGCACTTCGGAGTGGTTGCATCGAGTTTCCCCCTCGTTTCGGAGCTGCTGTCACAGGACGTGCTCCGGAGCCCAGGCGACGTTACGAGCCAACAGCGCCCCTGGCCAGCCCCACCGGCCCGAACTGGTCGCTCCGGCAACGGTGGTGGTGCGCGGGGCGCGGCGGGGCGCTCACCGGGGGGTTCGCGCGCCGGTGCGCCTGTGGGGCGATGGCTTCCGTATGCGGATGGGGTGTGGAGCCGCGGGGGAGGGGCGGGCGAAGGCCGCATGTAACGGCGATTTATGGCCACGGTTGTGGCACCGAGTGACGGGGGTCGAGCGTGGCCGGAACCTCACCATGGGTGGCCGGAGGTGTTCTCCTACGCTGAGCGCGTCGTGATCGGTGGTGCGGGGGAGGGATCAGCGATGTCCAGGTGGGCATGGGTGTGCCTGCGGGTGGTGGTACTGGCGGTCAGCGTTCTCGGCCTCGTCCACGCCCCGTCGTGGGTGGAGGACGCGTACCGGGACCGGGTGACGTACGAACGGGCACCCCAGTGCCCCGCCGACGGCCCGGCCGGTGCCGACTGCTTCGAGTGGGTGAAGGGCGAAGTCGTCGACATGGGCACCAGAGGCTGCCCCGGCGACGGCTGCCCGCCCGAAGAACAACGGCTCCGCGTCCGCTACGGGCAGAACACCGTCTGGCTGACGGTCAAGGGCAGTACGTACGACGCCGCTCGGCGGGGCACCCCGGCCGACCTCCGCCTGTGGCGCGGCACCGTGGCCCGCGTGGAGGTCGGGGGTATCGCCACCTACTACCTCCCGCCCGCCGGGGGTTCACTGTTGTGGCGCCTGGCCGGCTTCTGGCTCCTGTCCGGGGTGGCGGTATGCGCGGCAGCGTGCTTCCGCCGGCGCTCCCTGGCCTTCACCGGCAGCGCCTGGCTGCTGCTGACCGCGCCGGTCGTCATGATCGCGGACACGGCTCTTCTCGGCACGCTGGGCGTGGTCGATGTGATCCTCGCGGCGATCCTGGCCGTGCCGGGCGTCATCGTGAGCGCTGTCGGGCTGCGGAAGGCCCAGGAGCGGTGAGCGCGCCCGCGCCTGTCCTGGCGGGGGAACGTAGCGTCCTTGATCGCGAACGTCCATGGCACGTTGCGTACGCACATACGGATCCGGCCATGCGCGCATGCGCTCAGCGCAGCCCGAGCACCATCGCGTCGTAGACCGGTGCCTCGTCCCACGGCTGTGTCCGCCCGACCTTCACGTACCCCCACGCCTCGTACGCGCGTTGCGCGGGCGCGGCCTCCGGCTCGGGACGCATCGTCAAGGCGACCCGCTCGACGCCGAGGCCGTCGACGAGCCGGGCGTGCAGCGCGCGGGCGATACCGCGTCGGCGCCGTGGCTTGCGGACGGCCAGCTCGATGATGGCGAAGGTACGCTCCCCGGTTTCCCGGGTGAACTCCTCCGGCAGCGGCGTGAACATCCCGTTCCACCACGAGGTGTCCGCCGGAAGCCGGTACCCAAAGGCGAACCCGACGACTTCGTCGTCATCGCGGGCGAGGAGCAACCGGAAGCCGGGGCGAAGGGCCTGGCGCTGGAAGCGCTCGATGAACTCGGCCACCTCCCGGGGGCCTTCGTTGTAGGGCGCCTCGACGTACACCTCCTCGTAGGCCGGGAGGAAGCCGTCGAGCAGGGCGGCCGCTTCAGGGCCGTCGCTCCGCTGGTATGTCGTCTCGGCCATGCCGTCCCTCCGGCCGGACTCAGAGCGGCCGTGCCTCATGGGCCATGGCGATGGCGTCGATACGGCGAGCGAGGTCGAAGTCCGCGTCGGTGAGTTTGTGACCGGCGTCGTGCGTGGTGATCGAGAAACGTACGTGATCCCACCGCAGGTCGATGTCCGCATGGTGTCCGATGAGCCGCTCCACGTCCGCGACGTGCACGATCAGGGCTACGCCGCCGTGGTAGCGGATGCCGAAGGCGCGGGTAATCGAGTCCTGCCGACGTCGCCAACCGGGCAACTCCCCGAGCCGCTTGGCGATCGCCTCTTCCGGCAGCGGCTCAACCGACACCTCGGTCACGTCATTCCCCTTCCGGTCATGGACGCGAGCACCACGTCGAGGTCCTGCCCGACCGGCTCATCGTGCCACGGCGCCATGGCTCGACGCAGCGTGTCCAGTTCGCGGCGCATGCGCATGGACCCTGTGTCCACGGCGATCCCGGCTGCCTCACGTCCGAGCTCGACGGCCTGGTCCGGTGCCTGGGACAGGGCTGCTGCCGTCGCCTGCCGTGCGAGAAAGACACCACGGTCACGCCGAGCGGTGACAGGGACGGTCGCCAGGACCTCCGACCACAACGCCATGGCCTCCGCGCCCAGCCCGAGACGTCCGTAGCAGGTTGCCCGCTGGACTTCGAGATAACCGGGAGTGCGACGGCAGGCGTTGCCCCATGGCAGGTCGTCGTCGACACGGCCCAGCAGCTCTGTCGCCTCGTCGATGAGACGGTCCACGGCATTCCGGTCGCGTCCGAGGCTCGCACCGTGTGCCTGCTGCTGAAGGGCCATCACCTGAACCTTGGGAGCCAGGGCGGAACGGTGCTCCAGTGCCGCCTCGCACAGGTCGACGACACCGTGCCCGTCCCCGAGATCGGTCCGTACCTGGGCCAGATTGACGAGCGAGTACCCGATCAGCTGCGGGTCCCGCGATCTCGTCGCGATCTCCTGGGTGATGCCACGCCAGAAGGTCGCGGCGCCGAGGTCTCCGGCGTCCTGGTAGAGCCAGCCGACCAGGGCCGCGTAGGCGGCGCCGACACGAAGCAGCCCCCGGCGGGTGTCGCCCTTCGCCGCCCGCGTCAGCCGGTCGATGAGCTCGTACTGAGCCGAGACGGTGCCGATGAGGTCGTGCGGGCCGAGAAGCATGTCGGCTCTGTAGTGGCCCTCGAGTTGCTGCTCGAAGTAGTCGATCAGGGCCGGGTCCACATGGCGTCGGGCGACGGGTCCGGCCGTCAGCGCGGCGGCCGTCACCGAGACGGAGACGCGCTGATCCAGACCACCGGGGACAGGGTGTTCCTCGGCGGCGACCCAGTCGGCGGGTGGTTCGAAACCGAGATCCTCCGGCCAGATGCCGAAGGCCGAGTGGAGAGCCACCGCGTAGTCCGCGCGCGGCCACCCCGGCCTTGAGGATTCCCACCGTCGCCATGTCCGTGCGGACACCTCGAACGTGTCGTCCCCCAATGCCTCGCGTCCGGCATCGGTGACTCCTCTGGCAGCGGCCTCGCCGGATCGCCATCCTCGTTTGAGCCGCGCGCCTTTGAGGATCGTGTTGCCGCTCGAGGGCGTGGGCTGGTGCTTCATTCGGGCTCCCGGACGTGGCCGTGGAACGGCCGCGCAGTGGCCGCCCGCCGGCCTGGCCGACGTATGTCGTGCGGCACCATCATCCCTTTCGTGACCACGGAACATACAGAACAGACCGGAAGCTTGACCCCAAGGGGCGACAGCCCTGACTCCGCCCGGGAAGCCTGCGCCGCGCGATGGCTCGTGTCTCGCGAGATCCACCCGCGCGAAGCGCGCGAGGCGTGGGTGCGGGGCGAACCCGCGATGATCAGGATGGGCATCCACGTCGAAGCCGTCCGGCTGCCCGCGAGGTTCGTGCACGCCCGGGCGGGCGGCGAGGACAGGGCGGCGGTCGAGGAGGTATTCCGGCAGGTGGGCATCGTCCGTGCCGTCATCGCCGACGCCCACCACCGCTGGTACTACGCACTCGTGCCACCCGGCACATCCGCCGCCACGGACGCCCCCCGGCTCGCCTGCTGCGGCGCCGGCGGCTACCTCGGCGTACCCCCGACGCACCGTGTCGGCCCACCCGGCACGTACTGGCTGCTCGCGCCGCCGACCTGCGAGGCGGACCTCTGTGACCTCGGCGCCCTGCGCGAGCTGGCCGCTGCGGCAGCCCGGGACTGAGGGCGTCGCGGCGCGCGGCGCGTACGCGCGCTCTGCCGCCGCCGACGACGATCTGCGCGAGCTGGTGGCGGCAGCCGGTGCCATTCCGGACGCCCGGAGCAGGGGACGGGCGCCCGAAGCGGCATCCGAACGCTTTGCGGGTTTATTACCCCGAATAGGTGGCCCCCCACGACTCCTGTGGCATGCTGGGTGCCGAAGGTGCCGTTCCGGCCCGCTTCGGCGTGTACGTCGGCGGCACCCGCGCTGTCCGTACGAGCGAGGAGGTGATCGGGATGACCAGTCGGAGTCCCGAGGGAAGTCCTCGCCACAGCGCACCTCTCCCGCGCACGGCCCGCTGACGCCGTATTTCCGCTGACACGTCGGCCGTTCGCCCATCGGTGACAGACCGCCCACGGTCCGTCCGCTGTCGCGTGTGATTCCCCTTCCCCGCTGGCCGTTGTTGTCGGCCTTTTTCTTCGCCTGAACCCGCGGACACGGGTGGTTTCCGCTGCCCTCCGCGCGTCGGGCCGTCATATCTTCACGCCCACTTTTCCGTGCCCACGGCGCGGCGAGGCACGTCCCCGTGCGCCACGCCGCCATGCCGTCATGCCCGGAGAGAGGTTCCGCCATGACCAACACCACCCTCACCCCCCAGAAGCTCGCACCGCCGGGCCGGACCCGCCGGGAGCGGAAGGCCGCCGAGCTCGAGGCCGGGACCCGTGTCGTCGCCGGGCGGCTCGCCCGGTACAGCGCCCTGCCCGGGGCGCAGGTGCTCCAGGACGTCCGCGCCACCCCGCAGGGGCTGCGGCAGGACGAGGCCGAGGAGCGTCTGGAGCGCGACGGCGCCAACGTCGTCGCCCACGACCGGGGCCCCCGCTGGTACGCCCAGCTGGCCAGGGCCTTCTGGAACCCGTTCATCCTGATCCTGACCGCCCTCGTCGTGATCATGTACGCCCAGTGGCTCCAGGTCGCCGACGAGGAGCCCTTCGACCCCAAGATCCCCATCCTCGGCGCGATGGTGCTGATCAGCGGCCTGCTGCGGTTCTGGCAGGAGTACCGGTCCTCCTCCGCGGCCGCCGCGCTGCGTGCCCTGGTCACCACCACCACGGCCGTCCAGCGCCGGGCCGGGCGGGATACCGCTCCCGCCACCGTCGAGATCCCCATGGACCGGGTCGTCAAGGGCGACGTCGTCCGGCTCGCCGCCGGCGACCTCGTCCCCGCCGATCTGCGGCTGCTCACGGCCAAGGACCTCATGATCAGCCAGGCCGCGCTCTCCGGGGAGTCGCTGCCCGCGCCCAGGGCCGACACCCGCGTCCACGACTACGGGCAGTCCACGACCACCGACCCCGTCGAGGCCGACAACCTCGCCCTCATGGGCACCTCCGTCACCTCCGGCACCGCCACCGGCGTGGTCGTGGCCACCGGCTCGGACACCTACTTCGGCTCCATGGCGGGCTCCCTCGTCGGCGAGCGCCCCGAGACCAGTTTCGACACGGGTGTGAAGAAGGTCAGCCACCTGCTGATCCGGTTCATGCTCGTCATGGTCCCGCTGGTCTTCGCGATCAACGGGTTCACCAAGGGCGACTGGGCCGAGGCCTTCACCTTCGCGATCGCCGTGGCCGTCGGCCTCACCCCCGAGATGCTGCCGATGGTCGTCACCACCAACCTGGCGCGCGGCGCGGTCGCCATGTCCCGCCACAAGGTCGTCGTCAAGCGCCTCAACGCCATCCAGAACCTCGGCGCCATGGACGTGCTCTGCACGGACAAGACCGGCACCCTCACCGAGGACCGCATCGTCCTCGACCGCTACCTCGACGTCCGTGGTGGCGAGGACAGCGAGGTACTCGAATACGCCTACCTCAACAGCCACTTCCAGACCGGGCTGCGCAATCTGCTGGACCAGGCCGTCATCGACCGCGTGCTCGAAGCCGAGGAGGTTGTCGTCGACGCCCGTTTCACGATGGTCGACGAGATCCCCTTCGACTTCGCCCGGCGGCGGATGTCGGTCGTGCTTGCCCGGAAGGAACTCACAGGGGCCGCCGCCGAGCACGTCCTCATCACCAAAGGCGCCGTCGAGGAAGTCCTCTCCCTGTGCACCCACATCACCGACCGCGGCGCCCGCGTCCCCCTCACCGACGCGCTGCGCCGTGAGGCGGCCCTGACCGCCGAGGCCAACAACCGCCTCGGCCTGCGCGTCCTCGCCGTCGCGACCCGTACGACCCCCGCCGACCGCGAGACGTACACCGTCGCCGACGAGGCCGAACTCACCCTCATCGGCTTCCTCGCGTTCCTCGACCCGCCGAAGAAGGACGCCGCCCGCGCCCTCCAGGCGCTCGCCGACAGCGGCATCGCCGTCAAGGTCGTCACCGGCGACAACGAGCTGGTCGCCGCCCGGGTCTGCGCGGACGTCGGCATCGACGTCGGCCGCGTCGTCACCGGAGCGGAGATCGACGAGCTGGACGACGCCGCGCTGCGCGAGCTGGCGGCCGCGACCACCGTCTTCGCCAAGGCGAACCCCGTGCAGAAGGCCCGGATCGTCCGCGCCCTCCAGACCGAGGGGCACACCGTCGGCTTCCTCGGCGACGGCATCAACGACGCCGCCGCGCTGCGCGACGCCGACGTCGGCATCTCCGTCGACACGGCCGTCGACATCGCCAAGGAGTCCGCCGACATCATCCTGCTGGAGAAGGACCTCATGGTCCTGGAGCAGGGCGTCATCCAGGGTCGGCAGACCTTCGGCAACACCATCAAGTACATCAAGATGACGGCCTCCTCGAACTTCGGGAACGTCTTCTCCGTCCTGGTCGCCTCCGCCTTCATCCCCTTCCAGCCGATGCTGGCCATGCAGCTGCTCGTGCAGAATCTCGCGTACGACATCTCGCAGCTGGCCACCCCCTGGGACCGGATGGACAAGGAGTACCTGCGCGAGCCCCGCGCCTGGGACGCCCGGGGCATCGGCCGCTTCATGCTCGTCCTCGGGCCCACCAGCTCCGTCTTCGACATCACCACCTACCTGCTGATGTGGCATGTCTTCGGGGCCAACAGCGAGGCGCACCAGGCGCTCTTCCAGTCCGGCTGGTTCGTCGAGGGCCTGCTGACCCAGACCCTGGTCGTCCATATGCTGCGCACCCGGAAGATTCCCTTCCTGCGGTCCCGGGCCACCGCGCCCGTGCTGGTGATGACCGCGCTGATCATGGCGTTCGGCATCTGGGTGCCGTTCTCCCCGCTCGCCGGGGTGCTCGGGATGCAGGCGCTGCCCCTGACGTACTTCCCGTGGCTGGCCGGCACCCTGCTCGCCTACTGCCTGCTGACCCAGGGGGTGAAGACCTGGTACATCCGCAGGTTCAACACCTGGCTCTGAGCGGCCGATAAGAGAGCGATACAACGGACTGGGAGGGGCGGATCATGGCCATGGTTCACGAGTGGCAGCTCGCGGCCAACATCGGGGCCGGACTGGGCTTCGGTGCGATCATCGGGCTGGAGCGGCAGTGGCGGGCCAGAATGGCGGGGCTGCGCACCAACGCGCTCGTCGCCGCCGGATCCGCCCTCTTCGTCCTGCTCTCCACCTATGGCTTCAGCAGCGCCACCAGCACCACCGGCTACGACGGCTCGCGCGTCGCCGCGCAGATCGTCTCCGGCATCGGCTTCCTCGGCGCGGGCGTCATCATGCGCGACGGACTGAGCGTGCGTGGCCTCAACACCGCCGCCACGCTGTGGTGTTCGGCAGCAGTCGGCGCCCTCGCCGGGACCGGGCTGTACGTCCTCGCCGCCCTCGGCACGGTCGGGGTGGTGGGCGCCAACACCCTGCTGCGCCCGCTCGCCCGGGGGCTGGACCGGGGCGCGTACGGCGGGGCCGAGGTCGTCACCGACTACCACTTCGAGGTGGTCTGCACCGAGCCCGAGGAGGCGCACGTCCGGACGCTCGTCGTCCAGGCCGTGACCCGGCCCGGCTTCCGGCTGCGCTCGGTGCACAGCCGGGACGCGGAGACGGCGGGGAAGGTGACGGTCTCGGCCGAGATCGGCACCGAGCGCCGGGACGACAGCCTCCTGGAGGAGGCCGTCAGCAGGCTCTCGCTGGAGCCCGCCGTCTCCGCCGTCAGCTGGACCGTGCTCCACGGCCCGGACGATGACGACGACAACGGCGGTGACGACGACTACACGGCGGGGCGCCGGGCCAGGCGCCGGGTGCGGAACCTCTTCACCGGCCGGTGACGCCGCCGGTGACGCCGAGGGCGCCCGCGCAAGGAGGCGTCCGGCCCTGTGCACCGGGCGCGGGGTGCTGTACGTTCGCGGGTGATCCGGCGATGGGAGAGTTTCAGCGTGACTGGCGTGAACGGTTCGAACGCGTCGGAGGCGCCGGAGGCGTCGCGCACGCCGCTGTTCGTCAAGATCTGCGGGCTGCGCACGGCCGAGGACGTGGACACGGCCGTCGAGGCCGGGGCCGACGCCATCGGCTTCGTCTTCGCGCCGGGCGGCCCGCGCACGGTGGACCCCGCCCTCGCCCGTTCGCTGGCCGAGCGGGTGCCCGGGCACGTCCTGACCGTCGGAGTCTTCCGCGGCCAGCCCGTGGCCGAGGTGCGCGCGCTGGCGCGGGCCGCGGGCGTCCGGGCCGTACAGCTCCACGGCGACGAGGGGCCCGCGCACTACGCGGAGCTGCGGCCCGACGGCTGGACGCTGATCCGCGCCACCTCCAGTCACGGTGAGCCGCCGGTCCTCGGCGAGCTGGGGGAGGACCTCCTCCTGCTCGACGCCCCGGCCCCCGGCTCCGGTGAGCCGTGGGACTGGTCCGCCGGGAGCTTCACCCCGCCGGCGGGCCGCTGGATCCTCGCCGGGGGGCTGAACCCCGGGAACGTGGCGGACGCCATCCGCACCACGACCCCCTGGGGCGTGGACGTCTCCAGTGGCGTGGAGGCGCGGCGCGGAGTAAAGGACCCGTATTTGATCAGGGAGTTCATCCAGGTCAGCCGCTCGGTGGGATGATTCCGGCCGTCGGGTCAGGGCCAACTCCGGCCCACGCGTGTAGACTTCGAACGCCAGCGCGGTAGGTGAACGCCTGTCCTGGCATATCCCCCTGACAACCCTCCAACGGCTCGCGGCGCCCTCGAAGCGCCGCGCGGTTCCGGCCTGTCCGCGAACCGGAAGCTCACGATCTCCAGCACCCGAGAACCTCGCACCACCTTGCACTTCGCACGTCCGTGTACGGCAAGAGCGTCGGTCAGGAACTTCGGTATTCCAGAGAGTGAGGCGGCGAAATGTCCGCGAACGACTGTCAGAGCGACTGTAAATTGACCGGTACCTGGCTCGGTGAGGTCGATCTGCAACCGATCGCCGAACGAGTGGGGACACCGGTCTTCCTCTACAGCGAAGCACAGATCGTCAAGAACATAGGACGCATACAGAGCGCCGCCGAGGCGGCCGGTATCGGCTCCCGCGTGGAGCTCTACGTCCCCTTCTTCCCCAATTCCAACCCCCATGTCCTGCGGCCCTTCCAGGACCTGGGCGTGGGCGTCCTGCTCCAGCTGCCGAGCGAGTACGAGCTCCTCACGAAGTTCGGCTTCGACAAGTTCATCGTCTCCCCCGGCCATGTCTCCGACGACGAGATCAGCTTCTGGGACCGGGCGGGCTACCCCACCTTCCTCTCCAGCCTGGACGAGGTCTCCCACTCGCTGCGCAACGACGCCCCCTCGATCAGCGTCCGGATCGACAGCCTCGAGTCCGGGAAGCCCGGCATCAAGCTCAGCGAGCTCAAGAACCTGTCGGACCTGCTGGAACGGCACGGGCGCGACCTCGACTGCCTTGAGGTCTACTGCGGAAGCGGCAACTCCCTCGATGACATGGTCGGCATCATCGAGACGATGTTCACCATCTTCCAGACCCACTTCCCCAAGGCCCACTCCATCAACTTCGCGGGCGGCCACGGCTTCGTCTACGAGAAGTGGGACGAGACGGAGAAGCACTTCGACTGGGGCCAGTACTTCAAGGCGCTGCGGGCGAGCGCCGACCGGATGGGCATCCCGGAGCATGTGAAGTTCCTCTTCGAGCCGGCCCGGGACGTGCTGGCCGACACCGGGGCCCTCCTGCTCAGCGTGGAGCGCAACGTCATCACCAACTCCGTCGGCAGCCTCGTCGTCACCGACGGCTCCCGGATGCTGATGCCCTCGGCCCAGCTCCGCGACCGCCGCCACAACGTGGTCTTCCTCGACGGCGACATGAAGGAGATCCCCGCGGGGGACTCCACCGGCGGTGTCAAAGCGGCGCTGCGCGGCCGCAGCATCCTGCGCCACGACTACATCCTGCCCGGCGAGTACCGGGTGCCCGAGGGCGTCGACGCCCGCAGCCACATGCTGATCCTCGACGTCGGCGCCTACTGCGCCACGCAGCACATGGAATTCCTCAACATCCCGCCGGCGGCGGAAGTCCTCGTGGACACCGCCGGAACGCCGCACCTCATCACCGCCCGCGGTGGCGACCTCGACAAGTGGCGCCATCTGCTCGACGAGAAGCAGGCCGTGAAGCTCTAGCGTGCGTTCTTCGCGAGGAGTGATTCGAGGAGTGAGTTCCGTGCACGAAGTGAACGCCCCCATCGAACTGTTCCGTGAATGGTTCCGGGACGCCGAAGCCAGCGAGGTCAACGACCCCAACGCCATGTCGATCGCCACCACCGACGCCGACGGACTGCCCGACGTCCGCATCGTGCTGCTCAAGGGGTTCGACGCCGACGGGTTCGTCTTCTACACCAACAGCCGGTCCCAGAAGGGCCGGGAGCTCGCCGGCAACATGCGGGCCGCCGGCGCCCTGCACTGGAAGTCCCTGCGCCGCCAGGTGCGCTTCCGGGGCCCGGTCGAGCATGTCACCGACGCCGAGGCCGACGCCTACTTCGCGTCCCGCGCCCGGGACAGCCGCATCGGCGCCTGGGCCAGCCTCCAGTCCCAGCCGCTGGCCGACCGCACCGAGCTGGAGGCGGCCGTGGCCCGCGAGACCGCCCGCTTCGGCGAGGGCGAGGTGCCGCGCCCGCCGCACTGGCTCGGCTACCGGGTCCGGCCGGTCTATGTGGAGTTCTGGACCGAAAAACCGTTCCGGCTGCACGACCGGCTGATATTCACGAGGGAGAAGCCGGAGGGCGAGTGGGACCGTAAGCGGTTCTACCCGTAGCGGGCACCACCCGTGGGCGCGGGCCGGCGGCGCCGTCCCCGGACGGCGACCACCGGCGGCGCCGCCCTCCGGTCCCACCGGTCCATCCGTACAGCGAGCAGGGACAGAACCATGTACTTCACGCATGCCGATCCGGTCTGGAACGCCCACCCGCGCCTGCGCGCGGTCACCCTGGCCGTCGACGGCGTCCTCGGGATGACCAGCGGCCACGAGAGCGGCCGGGAGCGCCGGGAGGCGCTCACCGCGCGCGTCGAGGACCGGCTGGCCGCGGCGAGCGAGTCCGCGATGCCGGAGATCGCCGCCTGGCGCGAGGCGTTCTCCAGGATGGGGCTCAAGCCGACCCAGTACCGATGCGCCTCGGAGGCGCTGCTCCGGCGCTACCGCAAGGAGCGGAACCTGCCGGGCTTCCACCCGCTGGTCGACTACCTCAACGTCGTCTCCATGGCCTTCGCCATCCCCATCGCCGTCTTCGACTGCGACAAGGTCACGGACGGCATCACGGTCCGCCACGCCGACGGCTCGGAGGTCCACCGGACCTTCCAGGGCGAGACCGAGCACCCCGCCCCCGAGGAGATCGTCTTCACGGACGCGGCGGGCCATGCGCACTCCCGGCGCTGGACCTTCCGCCAGAGCGCCCTGTCCGTCGTCTCCAAGGAGACGGACCGCGCGCTCATCGTGGCGGAGGCGCTGCACCCCACGGCCGCCGAGGACCTCGAGGCGCTGCAGCGGGAGCTGACGGCCGGGCTGCCGGAGGCCGGGGTGCGGATCGCGGCGTCCCGGAGGATCGACACCACGGATCGCCGGCTGGAGTTCTCGTACGCGCGACGAGATGAGGAGACAGCATGAATCCGATACCCGACCCCACCACCGGTCTCGACAACGTACGGCGGGCCGTCGCCGAGGCCTGCGCGCGAGCGGACCGCGAGCCCGGCTCGGTGACGCTCGTCGCCGCGTCCAAGACCGTGCCCGTGGAGGTCCTGGAGCAGACCATCGAGGCCGGCCACCTGGTCTTCGGCGAGAACCGGGTCCAGGAGGCCAAGGCCAAATGGCCGGAGCTCCGCGGCCGATGTCCGGACCTCGAACTCCACCTGATAGGGCCGCTCCAGAGCAACAAGGCCCGCGAGGCGGTGGCGCTGTTCGACGTCATCCACTCCGTGGACCGGCCCAGCCTGAGCGCGGCGCTGGCGCGCGAGTGCGTCCGGCAGGAGCGCAGGCCCCGGCTGTTCGTCCAGGTCAACACGGGCAAGGAGCCGCAGAAGGCCGGTGTGCTGCCGGACGACACGGACGCCTTCCTGACGGACTGCCGGGAGACTCACGGCCTGGACGTCGTGGGGCTGATGTGCATCCCGCCGGCCGGTGAGCCGCCGGAGCCGCACTTCTCCATGCTGGCGAAGATCGCGGCCCGCAACGGTCTGGAACAGCTCTCCATGGGCATGAGCACGGACTTCGCGACGGCCGTCGAGTACGGCGCCACGCATGTGCGCGTGGGCAGCGCGATCTTCGGCTCCCGGCCTCCGCTGAATCCTTCCGGCACGGCCTGAGCCGCACCGGGCGGCCCGGTCAGGATCCTGACCGGGCCGCCGCCCGTGCATGCCCTTCTTCCGTCCGAGGATCCGTCCACGACGAACACCGGGTCCACGACACACACCGGCCCCTGGAGAACCGCTCGCATGGAGAACCGCACACCCCGCCGCCCCGCCCGTTACGACATCCTCTTCGAACCCGTACGGATCGGCCCGGTCACCGCGAAGAACCGCTTCTACCAGGTGCCCCACTGCAACGGCATGGGCCGGGCCTTCCCCAGCTCGATGGCCGCGATGCGCGGCGTCAAGGCCGAAGGCGGCTGGGGCGTCGTCGTCACCGAACAGTGCGACGTCCACCACTCCGGCAACCACCAGCGGGAGATCAGGATCTGGGACGAGAAGGACCTGCCCTATCTCACCCGGGCCACCGACGAGATCCACCGGCACGGCGCCCTCGCCGGCGTCGAACTCGCCCACAACGGCTCCTACGTCGGCAATCTGGAGAGCCGGACCATACCGGTCGCCCCGAGCCTGAAGGCCGTCCGGGGCAACCTCCCCATCACCGCCCGGGCCATGGACAAGGACGACATCCGCGCCGTCCGCCGCTGGCACCGCACGGCCGCGCTCAACGCCAGGCGCGCGGGCTTCGACATCGTCTACATCTACGCGGGCCACGACATGACGCTGCCCGTCCACTTCCTCTCCCGCCGCCACAACCACCGCACCGACGAATACGGCGGCAGCCTGGAGAACCGCGCCCGGCTGCTGCGCGAGCTCATCGAGGACGCCAAGGAGGCCGTCGGCGACACCTGCGCCGTCGCCGTACGCTTCGGCGTCGACGAGCTGATGGGACCGCGCGGCATCGGCGCCGAGGACGAGGGGCGCGACGTCGTCGAGATGCTCGCCGAGCTCCCCGACCTCTGGGACGTCAACCTCAGCAACTTCGACAACGACGGCCAGACGTCCCGGTTCAGCGACGAGGCCTTCCAGCAGAACTACGTCAAGTTCGTAAAGAGCGTCACCAGCAAACCGGTCGTCGGCGTCGGCCGGTTCACCTCGCCCGACACCATGGTCTCCATGATCAAGGGCGGCACGCTCGACCTCATCGGCGCGGCCCGCCCCTCCATCGCCGACCCCTTCCTGCCGAGGAAGATCGAGGAAGGACGCTTCGACGACCTCCGCGAATGCATCGGCTGCAACATCTGCGTCGCCGGCGACAAGGCGAGCGTGCCCATGCGCTGCACCCAGAACCCCACCATGGGCGAGGAGTGGCGGCGCGGCTGGCATCCCGAGTACATCCCGCCCAAGGACACCGACGACACCGTCCTCGTCGTCGGCGCCGGCCCCGCCGGCCTGGAGGCCGCCCGTGCCCTGGGCCAGCGCGGCTACGACGTCATGCTCGCCGACCGCGACCGCGAACTGGGCGGCCGGGTCACCCTGGAGAGCCGGCTGCCCGGGCTGGGGGAGTGGGCGCGGGTGCGCGACTGGCGGCTCACCCAGCTGCGCCGTATGCCCAACGTCCAGCTGCTGCCGGACAACGAGATCACCGCCGAGATGGCCCTGGAGGCCGAGTGCTCGCTCGTCGCCGTCGCCACCGGCGCCGCGTGGCGGGCGGACGGGGTGGGCCGCTACCACAGCTTCCCCATGGAGATACCGGCGGACACCCCCGTCTTCACCCCGGACGACATCATGGCCGGCCGGCTGCCGTCCGGCCGGGTCGTCGTCTTCGACGACGACCACTACTACATGGGCGGAGTGATCGCCGAACGTCTCGCCGAGCACGGCTGCGAGGTCACGTTCGTCACGCCCGACAGCGTGGTGTCGTCGTTCACGCAGTTCACGGCGGAGCAGAAGCGCGTCCAGCGGCGGGTGATGGAGAAGTGCGCCGCCGTCCACACGTCGAAGGCGCTCCTGCGGGCCGAGCCCGGTGCCGCCCGGCTGGGGTGTGTGTACACGGGCCGGGAGACGGAGGTCGCCGCCGACGCGTTCGTCCTGGTCACGGGCATGGTGCCGCGTGACGAGCTGTACACCGGGCTACGGGCGTACGGCGAGGACGTCCTGGGCGCGGCGGGCATCCGGCGCGTCGTCCGGCTGGGCGACTGCCTGGGCCCGGGGATCATCGCGGCAGCCGTTCACAGCGGCCATCTGTTCGCCCGCACCCTGGACACCGCGATCACCGATGAGACGCCGTACCGGCGGGAGAACGTCGAGCTCGACTGGGACCAGCCGCTGCCGCTGAGCAGCGGCGGTGTGTGGGCACGGGAGAAGAGGCAGGGGCATGGACGGCAGCTCTGACGACGCCCGGTTCGAGGAGTTCAAGGACCTGGTCCGCAAGGTGGCGACCGGCGCCACCCTCACCCGCGACGAATCGGCCCGCGCCTTCGACCTGATGATGGCGGGCCGGGCGACGCCCTCCCAGATGGGCGGGCTGCTGATGGCGATGCGGATGCGCGGCGAGACCGTGGAGGAGATCACCGGCGGGGTGATCGCCATGCGGGCGAGGATGCGCGGGGTCCAGGCGCCGCCCGGGGCGATGGACCTGCTCGGCACGGGCGGTGACTCCTCCGGCTCGTACAACATCTCCACCTGCGCGGCGCTCATCGTCGCGGGGGCGGGTGTGCCGGTGGCCAAGCAGGGCAACCGGGCGCTGTCGTCGCGCAGCGGCGCGGCGGACGTCCTGCGCGCGCTGGGCGTCCGGATCGATCTGCGGCCGGAGGACGTGGCGCGCTGTATCGCCGGGGCCGGGATCGGCTTCATGTTCGCCCCCGACCACCACCCGGCGACGGGGCACGTCCACCCCACCCGTGTCGAGCTCGGCACGCGCACCGTCTTCAACCTCATGGGACCGCTGACCAACCCGGCGGGCGTACGGCGGCAGATGGTCGGCGTGTTCGCCGAGGAGTGGGTCGAGCCGCTGGCGCGGGTGCTGGGCGAACTCGGCTCGGAGCGCGCCTTCGTCGTCCACGGTTCGGACGGCCTCGACGAGATCACCACCACCGGGCCCACCACCATCGCCTCGCTGGAGAACGGCACGGTGCGGGTCTTCCGGGTGAGCCCCGAGGACGTCGGACTGCCGCGCGCGACACCCGAGTCGCTCAAAGGCGGCGACGCGCGAGCCAACGCGGAGGCGCTGCGCGGCGTTCTTACGGGGGAGAAGGGGCCGTACCGCGACATCGCGGCGTTCAACGCCGCGGCGGCACTCGTGGTCGGCGGCCGGGCGAAGGACCTGAAGGACGGCATGGAGCTCGCCACGGAGTCGATCGACGGCGGGGAAGCGCACCGCAGGCTGGAACGACTGATAGCGGAATCCAACCGGCACGATGCCCACCGAAGCGAAGGAGCGTAAACGGATGCCCGGCTTTCTCTCCAGGATCGAAGCGGCCAAGCGTGAGGAGATCGCTGCCGCGAAGCGCGACCGCCCCCTCGCGTCGCTGGAACGCGAGGCGGCCGCCGCACCGGCCCCGCGCGGCTTCCTGACGGCCGTCGAACGTCGCGCGGCCCGGGGCGAGTACGCCCTGCTCGCCGAGATCAAGAAGGCGAGCCCGTCCAAGGGCCTCATCCGCGCCGACTTCGACCCGCCGCTCATCGCCCGCGCCTTCGAGGCCGGGGGCGCGGCCTGTCTGTCGGTGCTGACCGACACCCCGTCCTTCCAGGGCGGCCCGGAGCATCTCGTCGCGGCTCGCGAGGCGACGGAACTCCCGGTGCTCCGCAAGGACTTCATGTACGACCCGTACCAGGTCGTCCAGGCGCGCGCGTGGGGTGCCGACTGCATCCTGATCATCATGGCCGCGGTCGACGACGCGGCGGCGAAGGACCTGGAGGACACCGCGTTCGACCTCGGCATGGACGTCCTGGTCGAGGTGCACGACGAGGCGGAGCTGGAGCGGGCGGCCCGGCTGCGCTCCCGCCTCCTCGGCATCAACAACCGTGACCACCACACCTTCGAGACGACGCTCGCCACCAGTGAACGGCTGGCGCCGAAGGTGCCCAAGGACCGGGTGATCGTGGGGGAGAGCGGTCTGTCCTCCCCCGCCGACCTGGCCCGGCTCGCGCGGGTGGGTATCTCGACGTTCCTGGTGGGCGAGAGCCTGATGCGCAACCCGGACATCGAGGCGGCGACTCGGGCCCTCCTGACCCGTCAATTCCCGCACAGCGGCCCGGAGATCGAGTAGAAACGTATCGTCACTCGATACACACAGCAGCAAGAGGAGTATGGCCCGTGGGCATCGAATTCCTGGTCACGTCCTTAATCGTGACCGCCTCACCCGGCACCGGCGTTCTCTACACGCTGGCCACCGGCCTCTCTCGCGGCTTCCGCCCGAGCATCGTCGCCGCGTTCGGATGCACCCTGGGCATCGTTCCCCACATGGCGGCCACCATCATGGGCCTGGCCGCCCTGATGCACACCAGTGCCCTGGCCTTCCAGACCTTCAAGTTCCTGGGCGTGGCCTATCTGCTCTACGTCGCCTGGAACACCTGGCGCGACCGGGGCACTTTGAGTGTGGAGGAGCAGGCGGGCGAGCCGCCGTCCGTGGTGCGGGTGATCTGGACGGGCATTCTGCTCAATATCCTCAACCCCAAGCTGACCATCTTCTTCCTGGCCTTCCTCCCGCAGTTCGTCAGCACGAACGAGGCGCACCCGGTGCCGCGCATGATCGAGCTGAGCGCTGTCTTCATGCTGATGACCTTCGTCATCTTCGTGGGCTATGGGCTGCTCGCGGCCTCGGTCCGCGACCATGTGATCTCCCGGCCGCAGGTCATGACCTGGATGCGCCGCACCTTCGCGGGGGCGTTCGTGGCGCTGGGCGCGAAGCTGGCGTTCACCAACATCTGAGGTCCGCGAATATCTGAGGTTCACAGACATCTGAGAGAGCTCGCCGGCTGGGACTCCAGCAGCCGCTCCAGCCGGCGCCTCGCCTCGAAACCCTCCCGGGGCAGATGCACGGTCACCCGCAGGTCGTGCCGGCTCGACGGATGCAGCACCAGATGGTCGAAGGTCATCTCACCGAGCACCGGATGGAGCACGGCCTTCGTACCGTTCGACTCCTTGCGCACGTCGTGCTGGTCCCACAGTTTCGCGAACTCCGGGCTCCGGGCGTTGAGCTCGCTCGCGATGGCGGTGAACCGCCCGTCATCGGGATAGGCCGCGGCCGACCCCCGGAAATCGGCCACGACCTGCGGCGCCAATGTGTCCCAGTTCGCAAAGAAAGACCGGTACTTGGCGTCCGTGAAGAAGGAGATCAGGCAGTTCTGCCCGTATCCCCGCAGTCCGAAAACCGCCTGTGCTGACTCGTTGATGATGACGAAATTCCACCAACGGTCGAGAACATAGGCGGGATAAGGGGACCAGGCGTCCACCAGCCGCTCCAGCTCATGCATCAGCGCGGAGTTCTCGAGGATCTTCTCCTCCGGCGGCTTGAGCCCGACCAGCTGATAGAGATAGGCCCGCTCGGCGTGGTCCAGGCGCAGCACACGACCGATCGACTCGACTACCGAGTCCGATACGTTGATCGTCCGCCCCTGTTCCAGCCAGGTGTACCAGGAGACTCCTATACCGGCGAGGGTGGCGACCTCCTCGCGGCGCAGGCCGGGCGTACGCCGCAGTCCGCGCCCCGGAAGACCGACGTCCTCCGGTCGCACCCTGGCACGGCGCGAACGCAGGAACGCCCGCAGCTCCTCCCGCCGCTGAGGCACCTGCTCCGTCCGGTCGGCTGCTGTCGTGTGGGTGGTGGTCATGACACCACCATAAGTTGGCTCTACTCATGTCCGGGTAATACC
Organism: Streptomyces hesseae; assembly: GCF_031845785.1. Taxonomy (NCBI): domain Bacteria; kingdom Bacillati; phylum Actinomycetota; class Actinomycetes; order Kitasatosporales; family Streptomycetaceae; genus Streptomyces; species Streptomyces hesseae. The sequence continues at coordinate 34,858 of NZ_JAVRFI010000018.1, forward strand.
GCGCACGATGGTGGGCGTGATCAACCACCCGCCCCGCGCGGAAAGCCGCCCAACCCCCGGGGTGGCTTCCCACAAGGGGTGGCGGCGGAGGCGCCGGCGGGCAGCCGGCGCCTCCGCGCGATGCCGGGCGATATGCCGGAGCACTTCCGGCCGTCGTTTTTATCTCCACTTATTTCATCCCCCATCGATCGATTCGGGTATTTCATGACGCTGAACATTGCGGGTGCGGCACGCTTCGACGGCAAGGTCGCCCTGATCACCGGCGGTGCCACCGGCATGGGGTTCGCCACCGCCCAGCTCTTCCTGGCCGAGGGCGCCAAGGTCGTCATCACCGGGCGCAGCGAGGACCGCCTCAAGCTCGCGGCCGAGCGGCTCGACGGAGGAGACCGCCTCCTGACCGTGGCCGCCGACGTCTCCAAGCCCGCCGACCTCGCGCGGCTGACGGACGAGGTGCGCGAGCGGTTCGGCCACCTCGACGTGGTGTTCGCCAACGCGGGCGTCGGGGTCTTCAAGCGGATCGAGGAGTTCACCGAGGAGGACGTCGACTACGTCGTCGACGCCAACTTCAAGGGCGTCTTCTACACCGTCCAGAGCTCCCTGCCGCTGCTCCGCGACGGCGGGTCCATCGTCATCAACGCCTCCTGGACCCTTCACCGGGGCCTCGCCATCGGCTCCCTCTACGCGGCGACCAAGGCCGCGGCCGCCAACCTCGCCAAGACCCTGGCCAGCGACCTCGCCGACCGGCGCATCCGGGTCAACTCGGTCAGCCCCGGCTACATCGACACCGACATGTTCCGCGAGTCCGTCCCCACCACCGAGGCGCGCGAGGACAGCGCCGCCCAGTCGGTGCAGAAGCGGGTCGGTACCCCGGAGGAGGTCGCCTCGACCGTCGCCTTCCTGGCCTCCGACGCGGCGGCCTTCGTCAACGGCGTCGACCTCCTGGTCGACGGCGGCGTCGTCAACGCCATCCCCGCGTAGGTTCCCGCGCCGCCCCGGCGGCCCGCCGGCGATCCCTTCGAACAGGAGTCAGGACAGGACATGCGTTCCATCGAGACGTTCGTCAATATCGACGCTCCCCTGGAAACGGTGTGGGACGTCATCGTGGATTTCGACCGCTACGGCGAGTGGAATCCCTTCATCCTGGAGGCCCGCGGCAAGGCCGAGGCCGGCCAGCAGCTGTGGCTGCGCATGCAGCGCCCCAAGAAGCCGCGGGAAGAGGTCCACACCCCCACGGTCACCGTGGTGGAGAAGAACCGCCACCTCCAGTGGTCCGGTGTCATCCGGAACGCCACCGTCTTCCGGGCCCGGCACGAGTTCCTCCTGGAGGAGACCGACTCCGGTGTACGGCTCCGCCAGCGGGAGGACTTCGGCGGCCTCACGATTCCGTTCGCCGGCGGCATGATCTGGCGCATCGAGGAGGGCTTCCTGCTGATGAACGCCGCCCTGAAAGTACGAGCCGAAGCCCTGCGCTGATGCGCGAGTGACGAAGGAGCACGCGAAGTGGATGCCCTGTTAACCGAACGCACACGCCGGACGAGTCCCGCGATCACCTTGTGCGCGGTGCTGTTGACGCTGCTGATCCTGCCGACCTCGGTGACCGGATCGGGGGTGGCGCTCCCTCATATCGGTCAGGACACCCACGCGTCGCTGGACGCGTTGCAGTGGGTGGTGCACGGGTACAACCTGACCTTCGCGAGCTTCATGCTGGCCTGTGGCTCCCTGGCCGACCTGATCGGCCGGCGGCGGATGTTCGTGGCCGGCGCCGTGGTGTTCACGGTCGCCTCGCTGGTGAGCGCCGTGGCGAGCGACATCATCCTGCTCGACCTGGTGCGCGGCGCGGCCGGTGTCGGCGCCGCCGCCCTGCTGACCAGCGGCAGCTCCATCCTGGCCACCACCTTCGACGGCGCGGCCCGCACCAAGGCGTTCGCCGCCGTCGGCATCGCCACGGGCGCCGGGCTCGCCCTGGGTGCCATGGTGGCGGGTGTGCTGGCCGACACGCTCGGCTGGCGCTCGTTCTACGGGGCCCACGCCGTGCTCATGGTGCTGGTGCTGTTCGCCATCCCGTTCATGCGGGAGTCGCGCAACGAGTCGGCGGCCAAGGTGGACTGGGCGGGCACCGTCACCTTCGTCGGCAGTCTCTTCCTGCTGATGCTCGGCATGGTCGAGGGCCCGCAGTGGGGCTGGGCGAGCGCCGGAGTGCTCGGCATGCTCGTGGGCTCGGTACTGCTGATGGCGCTCTTCGCGCTGGTGGAGCGGCGTGTACCGCACCCCATGTTCGACCTGAAGCTGCTGCGCAACGGCAGGTTCATGGCGCTGTGCCTGATCCCCGTGGTCGTCACGTTCGCGTTCGTCATCCTGCTGCCCCTGCTGCCGAACTACCTGCTGGTCGCGAACAAGTCGAGCAGCCAGGCGGCCGGCACCATGATGCTGCTGATGACCCTGCCCATCCTGATCACCCCGCTGCTGGCCGGCCGACTGGTGAAGTGGGGCTGGAGCAACCGGGCCGTGTTCGCCGCGAGCCTGGTGTGCCTGACGGTCGGCGTCGCGTGGCTGGCCCTGGTGCTCGAACCCGGTGTCGGCGCCGGAGCGCTGGCCGGACCCCTGATCACGCTCGGCGTGGGACTGGGGCTCAACTTCGGCCTGGTCGACGGAGCGGTGCTGGACGTCGTCCCGCCCGAGGCCACCGGAACGGCGGCCGGCTTCCTCAACACCCTCCGCCTGGGCAGCGAGGCCGTCGTCATCGCGGCCGCCGGCTCGGCCCTGGTCAACCTGATGCAGAACTGGCTGAACGACGGCCTGGACCGGTTCCCCGCCTACCGCGGCGAGCCCGTCGAGCTGGCCAACAGCGTCAACTCGGGCGACCTGACCGGACCGTTGTCGAAGCTCCCGGAGAACGTCCGGCCGGGCTTCTTCGACTTCGTCACCGACGGCTTCACCGACGCCTGGCACGTGGTCCTGTGGGCGAGCGCCGCGATCTGCGCGGTGCTGTCCGTGGCCATCTACGTCATGCTCCGGGAGCCCGGGCGGCAGCCCGCGACGGCGGACGCCCCGGTGGCCGCCGGGCCGAAGAAGAACGAGGTCACCGCGGACACCCTCTCGTAAGGGCCGTACCCCGTGGTGCACAGGGCGGGCGATCCCACCGGGTCGCCCGCCCCTCCGCGTTCCGGCCGCCTCAACGTTCCCTCCTCCTGGCCGGTTTGACCACGAATCCCCGCTTGTAGGCATGGGTGATGATCTCCGTGGCGACATCCGTGATGTTGGGAATGCTCCCCAGCCGCTCGCTCAGGAAGCGGTAGAGGTCCGCCTCGTGCTCCAGGCACACCTCCACGATCAGGTTCTGGACGCCGGTGATGGCGGCGCAGTAGCGCACCTCGGGTGAGGAGGCCAGCGCGACACCGACGGTCTCCAGCGCCGCAGGGTGCACTTTGAGACACATTTGAGCCTGGACAGGCCTGCCCAGCAGCTCCGGTTCGACCTCCGTGCGCAAATAGAGCATGCGCCGTTCGAGCAGGGACGTGACACGCCGGCCCGCCGTCGCCACCGAGAAGCCCAGCTCCCGCGCCAGGTCGGTGAGGCTGACCCGGGCGTTCCGGATCAGCTCCTCCGCCACGCGCCGGTCCGTGGCGGTCAGCTCGTAGCGGTCCGCGGGATCGGGGAGGGGCCGTATCGCGCAGTTGCGCAGCGCCGTCTCCTCCTCCGCCGTCAGCACCGGTACGCGCCACTCGGCCGCGGTGACGAAGGTCTTGAGGGTGGTGTGCACCTCGACCTTCCTGATCCGGGGGATTTCCGGAAACCCCTCTGCTATCAGGGTGTGGAGGCCCGGCCGGTGCGCCACGATCATCTCGCACCACAGCACGTCGCTGCGCCCGCTGACCGCGACGACCCGGCGCAGGTCGTCCCGCCGGACCAGCGCCCGCGCCACCTCCTCCAGCGCCCCGCACTCCGTCTCGAGCCGCAGTTGAACAGCGTTTCCCAGGCCGCACCGCATGGTGTCGTAGACCGCCGTCGGCTGGATGGCCCCCCAGGCGATGAGCCGGTGGACGCGCCGGGCGACGGTGCGCTCGTGCTCCCCCAGGATCCGCCCGATTCCGCCCACTCCGGCCCGCGGACTGATCTGGAGAGCCGCGACCACGCGTCTGTCGTCTTCATCGAGAATGTCGGAATCTTTCACCATGGCTCGATCATTGCAAGGTAGCTAACGAAGCGCATAGGTCTGTTGTCTGAACTCACCGGTCAGTGGGAAAATCGGCAACAGACAGCGACGCAAGTCTGGACACGCGCTGTCAACGGGGGGATGAGAGTGGCGTGCGCGCCTGCGACGGCCTTGCCGGGCCATGACGCGTCCGCTCGCTCTGTCCCGGGCACGGAGACCGTGCCAGGGCTTCGATGCGCGCCGCCTGGTGAGGCGCGACACCGCAAGGGTTTGCAGTCCGGGGACGTGCCGGACAGGCGAATCGTGGCCGCGGCCGCCGATGACGTCGGCCGCCCTTCCCTCCCGCCGTGGGCGCTGCCATGTGCGTACGCCGCGCCCTGTCTCGACAGACGGGAAGCCGCCCGGACCGATTCCGCGTCCGTTTCCCGGCTTCACGAACGGACGCCCGGCACCTGATCCGTGCGACCAGCCCTCAGGGCCCGTTCCACGACTCACACTCGGGAAGACGCTATGGAATTTCGCACCCTCGGAAACCTGGCCCTTTGCATCGACGGACGGGACATCACACCGACCGCCCCCAAGCAGAGACAGGCCCTCGCCCTGTTGCTGCTGCGCACCGGGCAGCGCGTCAGCATGCCCACGCTCATCGACGAGATCTGGGACGGCAGCCCGCCGCGCACGGCCATGACCGCCCTCCAGACCTATATCGGGGTCATCCGCCGCACCATGGCCGAGGCCGGCGGCACCACGGTCAAACAGGTCACGGCGGAACGGCTGATGACGGACGGCAACACCTATGTGCTGCGCGTCGCCGACGACGAATGGGACAAGCCCGCCTTCGACCTGTTCGTCCAGCGCGGCCGGGAGGCCGTCGCCCAGGGCGACGCGGCGGAGGCCGAACGGCTGCTGAGAATGGCGCTCTCCCGCTGGCGGGGGCAGCCCCTCGGCAACGTACGCCTCGGCAGGATCCTCGCCCCGTACGCCGAGCGCCTGGGCGAACTGCACCTGGGCGCCCGGGAGCTGCTGGTGGAGGCGCTGCTGCGGATGCGCAGGTCGCAGGAGGCCGTGGAGGAGGCCACGGAGCTCGCCTCCGAGTTCCCGTACCACGAGAACGTCCACGCGCAGCTGATGCGCGCGCTGTACGGGGCCGGCCGCAGGGCGGCCGCGCTCGAGGTCTACCAGCGGCTGCGCAGCCGGATGGGCGAGGCGCTCGGCATCTCCCCTTCACCGAGCGTCAACACCCTCCACCATGTGATGCTCCAGGACGAACCGGACGAGCAGTTCCTGGCGTTGTCGGGCGCGGCCCGGTAAGGCGGCGGGCCCACCGGGAGAGGGAGCGCGCCGTGCGGGCTTTCCCTCCCCGGCGGACCCGTCAGGTCAGCCGCTGATGCCAGGGAGCTGTCCGCCCCCCACTTCCCGGACGTAGGCGCCCAGCCGGGCATCGTCCCCCACCGCCACGGGATGGCCCACGGCGCGCAGCAGGGCGAGGTCGGAGGAGTGGTCGCCGTACGCGGCGGCCCGCTCCGGCGGAATGCCGCGGCGCGCCATCAGCCCGCGGGCCGCGGCCGCCTTGTACGGGCCGATCATGGGCGTCGGCAGCCGGCCCGTGTAGACGCCCGCCTCGATCTCCGGCTCGCTGCACAGCAGCAGGTCGGCGCCCAGGAGTTCCCGGACCGGCTCCAGACAGGGCGGGAACGAGCCGGAGACCAGGACGGTGAGCGCCCCCGCCTCGCGGTGGCGGTTCAGGGCCGCCACCGCCGGGTCGTGGAGCGCGCCGCCGGCCGCCAGTTCCGCGGCGAACCAGGCCCGGCCGTGGGCCATGACCTCGGCCACCGGCCGGCCCGTGTAATTGCGGTAGTACTCGCGGTTGGTCTCGTCCCGGGGGACGCCCTCGGCGGCCAGCAGGCGCAGCTCCTCCTCCGCGAGCCGGGCGCGGTCCGGCGGCAGACCGCGCTCGGCGAAGTGGTGGGCGAGGAAGCGGAACATGCTCTTGAAGGTGAGCAGGGTCTCGTCCACGTCGAAGAAGGCCACGTCCACCGGTGCGTCGACGGCGCCCGCGGGGGCCGTCCGCTCGATCGGGGCGCTCACTTCGCGGTGGGGCAGCCCGGGTCGGCCGCGGGCTTGGAGAAGGGGGCGCCGGCCGGCAGGACGTCCGTGATGTAGAGCACCACCGGCTCGGTGCCCCGGTTGACGCCGTAGTGCACCTCGTCGGGGCCGGTGGGCTCGACCAGGGCGTCGCCCGGCTTGATGGCGCGGACGGTGCAGTCGGCGCCGTTGATGCGCGTCAGCGTCCCGGACTTGATGACGGCGATCTCCGCTCCGACGTGGTAGTGCCAGCCGGTGGCGACGCCCGGCGGGATGACCGCCTTGCGGTACACCAGATGCCGGGGGCCGTCGGCGTCGACCTTGAACGGCAGGCTGGAATCGCCCTCGGAGAGGGTCTCGCTGGTGATCGGGCCGGGGGCGGCCTGCGGGGCCGGCTGCCCGGCCGACGCGGCGGCGTTGGCCACCCCGCCCGCCGTCAGGCACAGCGCGGCGACCATCGCGGTGTAGCCGAGCGCGCGCCGGTGGGCACGGAAAAAGGGCATAACGGACATCGCGTGCTCCTTGATGTGGTTCAAGTGATGGGCGATTTCGCTGAGAAAGGTTCGCTGAGAAAAGAGAGGAAGGACGGCGTGGACGGCCCGGAAGGGCGGTCAGACAGCGGCTGTCCGGGCCTCGTGGGCCAGGAAGGCGCGCACGCCCCGGCCGGAGGTCTTACGGCCGAGGAACCCGTGGTCCACGAGGTTCCGCAGCAGGTCGGCGGGGGCCAGTTCGGGCCGGCCCGAGTCCTCGTACAGGCGGTGCTGCACCTCGAGGGCGACGTCGGCGCCGACGACGTCCAGGAGCCGGGTGGGGCCGACGGGCTGACCGCCGACGGACTTCATGACGGAGTCGAGCAGCGCGGGCGTGACCGAGGGGTGCCGCAGCGCGGCCAGGGCGTCGTTCAGGTAGGGGAACAGCAGGGCGTTGACGATGAAGCCGGTACGGTCGCCGCACTCCACGCCCGCCTTGCCCAGACGGGCGAGGACGGCGCGGGCCCGGGCGACCGCGGCCTCGCCGGTGTGCTCGCCGCGGACCAGCTCCACCAGCTCCATGGCGGGCGCCGGATTGAAGAAGTGGAGGCCCAGGACGTCCTCGGGGCGCCCGGACGCGGCGGCGCAATCGCGCACCGAAAGGCTGGAGGTCGTGGTGGCCAGCAGGGTGCCGGGGGCGCACAGCGTGCCGAGCCGGGCGAAGAGGTCGCGCTTGACGCCGAGGTCCTCGACGACCGCCTCCACCACGATGCCCGCGCCGGCGACCGCCGTGAGATCGATGGTGCCGGTCCACCGGCCGAGGTGCTCGGCGAGCCGCTCCTCGTCGGCGCCGGCCCGCAGCAGCCCGAACTCGACGGCCTCCCGGGCGTCGGCGGCCTTGCGTTCCGTGCGGGCCACGAGCACGGTGCGGTAGCCGGCGCGCAGGAACACCTCGGCGATCCCGGTGGCCATCGTGCCGGAGCCGATGACGGCTACGGTCCCGGTGGGGTCCGCCGGTCCACCGGCCCCGCCCGCCGGGGGGCGGGCCGTCGCGCCCGCCGGGTCCGTGCCGGGCGGGGCCGGCGCGAAGCGGTCGCCCAGACGCCGGTGGAGCCCGCGCAGGATGTCCCCGGCCGTGCGGTGGCCGACGGCGTCCAGGATCTCCAGCGGCCCCTCGGCCCAGCCGCAGCCCAGGCGTACCGCCGTGTCGAGGGAGTCCCGGTCCGCGTAGCCGTCGTGGCGCATCCACGCCGCCTGGTTGAGGAAGCCGAAGAGCAGCCGCGGGGCGAGGGAACCGGGCACGTCGGGCACGGCGTGCGTGGTCACCCCGGCCCGGTCCAGCAGCGCGGCGACACTCGCCGCGGCCTCGTCCGAGGTATGGGGGGCGCGGGCCAGCTCGGCCGCGTCGAGCCGGTCGGCGCGGGCGAAGCGCAGGGCGAGCAGCTCGCCGCCCGCCACGTCGGCCAGTTCGGCCGCAGGCGTGGTGAGCGCCGTGGTCACCACGGGCGCGCCGGTCCGGCGGTGGCGGGCGATCGCGGCGAGTACCTCCCGTTTGCCGGGTTCGGGCTCGGGCACGGCCTCCAGCACCACATCGGCGGCGGCCACGGCGGAGAGGTCCGCCGTCACCTCCACCCCGGTGCGCCGGGCGCGCGCGGCGGCTTCGGCGTCCGGCTCCACGCCGATGGTGCGGATGCCGGCGGCGGCAAGCCGCCGGGCCAGTCCGGCGCCTGCGGCGCCGAGTCCGACGACCGCGGCGGTGCCGGTAGTGCTCGCTGTCATGGGGTTCCTGCCTTCCGGGGCGGGCCGGCCGGCGACCGGCCGGCCCGCCGGGGGTCAGTACCGGTCGCCGACGGGCGCGGGCACCGCGTTCAGCTCCGCGAGGTCCTCGGGGCTCAGCCGGAGCGCGGCGGCGCCGATGTTGTCGGCCAGGTAGCGCGGGTTCTTGGTACCGGGGATGGGGACGACGTGCTCGCCCTGTGCGAGCGTCCAGGCGATGGCCACCTGGGCGGGGGTCGCCCCGTGCCGGGCGGCGACGGAGCGGACGGCCTCCACGATGCGGAGGTTGGCGGCGAACGCGGCGTCGCCGAAACGGGGGTTGGTCGCCCTGAAGTCCCCCTCCTCGAAGTCCGGCCGCTCGAACGAGCCGGTCAGGAAGCCCCGGCCGAGCGGGGCGAAGGGGACGAAGGCGGCGCCGTTGGCGGCGCACCATCCGACGACGTCCGTGCCCGGCGCCTGGGCGTCCCGCGTCCACAGGGACAGCTCGGACTGGACGGCGGAGACGGGGTGCACGCGGTGGGCCCGTTCGGCCTCCTCGACGGTCACCTCGGACAGGCCGAGCCGGCGCACCTTGCCCTCGCGCACGAGCTCGGACAGCTGCCCCCAGGACTCCTCCAGGGGAACGGCCGGGTCCACGCGGTGGAGGTAGTACAGGTCGATGACGTCGGTGCCCAGGCGTCGCAGGCTGGCCTCGGCGGAGCGCCGGATGTGCGCGGGCGAGCCGTCGCGGCGCATCGCGCGCGTGGCCAGGTCCGTGACGACCATGCCCACCTTCGTGGCCACGACGGCCTCGTCCCGGCGACGCGCGAGCACCCGGCCCACCAGGGACTCGTTGTGCCCGTCGCCGTAGACGTCCGCGGTGTCGATGAGCGTGACACCCGAGTCGAGCGCCTGCTCGATGACCGCCACGGACAACTCGTCGTCGCGCCGGGACTCCGCGTACCCCCAGCTCATCCCCATGCAGCCGAGGCCGATGGCGCCGACCAGGGGACCTGTACCGCTCAACTGACGCGTGCGCACGCGCTCTCCTATGTGTTCGTCGGATGGTGGTGGAGTGGCCCGGGGCGGGGCGGGGAGGGCCCCGCCCCGGTCTCAGGCCGCGGTGAGCACGAGTGCCGCGTTGTGCCCGCCGAAACCGAGGGAGGTGCTGACCGCCACGTCCAGATCCACCGTCCGGGCGCCGCCGGTGACCACGTCGACGTCGACCTCGGGGTCGAGTTCGCGCACGTTGGCCGTGGGCGGCACCGAGCCGTGGCGCAGCGCCAGGGCGGTGTAGGCGACCTCGATCGCCCCGGCGGCGGCCAGGGTGTGGCCGGTGACGCCCTTGGTGGAGGTCACCGCGGGGCGGGTGCCGAGCACCCGGCGCAGGGCCCGCGCCTCGACCAGGTCGTTCATCGGCGTCGACGTGCCATGGGCGTTGACGTGGCCCACGTCGCCCGGGTCGACCCCCGCGTCGGCCAGCGCCGTGCGCAACGCCCGTTCCAGCCCCGCGCCGTCCGGGTGGGGGGCCGTGGCGTGGTACGCGTCCGAGGAGGCGCCGAAGCCGGTGATCCGCGCGTACGTCCGCGCGCCCCGGGCCCGCGCGTCCCGCTCCCGCTCCAGGACGAGCACCGCGGCCCCCTCGCCGGCCACGAAGCCGTCCCGGTCGGCGGCGAACGGGCGCGACGCCGCGCCCGGGTCGTCCCGGCGGTTTGAGAGCGCGCCCATCCGGGAGAGCCCGGTCAGGGTCGCCGGGCTGAGCGCCGACTCGGTGCCGCCGGCCAGGACGACGTCGCACAGACCGGCGGCGAGCCAGTCCCGGGCGATGCCGACGGCGGCGGCGCCGGAGGCGCACGCGGTGGCGGTCACCAGGCTCGGGCCGAGGATCTTCTGGTCCATGGCGACGTAACCGGCCACCATGTTGACCATCCCCATCGGGACCATCAGCGGTGACACGTCCTCGGGAGCGCCGTCGTAGAACGTGCGGTGCTGCTTCTCGAACGTCGCGGTGCCACCCAGGGAGTTGCCGAGGACCACGCCGACCCGTGTTCCGTCCCAGGAGGCGGAGTCCAGGCCGGAGTCCGCGACGGCCTGCCGCGCCGCCACCAGCGCCAGCTGGACGAAGCGGTCCAGCTTCCACGCGGTGCGCCTGCCGAGCAGGGCGTCGGCGTCGAAGTCCGGGACGCGGCAGGAGAAGTCGACCTCGGCGCCCTCCAGCGCGGGGTCCGTGGCGGCCGCGGAGACACCGGAGGTGACGCGCCGCCAGTTGTCCTCGACACCGGAGCCCGCGGGGGTGACCAGCCCCATTCCGGTGATCGACACGGCGCGTTCCATGGCGGTGGCGCTCACACCCGCGGGCCCTTCGCCTCGATGACGGTCACCGCGTCGTCGATCGTGTGGGTCGACTTCAGCTCGCCCTCCTGGAGCACGACGCCCATCTCCTTGCGGAGAATGAGGCCGAGCTCGACGAGGATCAGCGAGTCGATGTCGAGCTCCTCGAAGACGGCGCCGGAGAGGATCTCCTCCTCCGGCAGGCCGAACTTCTCGCTCAGGATGGACACCACACGGTCCTTGATCTTCTGCGTCGCTGTTGCCGTGGTCATGACTGTTCCTTCCGTAGGGTAGGCGTGGGGTCGGGGACAAGGGCCAGATCCGGCCAGCGCAGGGCGGCCGATCCCCAGGTCAGGCCGCCGCCGAAGCCGGTGAGGAGCACCCGGTGGCCCGGCCGGACGTCCCCGGCGGCCACCGCGTCGGCGAGGGCGAGCGGGATGGAACCCGCCACGGTGTTGCCGACCTTGTCGAGATTGACGACGATCTGTTCGTCGGCCAGGCCCAGTTGATCGCCGACCGCGCGCAGGATGCGCACATTGGCCTGATGGGCCACCACCCGGTCGACCGAGGCGTCCCCGGTCCAGCCGATCCGGTCGATCAGGTTCTGGGCGGACTTGCTCATGTTCAGCACCGCCTCGGTGAAGACCGCGCGGCCGGCCATCGAGAAGTACTGGTCGCCCTCGGGGGCTGGCTCCCCGGTGGAGCGCTGCCGCGAGCCGCCGGCGCGGACGGTGATCATGTCGGAGCCCGCGCCGTCGCTGCCGAGGTCGAAGCCCAGCAACGCTCCCGGCTCGTCCGCGTCCCCGGTGCGCAGCACCACCGCGCCCGCCCCGTCGCCGAAGATGGCACGGGTGGTGCGGTCCCCGGGATCCAGGATCGTGGAGAAGGTGTCCGCGCCGATGACCAGCGCGCGCTGCGCCGTCCCGGCCGTCAGCATCGAGGCCGCGACCGCGAGGGCGTAGACGAAGCCGGTGCACACGGCGCCCACGTCGAAGGCCGCGACGCCGCCCAGGCCCAGCCGCTCGGCCACGACGGGCGCCGTGGCCGGGCAGGGGTGGTCGGGGGTGCTGGTGGCGAGGACGACCAGGTCGATTCCCTCGGCCTCCGCCCCGCCTCGGGCGGCCGCCGAGGCCAGCGCCCTGCGCCCGGCCTCGACCGCCAGGTCGGAGGTGGCGTCGCCCGGCTCGATCACGTGCCGTCGCTCGATGCCCGTCCGGGTGCGGATCCACTCGTCCGAGGTGTCGAGCTGCTCCGCCAGCACGTCATTGGGCACGACCCTCGGCGGCACCCAGGCGCCGAGACCGCACACCACGGCGGCCCGGCTCACGACGCCGCCTTTTCCGGCTCTTCGGGCTTTTCGGGCTTTTCCGGGGCGGGCTTCTCCGCCTTCCTGGGTATCACCTGCGGTGCCGGGGCGCCCGCCGCGGCGCTCGCGCCCATCTCGGTGACGGTCTCGGTGCCCACACGCTCGGTACGCGGCAGGGCCGAGAGCACCACGCGGGCGCGCCGCAGAGCCATCCGCAGCTCCGCCGGGTCCAGACCGGTCAGGGCCGCGATGTGGCCGTCCGGGCGGACGAGTACGGCCCGGGGCTCCTTGCCCAGCAGCGGGGCGAAGCCGGGCCAGGCCGAGACGTCCTGGGCCGGGAAGCCGGCCGGGAGGGTCGCGAGCAGCGCGTCGCGCTGCCGGACCCACTCGTCGTTCTGCCGCTCGCCGGCCCACAGCAGGACGGTCGGGCCCGCCGCGTCGACGGACGGCCAGCGGCCCCCGCCCGCCGCCGGGCCGTCACCGGCCGAGGCGTGCCGGCTGAAGACCGGCAGCCGGTCGCCCGCCCGCACGGCACGGGTGAGCCCCGGCAGCGTCTGCCACAGCGACTCGGCGGGCCGGTAGGTGACGTCGTGCTGCGCCATCAGCGGGGCGCCGAACCGCTGGAGGACGCCCGTGCGCTGCGCGGACCGCACCAGGGTGTCCCGGACGGCGACCTCCCTGCGGCCCCGGAACAGCCCCCAGCTGGTCTGCTTGGCGGTGGTCAGGACCACCCGCTCGGCGGCCAGCCGGCGCTCGGAGTCATAGGTGTCGAGGATCCCGGGCTCCAGGGTGCCCCGGATGACGCCCGCCAGCTTCCAGCCCAGGTTCACCGCGTCCTGGATACCGGTGTTCATGCCCTGGGCGCCCGCCGCGCTGAAGATGTGGCCCGCGTCGCCGGCGAGGAAGACCCGGCCGTCGCGCAGGGTCTCGGCGACCCGCCGCCGCGCCCGGAAGATCGTCGTCCAGTCCAGCGGCCCGATCATGCCGGGGCGCGGGGCCCGTTCGTCCATCACCCGCTGGAACAGCTCGCGCGGCGGCGCGTGGTCCTCCGTCCAGCCCGGCACGCTCACCGCCAGCCGGAACCGGCCGTCGCCGAACGGGGCGAAGCCGAGCGCCCCGCCGCGCGTGTAGCAGTAGAGCAGCTCGTTGTCGTGCAGATCGCCGTCGATCGGCCCGTCGCCGATGGCGAAGAGCACGTCCTCACCGCTGCCGAGGAACTCGATGCCCGCGAAGCGGCGCACCGAACTGTGCGCGCCGTCCGCGCCGATGACCCAGTCGGCCTCGATCTGCTCGGTACGGCCGTCCGTCCACGCCACGTCGACCACGGGCCGCCGGCCGGAGTTGTCGAGCCCGGTCACCGTGCCCTGCTCGACCTTCCCGCCGAGCGCGATCAGCCGGTCGCGGACCACGTCCTCCGTGCGGTGCTGGGGGATGACCAGGCCGAAGGGGTAGGGGGTGTCCTTGAGCCGGCTCATCTCGATCGAGCCGAGCGGCCGCTTCTGCGAGAAGTAGGTCACCGCGTCGAGCCGGTTGCCCGCCTCGGCGAGCGGCTCCGCCGCCCCGATCCGGCCGAGCAGCTCCAGGCTGCGCGGCCACACCACGATGGCGCGGGAGTGCAGCGAGGAGTCCGGCGGGGTGCCGTCGACGACCCGCACCGGCACACCCTGGCCGAGGAGTTCGCACGCGAGGACCAGACCCACCGGCCCGCCGCCCACGATCAGCACCGGCCGTTCCCCACCGGAGTGCTCACGCAGGGGAATCGTCATCATCACGCCTTTCCGTTTGCCGTTCTATCGCCGGATCGCCGAACGGACCCGGGGCCAAGCTGAGAAGCTGAGGAGGGGGCCGGGGCTCAGGGGCGGTGCACCACGACACCGCTCCAGGTGAACCCGGCGCCCGCGCTGAGCACGACGGCGTGCTCGCCGGACCGGAGCCCCCACGGGCCATCGCCGGCCAGTGCCGCGAGGTTCGAGAAGAGGTCGCCCGCGCCCAGATGGCCGGTGCCGGCGCCCAGGTCGACGACCGGGGCGGGAGTGACCGCCGCCACCGCGGGCCCGTAGATGTCACGCGCCGTCGCCCGCCCGAGACGGGGCAGCAGCACCGCGCGCGGGGCCGGGCCGTCCGGTCCGAGGCCCGCCTCGGCCAGCGCGGCCGCGACCACGCGGGTCGTAGTCTCCCGCAGCCGGCCGACGAACGGCTCCCGGCCCGTGCCCGTCAGGAACGCCTTCTTGGTGCGCCGCACATCGACCGTGGGACCGGCCGACAGGGGCGCCTCCTGGAAACGGGACACATCGCGGTGGACGACCTCCAGATCCGGCGCGGCCTCGGTGACCAGGGCGTCCAGGACGAGCGCGGCTCCCGCCGGCCCCTCGCGGCGCTCCAGCACCGCGGCCGTCGCCCCGTCCCCGTACCAGACCCCGTAGTCACCGCGCCAGCGGTCGAACCCGGGGCCGCAGAACTGGTCGCCCGTCGTCACCAGCACCGGGCCGTGGTCCGGCATCGCCACCAGCCGGGTCAGCGCGGTCTCCAGGGCCGCCGCGCCGCCGTTGCACATCTGCTGGATGCCGATGGGAACACTGCCGGTCGCGCCGGTCCGGTCGGCCACGTAGTGCGCCGGGGACCAGAAGTCGTGCCCCTGGTAGTACGTCCACGCGTGCAGCACGGCCCGTACCGACGCCGGTGCCACTCCGGCCCGCTCCAGCGCCTCCCGGCCGGCCAGCACCGCCATCTCGGGGGCCGACTCGCGTCCGGACACGGGAAGCTCGTCATAGCCGATCGCCTCGCTCTCGTCCCGGGTGACCAGGCCGTCGGCGAGCGCCTCCACCGCCTTGACGGTGGTGGCCGGCAGCCACTCGGCGGGAGTGAGGAGGACTCCATCGGGCGCCCTCACACCATCACCTCCTGCATGGCGGCCGCGTAGGCGCGGGACGTCGTCGTGTGCATCCGGCCGGTGGCGATGACCGCGCCGTCCTGCTCGAACTCCACGTGGAAGGTCCACAGTTCCGGCAGCGCGGCGCCGAGCTCGTCCACATGGGCGTACGGCTCGGTCCTGCGGACGTGCACGGTCGTGGGGGAGTCCAGCTCCGCGTAGCGAGCGAAGGAGAAGTCGAAACCGGCGACCGTGGTACGCGGCGTCGAGGCGCCGTGCAACTCGGAGGCGGTGAACAGGCACAACTGCCGGGCCGCCTCCATCAGCACCATGCCCGGCACGTGGTCCTGCGCGTGGTCGAACATGCTGCGGTTGTCCACGGGCACACGGAGCGACGCGGAGGCCCCGTCGGGGCCGGTGCGCACATCGCCGAGCACCACGTTGGCCGGATCCACCCGGCCCACGAGGGACGGCGCCAGCCGCGAACCCACCCGGGGGAGGTCCCCGAACGGAGTGAGCGGCCTGCCCCGGCCCCGCTCGCGCACCATGGAGTACACCTCGCCGGGTATGTACCCGACGTCGATGCGCACCGTGCCCAGGCGGTGCCGGGAGAGCTCCATCTCCGCCTCGTACGTCAGCCGGCGGACATCACCGGCCGCCCCGCGGCGGTTGCTCGTACGCACCCGCATCGCGAGCTCGCCCGGCCGGTCCGTGACGGGCGCGGTCAGCAGCCCCGGCAGGGACATCGACCACGAACGCAGCAGGAACTTGCTGTCCCGGGGCACGCCGAAGAACGCGTGGCCCCCGTACGTCTCCGCCTGCCGGCAGCACTCCAGCAGGAGCAGCGGATCCGGCACGCCGAGCCGGGAGCACCCCTCCGTGTAATAGGTGTGCGACGGCGGCAGTTGAGCGGCCGCGAGGTACGCGGACTCGCTCACCCGGCGGGCGTCCGTCAGGAACACCTCGGACAGGGCCCAGCGGTGCAGCAAGGACCGGTCGACGGTCCGGTTGAATTCGAGGGTATCCGTTCCGGACAGCCCGCTTCGAGGGACCTTGGATTCCATGAACACCTCCAGAACCTCCGCTATCGCGTTTCCGGCGTACAAATCTCCGGCTATCTCTCTGGTCATCTCGGTGGTGGGCGTAATGAGGGTCTCCCGACGTCGGCACCGGTCGTAAAACCGGGCCGCGAGCCCGGTGCGAGAACCAGCATTCAGCGCCCCGGCCAATATTCAACTCAAGTCCCGCACCAGTGGCCCGGCGATGACCGGCGCTTGTCCTCCGCTTGAGTCGCGGGTGCCGACACTCGATCCGGCACCCGATTCACCGGAGGCATGGAACAGACCGGAGGAAAAACACCGATGGCTGCTACACACGACACACACGGCATTGGTGCGACGTCGTTCGCCGCCCTCTTCCCGGGGCAGGGGGTACAGCGGCAGGGCATGGGCGCCCGCTGGCGCGACACGCCGTCGTGGTCCCTGGTCGACACGGTCTCCGAGGCGTCGGGACACGATGTCGCGGAACTGCTCCTGGAGGCCGGCACGGACACCCTGGCCCGTACCGACCTCGCCCAGATCAGCGTCTTCACGGCGTCGTTGCTGTCCTGGACGGAATTCCGGGACACCCACCCGGAGGCCCGCGTCACCGCCTTCGCCGGGCACAGCCTGGGGGAGTACACGGCCCTGGTGGCGGCCGGGGCCCTCACCACCGCCGACGGCGCCCGGCTGGTCGGGGTACGCGGCCGCGCGATGGCCGACGCCGCCCGCCACCGGCCCGGAGCCATGGCCGCCGTCATGGGCGCGGACCCCACGGCCGTCGAGGAACTCACCGACCGGGTACGCCGCGACGGCGCGGACCTGTGGGTCGCCAACCTCAACTCCCCGCAACAGACGGTGATCGCGGGCGCCCCGGACGCGGTCGAGACCGCCGGCGCGCAGGCCCTCGCGAACGGCTGGCGCTACAGCGTCCTACCGGTGTCCGCCGCCTGCCACACCGCGTACATGGCACCCGCGAGCCAGGCACTCGCCGCGGCACTGGACGAGATCACATTCCGCCCCGCACACGCCCCGGTGATCTCCAACGTGGACGCCCGCCCCCACACCGACGGCCACGACTGGCCGGCCCTCTGCGCGCGCCAGCTGATCTCCCCGGTCCGCTGGAACGACACCCTCCACACGCTGGTGACCGAGCTGGGCAGCGCCCGCTTCACCGACTTCGGCCCGGGCCGCACCCTGGCGGGCCTGGCCCGCCGCGTGTTCCCGGACGTCCCGGCGGAAGCGGTGGGGGGTGGGCGGGCGGTTGTGTACAAATAAAGGAGTGGCGGGTACTCGAGCGAGTACCCGCCACTCCTTGTCGTGCCGTGTTCAGGGACCGAATCAGTCCCGGTCCGACCACCAGGCCGGTGACACATCGATGTACAGCACGTCCCCCACGCGCTTTTCCGTGGGGTCGTCCGGATCGATGTCGCCGTTTCCGTAGGGATCCGCGTCGGCGACGACGAAGATCCTCGCGCCGGACCCGGACACCCGGTACCTGTGGAAGTCGTCCGTCACCGACGCGTCGTCGTCCGGCTCGACCGAATGCCCCAGGTCCGTGATCAGGGCACGAAGGTCGTCGAATCCGACTCGATGAGTGAATTCACCGTACGCCTCCCGGAGGGGCGGCGGTACGACGCCCGCGCCGCGGATCAGGCTGCGCACCCGCACCTTGATATCGGTGCACGCCCAGATGCCCTCGTCCTCCTGGAACGACAACTGCACCAGTCCGTAGTCCCGGCCGATGAGGCCCGCCGACGTGTTGTCGGCGTAGTCGGGCCCCAGCTCTTCCTCCCATGCGGCAGGAGGGGACCCGATACCCGCCCCCAGTACGTCACCACGAGTGGCGACGTGGGCGTAGAACTCCAGGTCGGACATCCGCGTCTTCTCCCATGCGCCGGTTACGGAATGTTCTCCAGCGCGTCGATCAGGTCCTGAATTTCCTTCGTCCGGTCGTTGTCGAACTTCCACTCCGGCTTACGGCCCTCCTTCATCGCCTTGGCGCTGTATTCGAACTTCTCCTTGGCGGCCCGCGCGACTCTCAGCATGTCCTCGCGCCGCTTCGGATTCGTCCTGAGTTCCTCGATGGCGGCGTCGATCTGCTTCTGCGAGGGCTCGCCGATCGAACCACCTCGGCGGTAGGGCAGGCCCATGATGCCACCCTTGCCGTCCGCGCGGATCAGCACCTCGGTCTCGTCCGCCATATTGACGTGAGCGCCCTTGTGGACCCAGTCACCGGAGACCTGGGCCACGTGATCGATCTCGAGGCACTTCTTCTTCTTGGCGTTGTGGACGAGGATCGCCGTGGTGCCGACACCGACGTAGTAGGTGTGGACGCCCTCGACGGTGAGGTTGTAGACCTTGCGCGTCTCGGTCCACGCCCGGGTGCCGACGACCTCGTTCAGCCCGCCGTCGGGGGTGCGGAGCCGGTCGCCCGCCTTGAGGTCCGCCGCCGTGAGCCAGCGGTGCTGGTTGTCCACCCAGAACGGGTGGTTGCCGGTGGCGGTGACCTTGCCGGTGGCGTCGCCCGCCGCACCGTCGGTGTCGACCGTGACCTCGACGAGGTTCTTCTGACCCTGGCCGATGATCACGTTGGTGACCATGCGCCCCTCGGTCCTGCCGGTCCCGGGGTCGGTGGCCAGGACGTCCTGACCCGTCCGGACGTCCTCGATCGGCTTGCGGGTGCCGTCCGCCATCAGGACCGGGGTCCGCGGCGTGAAGCTGTTGTCGGGGAGTTCCTCGGCCGCTTCGATGAGGCATTCCGCATGTACCTTGCGGAGGGCATCAAGGACGCCCTTCCCCTTGTCGATGAGCTTCTTCGCCGTGGCCGACTCCTCGAGGAGCTTGCCGATGTTGGCCAGACGCTTGATGGCCTTGGCGATCTCCGGGAACTTCTCGATGGCCCGGAGAGCCTTGCCCCAGGGGAGGTTGTTCACCAGCGCCCAGAAGCACGCCTCGACGTTGCCGTCGCTGATGCACTTCTTGATGTTCTTGATGTCGAAGTAGTCCGCGAGGAGACCACCACCGATCTCCACCAGGAGGTCCGCGAAGTCCTTGCCGGCGAGCTGCCGGGCCTTCTCGTATTCCTCACGGGAGATGCCACTCTTCTCGAGGACCTCCAGCTCGTCGTCGGTCAGTTGAGGACTGTCGCTCTTGCCCGCCTCGGCGGCTTCCTCGCGTGCCTTGCGCTCCTGCTCGCGTGCTTCTGCCTCGGCCTTCTTGGCGGCCTCGTCGGCCTGCTTGGCGTAGCCGAGGGCATTGTTGGCGGCCTCCTTCGCCGACGCGGCGTGCTTCTCCGCGGATTCGGCGAGCTTGCCTGCGGCGTCGGCGTCCTCCTTGGCCTTGGTGGCCGCGGCCTGGGCGGTGGCGGCCTCGCTCTCGGCGAGGTCGGCGGCGCTTGAGGCGGCCGCGGCGTGCTGTTCGGCTTCGGCGGCGGCGCCTCGGGCGCGGGCTGCTTCGGCTTCGGCGTCGTTGGCGGCCTGGCGGGCCGCCGCGGCGTCGGCGTAGGCCTGGTTGGCGGCCTCGCGGGCTGCCTTGGCGTCGGCCTGGGCCTGTGCGTCGGCCTGGTTGGCACGGGCAGCGGCGGCACGTGCCTTGGCGCCGTCGATGGCCGCGTCGGCGGCGGAGCGCATGGCGGCGGCCATGGACCGCGTGGCATTCGCGGAGGAACGGGCGGCGTCGGCCGCGGCCTTGAAGGCCGGAGCGACCTGAGCGTTCGCCCGCTTCGCGGCGGCTTCGGCGTCCTCGGCGGCCTTGACCGCTTCGGTGGCCTTGGCCTGGGCGGAGGCGACCTGCTCCTCGCCCAGCTCCTGGGCGGCGGTGGCGACCTCGGCGGCGAAGTCCGCGTCGATGTCCTTGCCCGCGAACGGGGCGGTCAGTTCGATCGCGGTGTTCGCCGGATCGGCGATACCGGCAGCGGAGGCCTTGGCGGCGCTGGACGCCTGCACGGCGACGCCGGCCTGGAGCCGGGCCATGGCGGCCTCGCGAGTGGCGCCTTCGGCCTCGTCCTTGGTCCGGTTCGCGGCCTGGAGCGCGTTCTTCGCCTCGATCGCCGCGAGACCGGCAAGGCGGGCGGCCTCGTGCGCGGCGACACCGGCGCGGGCCTCCTGCGCGGTCGCCTCGGCGGCCTTCACATTCGCCCGGGTGGCGGCGGCGTGGGTCGCCGCAGCCTCGGCTTCAGCGCGGTTGGCAGCGGCGTTCGCGGCGGCAGCGGCGGCCTCGGCCTTGTTGGCGGCGGCGTTGGCGGCCGCGGCGTGCGCGGTCGCCTCGGCGGCGGCGGCGCGGGCGCGAGCGGCCGCGCCGGCGGCCTCCGTCGCGGCGGAACGCGCCCGGACAGCGGCACCACTGGCCGTGTCAGCGGCACCCTGCGCCTGATCGGCAGCGGCACTGGCGGTGTCGGCGTCCGACCGGGCGGCGGCAGCGGCGGCCTGCGACTCGACGGAGTACGAGGTGCCCTTGGCCGCCGCGGCCATCGACGCGGTGGCCTGGGCCCTGGCCTCCTCGGCCTGGTGCTTCTGCCGGGCCGAGTACGCCTTGTCCCGGGCCTCGCGGGCCTGGGTCTCCATGCCACGGGCGTTGTCGTCCGCCTTGGCGGCGATGCCGTCCTGCTTCTCGGCGTCCGCCCGGGCCGACGCCGCCGTCGCTGCGGCGGCCTGAGCCTCTGCCCGTGCGGCGGAAGCCGCACGGGCCTCGGCCTCCGCACGCGCCCGCGCCGCAGCCGCGATGTCGCGCTCGTGCTCGGCCCGGGCACGTGCCTGGGCGGCGAGGTCGCGCTCGCGCTCGGCGATAGCCCGCTGCTCGGCGGCGATCTTCGCCTGGCGCTCGGCCTCCTGGCGGGCCTCACGCGTCTTCTTCGCGTGCTCCCACGCCTCGGCCTCGGCCTTCTCCGCCGCGATCCGCGCCGTCCGCGCACGCGCCGCGGCGTCGGCGGCGATCTTGGCCTGCTTGTCGGCCGCCTCCGCCAGCTTCGCCGCGGTGGCGGCGTGCTGCTCGGCGTTGGCGCGCCACATCTTGGCCTGCTGCTCGTGCAGCTCGGCCTGGTTCTTGGCGTTCAGGCCCTTCGCGTCCGCCTCGGTGGCGTCCACCGCGTGCTGCGCGGTCTCACTCGCCTTCACCGCCGCGTCAGCAGCCGCAGCGATACCCGACGCGACCTCCGACCACTGCGTGCCGTACGTCAGGCCGGTCTCGACCAGCACATCGGCCTGGACCTTCGCCTGCGCCGCGGCGACCTGCGCCTGCTTGGCGGCGACGCCGGCGAACTCGACCTGACGGGCGACGTCGGCCTTGACGTTGTCGTACGACGAGAGCGTCTTGCCGGCGCGGTCGGCCGACAGCATCCGGTCCGCCTGACGCGCCGAACCCGCCGCCAGCGACATCGCGTTCGAGACGTTCTTCAGCGCCTTGACCGCGTCACCGTGCGCGGCGATCAGCTTCGTACGCGCCTCCGCCGCACGCGCCGCCTTCTCGGCCAGCTCGCGCAGCTTCTCCGCCGCTTCCTGCGCCTCCTTCTGGGCCTTTTCGATGGCGGCGCGGGCGTCGGCGTCCTTCTGGGCCGCGACCAGGTAGCCCTTCTCCAGGAACTCCGCGATCTTCGCGTCGTCCTTGGTGTCCAGAGCGGCCTGGGCGGCCTTCTTCACCTCCGGGCCACCGGAGGCCACGAGCATCTCGACGCGCTTGCGGTTCTCCGCCGCCTGCTGCGCCGCGTTCTGCTTGTCCTTCTCGTCACGCTGCTTGGCGATCGCCCCGCCGAAGGCGAGGAAGTCGGCGCGGTCCTTCGCGGTCGCCTTCGGGCCCAGGACACGTTCGACCTCGGCGTTGAAGTTCGCCCCGCCCGTGCCGCGCAGCTTTTCGATCTCCGCGCGGTTCTTGACGTCCGCGCCGTCCTTCTTCTCCTTCGCGCGCTGGCGGGCCTCGGCCTCGCCATGCGCCAGGAACTCCCGGATCGCGTTCGGGTCCGAGCTCTCCAGGGCCTTCTTCGCGGCCTCCTGGACCTCCGGCTCCGGATCGAACTCCGCGAAGTCCTCCACCATCTGCCGGTCACGCTCCGCGGAGAGCTTGTCCAGCTCCGTCCGCGGCGCCGGTACCGCACCCGCGGCCGGCTTCGGCAGCGCCGCCGCCAGCTTGTCCAGTGCCGCCATCGCCTCGGTCGGCTTCAAAGCGGCACTTTGGGCACGCGCCGTCGTGGTGGCCGCCGTGGCCTCCCCCGTCGCGCCACCCAATATCGCGACAACAACGGCCGTGGAGACGGCCTTTCTCACCACACCGGCCACGTCACCACGCAGCCGTCGTCCGGCTCTCGGCCGGAATCTACCCATCACAGGAAGAACCCCCCAATGAAATGAAATGGAAAAAAGCCCCTGAGCCCGCCCGCGCACGCGGGCAGGGCGGAGCGGACCCGGTCACGAGAACCGGGCCCGGATGACCGACGGAATCCGGCGGTCAGGGAAATTCGGCCGACAGGTCAGGCCGGCCGAAGTACGTGAAAACGTCAGCCCTTGACGCGGATCTCGCCGTCCCGGGCCTTGTCGAACATGCTCTGCCAGAACCCGGACGTCTCCAGCGCGTTGGCCTGCTCCTGGGACCAGGTCTTCTGGGTGGCGTCGGCCGACCGGCCGATGTTCTTCCAGAGCTCGTCGGAGCTCTCCTGGGCGGCCTTGGCGATGTTCTTCCAGTTGTCCGCCTGCGCCGAGGCCGTCTCCTGCTCGGCCAGCCACGCCTTGCGTGCGGCCTCGGAGTGGTCGGCCACGGCCTTCCACGCCTGCTCGGCCTCTGCCCGGGCCTTCGCTGCGTCCGCCGAGCCATTCACGGCCTTCTCCGCCGCGTCGGCTTCCTTGACCAGACGCGCCAGGGTGGCGCGCCGGATCGTTTCCGCATCCGTGATCCGTGTCGCGAAGGCCTCGAAGTCCAAGGTCGCGCCGGTCGCCCAGCCGTAGCCGAAGAACTCCGCCACGTCCGCGTCCGTGGCGCCCGGGCGCAGCGCCCACTGGGCCGCCACCCGCACCTGCTCGCCCGGGTCGTGCTCGGCGACCGAGGACACGAAGTCACGGTCCTTGGCGGCGACTTCCAGCTTGTGCCGGGTGTCCGCCTCCCGGGCGGCCCGGTCGCGCTTCTGCGCCTCGGCGTACCCGGTCTTCACGAACGCCGCCTGGTCGGTGGCTGTGCCCTTCAGCGCGCGCTCGGCCGCCGCCCGCGTCTCGGGGGAGAACTCCGCCGTGTGCGTACGCACCACCCGCTCGCAGAAGGCCCTGTTGCGGGCCCGTACGTCCCGCGCCCGCTGCCTGGCGGCGTCGAAGCCGCCGCCAGGCGCCAGCCACTCCGCGATCGCCTCGTCCCCCCGGGTGCTGCGCAGGGCGTTCCACGCCGAGGTCCGTACATCGGCCGACGGGTTCGTCTTCGCCACCTTGAGCACGTAGTCACGCGCCGCCTGGGCCGCCGCGGCCTGCGCGAGCGCGGCCTCGTCGGCCGGCTGGTCGGCCGGGGCCGCCACCATGGCCGGGGCCGCCACCACGGCCGGGGGCGCCACCACGGCCGGGGCGTCGGCCCAAGCCGGTGCCACCCCTGCCACAGCGACCCCACCGGTCAGCATGCCGACGGCCAGCGCCTGCGCGATCCACCACTGACGACTCACTCTTCCCCCTCAAGAACGTGTAGCTCATTGCAGTCGTCCATACGGAGAGGGACAGCGCCTTGGTCAAGACGCTGTCCCTCCGCGCGGTCTACCTGCCGCGCACGCGCGGCACCGACCGCGAGGTCACTTGACCGGCGTGATCTTCCACAGCTGGGCGTCGCTCTGGTTGCAGTACCACTGCTGGGCCTTCACGTTGTTCTCCTTGCTGGCCCCGGGGATATCCAGGCAACGGTCCTGGACGTGCTGGGGACGCAGCTGGAAGAGCTTCTTGTCGTGGTCGACCAGGACGGCCTGCCAGTGGGTGTTCGCGCCGCCGTGGCAGGTCCACTGCTGGGCGTCGTCGCCGGCCTTGGTGCCGCTGTTCTCCACCTCGAGGCACTTGCCGCTGGGCACGGACCGCAGCTCATAGGAGGAGTCGGCGGCGGGGACCATGCGCCACTGCTGGGGGGCGGTGCCGTTGCAGGTGTACTGCTGGGCCTTGACGCCGTTGTCCTTGGCGCCGTTGTTGATTTCCAGGCACTTGCCGCTGGCCGCGACCTGGAGGGTGACGACCGTCTGGGGCGCGTTCGCGCGTTCGTTGGCGGCGCGCGCCGCCTCGGCGGCCGCTCGTGCGGCGTCGGCGGCCGCTCGTGCGGCGGCCTCCGCCGCGCGCTGGGCGGCGGTGGTGCTGTCGTCCCCGTCCGCGTACGCGGTGCCGGCGCCGCCGGTCAGGAGGATGAGGCCGGCACCGATGGCCAGCGCGGCTCGGGTGGTCCGTGCCATGGTGGGATCCGTTTCTTCTCGAAGGATGTGGGTGCCGCTCAGGCGGACTTGGCGGGCAGGAGCTTCCAGCGCTGGCCGGCGGTGCTGTTGCAGTACCACAGCATGATGTTCGCGCCGTCCTCGAGGTTGCCGCCCTGGACGTCCAGGCAGCGGTTCAGGGCGTGGGCGGGGCGCAGCTCGTACAGTTCCTTGGCCACGTCGACCATGACCATCCGCCAGCGCTGGTGGGGGAGCTCGGCGCACCACCACTGCTGGACGTTCGCGCGGATGTCGGTGCCTCCGTTGTCCACTTCGAGGCACTTGCCGCTGTGCTTGGGGCGCAGCTCGAAGGTGGCGCTGCCGGTGGGAATCACGTCGAAGAGCTGGTTGTCCAGGCCGTCGGCGCACGTGGCCTGTGTGGCCTGGGCGCCGTTGCGGAGGCTGCCCTTCGCGATGGTGAGGCACTTGCCGCTGTGCTCGACCTGGAGCTGTACGGCCGTCGGCGCGGCGGCGCGCGCGGCGGTCTCGTCCGCGGAGGCGTTGCCCGCGCTGCCGGCCAGCGCGGCGACACCGGCGCCGATGGCGATCGTGGCCCGGGTGATCCGAGACATGGGGGATTCCGTTCTTCTCAGGAGTGGGCTCGGTATCGAGCGGGGTCAGCGGGCGAGCGGGGCGGAGATCTTCCAGGTGGCGTCCTGGGCGAAGTCCTTCTCGGCGTCGTAGCGGTTCTTGCCGCTCTTGTCGGCCGTGTAGAGGTCGCCCCAGAACTGCCGCAGCCAACGCCCCGGCTGGCCCGCGGACTCGAAGGACATGCCGGAACCGGCGAGGCCCTTGCGTGCGCACCACGTGGCGTCCTTGCGGAAGGCGGTGCTGTTGTCGTCCGCGGACATCCGCACCCGGCGGTCCTTCTGCGCCAGGTAGTAGCCGGGCTTGCGGGCGGACTCGAAGGAGTAGCAGCCGGGCTGGTTGGCCAGCGCGGGGATGATCACCCAGGTGGCGTCCTCGCGGTCGGTCTGCTTGTCCTTGGCGTCGACGGGAGCGATGAACGCCTCGCCGCCGTCCACGTCGGACTGACGGATGTGGAAGCCGGCCAGCTTGGCGTTGACGGGCTGGAAGGACTGCCGCTTCGCGCGGTACTGGCTGTCCTCCTTGAGGAACCGGGCGACGTCCTCGTCGGTACCGGCCAGCGCCTTCTTCGCGACGGCGACCAGGTTCGGATTCATCCCGGTCTTCTCTGCCGCGGCCTGGATCTGGAGCGCCTGCCTGCGGCTGGCCTCCGCGATCTTCTTGCGGCGGGCCTCGTCGTCGCGCTTGTACGCTTCCTCGGCGCCGGTGTGGATGAACTGCTTCCAGTCCGCGGGGCTGGAGCTGAGCACCGCCTTCTGGGCCGCGGCGTAGAGCTCGGTGCCCTGGTCGCCGGACGCGGCGCGCAGCAGTTCGCGGATGAAGTTGTCGTCACCGAGGGCCAGCACGGCCTCGGACGGCGTGATGCCGAACAGGGCGGCCGCGTTCTTGCGCGCGGCCAGCTCCTTGCGGCGCTCGGCCTCCTCGCGGTTCTTCTGCTCGAGCTCCTTGAGCTCGTTGGCCACATCGCGCTGGTGGGCCTCACGGGCGCCGTTGGCGATGAACTTCGCCCAGTCGCCGGCGTCGCCCGCCAGGGCCTTGGCCGCCGCGTCACGGACCTCCGGCCCGGAGGCCTCGTGCTTCAGCACGGCGCGGATGAAATTGTCGTCGCTGAGGCCCAGCAGATCGGGGCTGTTCGGGATGCCCACCGCGATCAGCGCCTGGGACTTGGCGTCGCGGGCCGCGCGGTCGGCGTCGGCCTTGTCCTTCTCCCGCTGCTTGTCGAGCTTGTACGCCTCGTGGATGCCGGTGGTGATGAACCGCACGCGGTCCTCGGCGGATTCGCCGACCATGGCGTCCTCGGCGGCCAGGCGCACGTTCTGGAGCGTCTCCCCGCCGTCCCGCGCCTTCTGCCACAGCGCGTGGACGAAGTCGTCGTCGCTGAGGAGGAGGACGTCCGGCGTCGGGTCCAGACGGACCACGGCCGCGGCGTCGACGCGCTGCGTGTCGGTGGTGCCGATGCCCACGGCCGCGGCGACCGCGCCGGCGGGCGCGGCCACGGCGATACCCGGCGCGACCGCGCCGGCGACGGCGGCCAGCGCGGTGGTCGCCACGATCCCCCGCTTGACGATGTTCCGTGTGCGCGCAGAGCTGGTCTGACTCTTGTGCATTTTGTTGTAACCCCCAGTAGCGCTTCGTTCGAGTGGCCCGGGCGAACGGGCGAACGAAAGCGGTCTCTGGGCGCAGTGTTGAAGATCCCCGAATAAGAGTCAAACCGGCTATGCACTGATATGATCCGGACGCGATTGGCCTGCCCTTGGGGGCATTTTGGGGGAATGAGGGCTTGACTTTGCGTTGGGTGATGTGTTTACGCGCCTTGCGGCACCCGGGGGCTCTGCCCTCGCTCAGAGCCAGTCGCGCTTCTTGAAGACGAAGTACAGGCTCTGACGCAGACCATCCCCATCAGCAGGATCGCGAAGGGGTGGCCGAACGCGCAGGAGGGGGTCTTCTTGAAGTTGTCGCCCTCGGAGCGCCGACTTGCGGAGATTGCCTGGCAAGCCACTCTGACCTGCAGCGATGGGCGTTTCCGGCTCATTCGCCGGGCTGCCGGTTTGGGTGGTCGATCCTCCCCAGCCGCTCCTCAACGGGGCTCCGTTCTCCCCAGATCCTCCCCAGCGGGGCCGACCCGTATTGTGAAGGCCCCCTCTGGGGTGTTCGCGCAAGCCATCCCGGATGGCGGGCGGATCCGGCGGGGTGATGAGCAGAGCGCTGAGGGCGCGGGTGTCGTCGCGTACGCTTCGGCCCACTCGGCATCCGCCCGACCGCCGGGGCTTGCTGGTCCAGGCAGGGCAAGCCCGACCGGCTCCCGGCCACTTTCCACCGCACCCACGGACTGCGCTATTTCCATGGCTGCTACTCGGTCGGCGACGACACGCTCTGGGGTGTCAACCGGCGTCGCAAGGGGCGCTGCACCTCTACTTGCACTGGCGCAACCAGAACGCCCGCCGCCACCCCGACGTCCTGGCCGCCCAGCGGCGCGAACGCGCCCGTATCCGCGGCGAGAAAGGCAGCCGCTGGGGCGGCCGCCCTCTCAACCCCGCGGCCTGACCGCCGCGCCGTGACCGTCGGCGATCTGGCACGAGCGGCCTCGCCGCGGGAACAAGCCCCGTCAGGGCTTTTCGGGCTTGCGGGCCAGCAGGCAGGCGTGCGGTCTGTTCACCCGTCCGCCAGGCTCCTGCTCCAGCCTCGCGGTGACGACGAGTCCGGCCTGCTCCAGCAGGCCGACCATCCGGTCCAGTGGCAGGAGGTATGACTCGTAGGACACCGGATGGCCATAGCCGTGGGTCGGCTGCAGCCGTTCATCGCCGACATAGTCTCCCCAGAGCAGGTAGCCGCCGGGCGCGAGCGTGCGGTGGAACTCGGCGAACACCGCCGGCAGCCACTGCCGCCGTCACACGGCCGGGGCCGCACCCCAGGTCCACGCCCGGCCCCAGACCGGCCGTCCGCACGAGCTCGGCAAACCCTGCCAGCATCGCGCGAGACAGCGGGTCCATCTCGGCTGGAGGCGGGACGCGTTCGACGTAATCAGCCGCGACCGTGTCGTACGACTCCCGGACGGCGGTCAGAAAGGAGGGCTCAACCATGCGGGCGACCCTAGACCGGAGAACTGACAGGCCGTGTCACGACCTTGAGTTAGCCTGCGCGACATCCACCGCCGTAGACACTCGGCCATCACACCACTCCGGTGATCGTTTCCGGTCAGAGCACTGGAACGATGGCGGCCCAGTCGGGATAGGCCACCTCTTGCTCGTCGCCGAACGCGTCGTGGATGGTGGTGTCGCGCCGCAAGCGTCGACAGTCCCGTGCAGTGCACGATCTGGTGTTCATGATGGCACTCGCCGGGAACTGCCTGGCCGACATCGCCTTACTGCGGGCCGCGGCGGTCGTGTTCGGGCGGCGGGGAGTGCGCTGACCGCGCTCCGGCAGGTCAGGGCGCAAGTCCGTGCGAGGGTATAAGCGTTGGCCGGGTACATTCCCCGACGTGGGCGGACACGTGATCGTGGGCTTGGACACGGCGCTCGTGATCGCGCACTCCGACAAACAGAATGCGGCTGCGACGTGGAAGAAGGCCCTTCGGCCATCATCCGCTGATGGGGGTTCGTCGACCACGGACCGGGCGGGTTCGGAGAGCCGGTGGCCCCACCCAGGCGTCGGCATACGGATGGGGCCACCGGCAGTCGTGCGTGTTGCTGCCCGACCGACGTCAGGTCACGTCGGCCAGGTAGGAGTGGTAGCTGTCCGCCGGGAGTTCGGTGAGGGGCGGCACGTCGACGCCGGTCGGCAGGGTGCAGTTCGCGCCCTGGAAGAGGATCAACGTGTGCGTGGTGTGGTTCCTCGTGGAGTGCCCCTGGAACCGGATGTTCTTGCAGACCCCGACCTGGGGGTGATCGACCTCCAGCGCATCGACGAAATTGAGCCCCGAGTAGTCGCAGACCGCATTGCTGGTGGGACACGTGGCGGCGTGGGCGGGGCCCGCGAAGGTCAGTGTGCTGCCGATGGCCAGGACGGCGGCGGCGAGACCGGCGAGACGAGGTCGTATGTGGCGCATTCCCGTTCCCTCCTTGACTGAGGTGCCGGGAATTCGGTGCGTTGCCTGTTGGGTTCCCGGCGATGGGAGTGTCTCGCTGTGGATGGTTTTCGGCCAGGCGGTGGGAGGGGGCGCGCAAGGACGCATGTCGGGTTGCGGTGTTCTCCGCGCGCCTGTCCACTTGACTAGTTGTGCCGCCGGGCCTGTGACAGCAGTCAGGCTGCTTCATCGCATGTCTGGCAGCGGCGGGCGGCCATGCGCACGCGGGATGCGCGGGATGGACGTAAGGCGGGGACGGTCTCGCGGCCGTATCTGAGATCCACAGTCAACCGCCCGGTGCGACTGGCCGGACCTGGGGTTCGGGCACCTCCTCCAGTCTGCTGCCGCCGGGCTGGGCCAGGGCTTCCAGCTCCCGGTGCTGCTGCGGATCGTGCGCTCCGGCGGACCGGGCATGGGCGGGCAGCGAGGTGATGGTGACCGCGCAGCAGTCCTCGCCGGCCGTAGGGGTGGCGATGCTCGGCATGCCCTTCCTGGCGGTGTCGCCGGGGCTGGGTGCGGGGGCGCGCTGGTGGTGAGGCTGCTGGTGCAACTCGGGGTGGTGGCGGTGACGGGGCTGCTGAATCTGCGGCTGCCCCGAGTGGTCGGCTGAGACGTGGGTGGGTCGGCCGAGAGCTGAGCGGACCGGCCGCGCGCGGTGCGGCAGCAGAGCCCAGATAGGGGTATCGCCGAGGTAAGCCCGAAAGCCGCCAATAGTTGATCTTGGTGTGCCGGCCGACTTCCGCTCAGCGCCGGGTGTCAGTCATGAGCGCGTTGACGCGGTTCTCGTACTCGCGGCGAGCCTTGCGCTGTGCCGGGATGGCCACGGCGCTCATCGAACCCGCGCGCCCCCTGTCGTCATTCGATGGTCCGGCGGCGAGTCGTCAGCGGCCGGCGAGAAGGCCGTCCAGCAGGGCCCGGAGTCCGTCCTGGTAGGTGTCCTCGGCGGTCAGTGGCGCCCAGCGGTCCGCGACCTGCGCCAAGCGGGGCAGCTCGCTCGGGTCGAGATCGGCGAAGACTTGTTCCCGGTAGGTCGCACTGTCGTCGTCTGCGCGCCTTCGGGCCGCTGTCGTCCTGACCACGATCTCTCCGGCGGTGTAGTACCAGATCGCGCGGTAGCCGTGCACGGCCCGGTCGGGGGAGAGGCCGCATTCGACCAGGCCGTCGACGATCTGCTCGACGAACCACAGCGCGGTGGTGGACATCAGGTCGTCGGCGGTGAGTACTTCCACGATCCAGGGGCAGGCGGCGAGTGCATCGTGGATGGCGGTGGTGGCGGCGATGACCCGCTCGCGGGGGTGGGCGGGCAGTTCGGGTCGGCGCAGGGTCCGTGTCGCGTAGTCGTCCAGCAGCAGGACGAGCAGTTCTTCCTTGTCGCGGACGTGGTGGTAGAGCGCCATGGGCGTACTGCCGATCTCCGCGGCCAGCCGCCGCATGGTCAGCCGGTCCACTCCTTGCTCGGCCACGATCCGGCGGGCTGTCTCGATGATCTCCTCGCGGGAGATACGGGGAGGTCGGCCCAGGGCTTTGCGCGGTGCGGACGGTTGCGGCATGCCCCCATCATCCCCCAGGTGTCGACAACGGTGACCCCTGGGCGCTAACTTTTCTTACATGTACAGAAACTCTCGTGGTAGGCCCGGAGTGGTGCTGGCGGCAGCCGCCGTCGCCCAGTTCGTCGTCGCCCTGGACATGTCCGTGGTCAACGTCGCATTGCCCGCGATCCGCTCCGACCTGGGATTCGCGCCGCTCGACCTGTCGTGGGTTGTCCACGTGTACGCGCTCACGTTCGGCGGGTTCCTGCTGCTGGGAGGACGCGCGTGCGACCTGTACGGCCGCCGTCGGATGTTCGCGCTGGGGCTGGCCGTCTTCGGGCTGTGCTCGCTGGCGGGTGGGCTGGCCCAGGCTCCCTGGCAACTGATCGCCGCCCGCGCCGGGCAGGGCCTGGGCGCCGCCGCAGCCGCGCCGGCCGCGCTGGCGATGCTCACCACCACCTTCACCGAAGGCCCCCAGCGCGTCCGCGCGCTCGGGGTGTGGAGCGCGGTGAACGCCGCAGGCGGCGCGCTGGGCGTGCTGGCAGGCGGACTGCTGACCCAGTACGCGGGCTGGCGCTGGGTCATGCTGATCAACCTGCCCATCGTCGTAGCGGCTCTCGCGCTGATCCCCGCAGGGGTGCCTGCCGGGGCATCACCGGCCCGGCGCGAGAGGCTGGACGCGCTGGGCGCCGTCCTGGCGACCGGCGGAGTCGGGCTGCTGGTGCTCGGTGTCGTCCGCACCGACGCCCTGGGCTGGGGCTCCCCGGTCACGTGGACGACCCTGGCTGCCGCGGCCGTGCTGCTGATCGCCTTCGTCTTCACCGAGTCACGGGTCGCCGCACCGCTGCTGCGCCTCGGCCTGCTGCGCAGCCGCTGGGTCGCCGGTGCGAACGTGCTGGTGTTCCTGGCCGCGGCCGGGCAGTTCACGGCGTTCTACTTCGTGTCCCTGTACATGCAGCAGGTCCTGGGCATGGGCGCCGCAGCGACCGGGATCGCGTTTCTGCCCTTCTCCGCCGGCCTGGTCGCGGGAACCATCGTGGCGACCCGGATCACCGCAGCACGCACCCCCCGTGCGTCCCTGGTGCCCGGCGCCCTGCTGGCCACCGCGGGCCTGGCCTGGTTCGCTCTCATCAGCCCCGACGGCAGCTTCCTCACCGACGTGCTCGGCCCGTCCCTCGTCACCAGCATCGGAGCCGGACTGGTTCTGGCCCCGGTCGCCGCCGCCGCGACCACCGGCGTCACCCCGCACGAGGCCGGCATGGCCTCCGGGCTCATGAACAGCTCCCGCCAACTCGGCGGCTCCATCGGCCTAGCAGCGCTGGCCACCATCGCCGCGCACCACACCGGCACGACCACCGACCCCGCCGCGCTCAACGACGGCTACGCCCTGGGCCTGGCCATCGCCGCCGCCATTTTCGTGCTCGCGGCGGTCGTGGCGATCGGCGTGCTGCCGCGCCGCCGGGCCGTCACACCTCTCCCGCAACCCACCGCCCCCACAGAGAACCAGTTGGAAGGAACACCGTCATGATGACGACCACTGCCGTCGACCTGTTCGCCTCGGCGCTGCATTTCCACCCCGACGGCGACGTCCGAGCCGTCGAACGGCAGATGACGAGCAGCGGCTCCGGCGCCTGGCAGATCGCCACGTTCCACGTCGAGACCGACGCCGACGTGCACGCCGATTACTGGGAGATGCACCCGGAAGCAGAAGAAGCGGTGTGCTGCCTGACCGGCGGTATCCGCCTCTACTTCCGTCCCGACAGGCCCGGCGGCGCCGAGGACATGGTGCAGTTGCAGGCAGGCACCGCCGTGATCGTCCCCCGCGGTCGCTGGCACCGCCTGGAGCTGGAGGCGCCCAGCGACCTGATGTCGATCACCCTTCGCCACGGCACCCGCCTCGAAAAGCGCACCGACACCCACTGACCATACGGTGGTCCGGCAGACGTGCTGCCGGGCCACCACAAAGTCCGGAGCACGCAGGCTGCACGCCAGTGCGGCGTCCGGCTGCCGTCCTGCCGCCTCCTCCCGGGTTGGCGAGAAGAACAGATGCAGCTCATGCGCGGTGATCAGCCGCTTGAACCGCGGATACGCGGTCCGTTCGATCGAGGGCACAATCCCGCCCCGGGCCCAGACGATGGTCAACATCACCACCGACGACACCGGGTCGAACGGGCGACGGCCGAACCGATCGGAACGCCAAGATCAACTATTGGCGGCTTTTGGGCTCACCTCGGCAAAACCCCCGATACGGGGCAGGGCCCGGACCGCGTGTTGCGGTCCGGGCCCTGCCCCGTGCGGTGCCGCCCTGTGGCGGAGGTGCGTCAGCTCTGTGCGGTGTCGTCGCTCGCCTGCCCGGCGGCCTCGGCTGCGCGTGCCTTCTCGCGCATCTTGCGCACCAGCTCGGCCTTCTGGGCGGCGGCACTCTGGCGGTCGCGGTTGCGGTGCGGACCGTTGTTCTGCCGTTCGGCACGGGACAGCTTCTTGCGCTGGCCGCCGCCCTGGCCCACGGGGTTGTTGATGTTCTTGCTGTCGGTCACGGGTTCTCCCGGTGATGATGTGAAGTGATCTACGGATTCATCGGTGGGGGACGGGCGCGGCGACGTCGAGGAACGTCAGCAGGGGCCCGTCACGCTCTCACTCGTAAATCGGTGTCTGGAAGAACATGACAAAGACGTTACCCGGTTCCGTCGGCCCCGCGCGCCATGGTTTTCGCCGCCCCGGCGTCGGCCGGGCTTCCGGCGAGCGCCCGGGGCCGGCTCGGCTCGGCTACGACCGGGGCCTGCGCGGTGGGTGATCTGGCGCACAGATGCTGTGCCACCCTTTTTCGCTACCCCCCGTAGCCGCGTGCTGCGCATTCTCCCCAGGAGCCCTGCGGGCTGCTCTCAGGCGTTCGCAAGAGTGAAGTCGGTCGACTGTTTGATGCGCTGTCTACAGCCAGTCCCGCCGCTTGAAGACGAAGTACAGGCTGACGCAGACCATCCCCATCAGCAGGATCGCGAAGGGGTAGCCGAACGCCCAGTGCAGCTCGGGCATGGCGTCGAAGTTCATGCCGTAGATCGTTCCCACCAGCGTGGGAGCGAACAGAATCGCCGCCCACGACGAGATCTTCTTGATCTCTTCGTTCTGCTCGAAACCCGCCTCCGCCAGGGCGCGCATTTCCGCGTTCTGCTGCTGGGTGACGAGTGTGGCGTTGACCTGGAGGATGTCGGTGAGGGCGGAGCGGAAGCCGTCGACGCGCTCGCTGGTGTGGGTGACGTGGTCGGCCACGTCGCGTAGGTAGCGCTGGAGTTCGTCGTCGGTGCCGTACTTGGCGAAGCCTGCCATCAGGCCGTGCAGCATGCCGACCAGGGGGCGGGTGGCGCGCTGGAACTCCACCATTTCGCGGGCGAGTTCGTAGATGCGGCGGGAGACGGCCGGGTCGCCGCCGAAGACCTCGGTCTCGATTTCGTCGAGGTCGTTCTGGACGCCCGCCACGACCGGGGCGTAGCCGTCGACGACGGCGTCGAGGATCGCGTAGAGCACGGCCTCCGGGCCGAGGGCGAGGAGCTCCGGGGTGGCCTCCATGCGGCGGCGGACGGCCGGGAGGTCCGGGGCGGCGCCGTGCCGGACGGTGATGACGAAGTCGGGGCCGACGAAGACGTGGAGCTCGCCGAAGTCGACCTCCTCGGGGGCGTCCAGGTAGCGGGCGGCGCGCAGGACCACGAAGAGGGTGTCGCCGTAACGTTCCAGCTTGGGTCGCTGGTGGGCCTCCAGGGCGTCCTCGATAGCGAGCTGGTGGAGGTCGAACTCCCCGGCGAGCGAGAGGAGTTCCTCCTCGGAGGGGCGGTACAGGTCGATCCAGGCCATGCCGTCGGGCTGCTCGCGCAGCCGCCGGTAGGTGTCGGCGAGCGACGTCGGGGTGGCCGCGCGGTGGCCGTCGCGGTAGACGGCGGCGTGGACGACGCTCGTCCCGTCGACGGCCTTGCCGTCGGCGGAACGGTCGGCCGGCGGGTCGGCGGCGGGGGCCGGGCCGGGCGTCGGGGAAGCGGCCGTGCGGCCGTTCGTGGGGCGCAGCCACGAGTGCTTTCTGGGGGCGGACCGGTGGCGCGGAGGGCGCTCGGGCATCGTTCGTCTCCCTCTCGCTCGTCTCGGGCCGCGGAACGGGGTACGCGGAACAGGATATACATCCCCATTTGCAGCCCCTGAGGGGATGTCCCGCCGGGGGTCTGGCAGGGGTCTGGCAGGGGTTTGCGCCGGCGCCGGGTCAGTCGCCGTCGCCCCGCAACGACCGCAGGTGCAGCCGCAGTACCCGCCGCATGTCGTCGACGGGGACCCGGTCCGGGTGGAGCACGGCCGTCAGGGTCAGGCCGTCGATGAGCGCGAGCGTCCGCAGCGTCTCCGTGGGGACGTCGAGGTCCTCGGGGAAGCCGCCGGCGCTCCGCCCCTCGCGCAGGACGCGCTCGATCAGCTCGCGCATGCCCGTGTGGAGCCTGTCGGCGCTGGGCCGCAGTTCGGGGCGGACGCGGGCCGCCGTGCCGAAGGCCAGCCACAGGACGGCCTCGTCGTGGCGGGCCTGGTCGAGGGGGAGGAACTCCGCGAGGAGCTCCTCGACGAGCGCGCCGCGCTCCGGGACGGGCGGCGTGGCCAGCAGCCGCTCGGCGTGCCCGCGCACGCGGACCTCGACGCGGCGGGCGAGCTCCCGCATGGCGAAGAGCATCAGGTCGGAGTGGTCGGCGAAGTAGTGCCGCACGGAACCGACGGCGAGCCCCGCCTCCTGGGCGACGTTGCGCAGCGACGCGTTCTCCAGGCCGTCGCGCCGTGCCACCCGGAACACGGCGTCGGCGACCGCCCGGCGGCGGGCCTCGGGGTCGACGATCTTAGGCATGTTGCCGTTATAGCACGGGCGGGCTAAATTCTTATGTAGCACGACTGAGCTATAAAAATGAGCTACGCAAGGAGTCGGAGTGAACGCCTGGCTGTCGACCGCCCTCATCGCCGCGGTCGCCGTGGCCGTCGTGGTCAAACGGCTGCGAGGGGAACCCCTCAACGCCCGCGACTTGTTCGCGGCCCCGCTGATCCTCACCGGTCTCGGCGCGTGGACCCTGTGGAAGGCCGAGGGAATCGGCATCGCGGACACCGTATGGGTGGTGGCCGGTGTCCTGCTGGGCGTCTCTCTGGGGGCGGTGCGCGGGCTGACCATCCAGGTCTTCGAGAGGGAGGGGGTGCTCTGGCAGCGTTACACCGGCCGGACGTTCGCGGTGATGGCGGTGTCGGCGCTGATCTCGTTCGGCTTCGGGTTCCTCGCGAGCCGGATGGGCATGCACCCGCAGGCGCGACCCGTCCAGCTCTCGATCGGCGTCGGCTTCCTGGGCGAGGCCCTGGCGGTGGGAGCGCGCGGCGTGATGACCGGGGTCCCCTTCGCGCCGGAGACGCGGGACGGGCGCCGCCGCCGCTGAACGACGGTGCCCGCGTCGACTCCGATTGTCGCTGGTCGCTGGTCGCCCGTCGCCCGTCGGTGCTCCGGCGGTCCACGCCGCCACCGTGCCGCCCCCCCCGCCACCGCGCCGCCACCGCGCCGCCACCGCGCCCGCCCCAGGCGAGCGCGGGGCCGGGCGCTCAGTCGTCCGGCAGTTCCCGGCTCCACAGGTCCGCCGGTGTCTCGCGGCGGACCAGCAGCCGTGCGCGGCCGTCCGTGACGGCGGCCACCGGGGGGCGGCCGACGAGGTTGTACGCCGAGGCCATCGACAAGTGGTACGCCCCCGACGCCGGGACCGCGAGGACGTCCCCGGGGCGGACGTCGGACGGCAGCGGGACGTCCTCCGCCAGCACGTCGCCCGCCTCGCAGTGCCGGCCCACCACCGTCATCGGCCGGGCCGGCGCCGCCGAGGCGCGGCCCGCCAGGCGGACCGTGTAGCGCACCCCGTACAGCGCCGGGCGGGGGTTGTCGCTCATCCCGCCGTCCACGGCCACGAACGTCCGTCCGCCCGAGACCTTCACCGCCAGCACCCGGTACAGCGCCACGCCCGCCGGGCCCGCTATCCAGCGGCCCGGCTCGACGGCCAGCCGGGGCACCGGGAGGTCCGCGTGGGCGCAGCGCAGCGCCAGTTCGGCGGGGACGCGCGCCGCGTACTCGGCCGGGTCGAAGGCCGGTTCGCCGTCACGGTAGGCGATGCCGAAGCCGCCGCCCAGGTCGAGCTCGGGGAACGTCACGCCGTGGACGTCGCGCAGGCCGGACAGGAAGGGCACCAGCTTGCGGACGGCCGCGCGATAGGGGTCGACCGAGGTGATCTGGGAGCCGAGGTGACAGTGCAGGCCCACGAGTTCCAGCCGGGGCTGGCCCAGGACGCGCGCCACGGCGTCCGCCGCCTCGCCGCCGTCGACGGACAGACCGAACTTCTGCCCCTCGACCCCCGTCCGCACCGCCGCGTGGGCGCCGGCCTCGATCCCGGGCACCACGCGCACCAGCACCTTCTGCCGGGCGCCGGGCGGCACCAGCGCCGCGAGCCGGGCGATCTCGCCGGTGTTGTCGAGGACCACGCGCCCCACGCCCAGGCGCAGCGCGGTCCGCAGGTCGTCGGGGCTCTTGGCATTGCCGTGGAGGATGACGCGCTCGCCGGGGAAGCCCGCGTGCGCGGCGAGTTCGAGCTCGCCGGCCGAGCAGACGTCGAGGTGGAGTCCCTCCTCCTCGACCCACCGGATCATCGCCCGGGTGAGGAACGCCTTGCCTGCGTAGGCCACGTCGGCGTCCGGGAGCGCGGCGCGCCAGGCACGGGCACGCGCCCGGATCTCGTCCTCGTCGACGATGTAGGAGGGCGTGCCGAAACGGTCGGCGAGCTCGGCGAGGGGCACCCCGCCGACGGCCAGCCCGCCCGAGGGCAGGACACGGGCGGAGGCGGGCCACACGGGGCCCGGCCACGCCGGGTCCGGGTGGGCGGACCCGGACGGCGCGGACGCCGACGGGCCGGGGGCCGGCGCGGGCTCCCCGGGCCGCGGGGACAGGGCGGCGGGGGAGAGGGGGAGGGACACGGATGATCTCCTTCGGGGGAAATCGGTGGGGCGCGAGGAGTCAGCCGGAAGGGTCAGCCGGGGAAGGTGGGAAACACCGGAGTGGCCTCCTCGGCCGCCGGCAGCACGGGGCGGGCCGTCAGCTGCGGGTCGACCGAGACCAGCCCGACGCCCAGCGGCGCGGCCAGGGCCCGTACGGCGGGCAGGGCGAGCCGGACCGAGGGGACACCCGGCCCCAGACAGTCGGAAAGCCGCCGCCTACTGGTGAAGGCGACGGCCGTCCGGGTGCCGAGAGGGGTGCGGAAGACGCGGAGGGCGAAGCCCACGGGGCAGGGCCGTACGGGGACGTACAGCGGCCGCGCCGGGCCCGGATGGGAGGGCTCGCCGTCGTCGGCGGGGCGGCTCCCGGCGGTGTCGGGGCACATCGCCGCGGCGACGGCCGCGGCCTCGGCGGGAGTACGGCTCAGATGCATGACGGTCCTTGGGAGGTGTCGACGAGGTGAGATGAGGCGAAGCGAGGTGAGGCGAGGTGAGGTGCGTCGGTCACGCTATGCCCGGCCCACGCCCGCGCGACCGCCTCCTTGACAGCACATTGACCCCACCCGGGAGTCCCTTGACGGCTCGTTTACGCGCCGGGAACCGCCCTCGCGCCCCCACGCGCCCTTGCGCCGGTCCGGCCCGTGGACGCGCCGTCATACCGGAGGCCTCACCCGCCCTACCCGCCCCGTCCACCCCGCCGTCCGCCCCGGAACCACCGGCTCCGGCAGCCGGAAATCTTTGGAACAATCCGCCCCGCGCACACTGCCACCGGCCCCGCGTCCCGCCCCGCGCGCACCGGACCCCTCCGGGGCTGGTCAGACGTGGATCATTGCCGCACGATGCTTACCGGCGGGGGGCGGAGCCCCGGGCACCCTGGAGGACGAAGTGACGGCGGAGGACGAAGTGACGGCGACGAACGTGACCGCGAAACCCGGCCCGGCGGACGGCTTCCGGGCGGCCCGGGACTTCCTGCTCGACCACCGCGAGGACTGGGCGGCGGCCCGCGACGGCTTCTCCTGGCCCCGGCCCACCGCCTTCAACTGGGCGCTGGACTGGTTCGACACGATCGCCCGCGGCAACGACCGCACCGCCCTGTGGATCGTGGAGGAGGACGGCCGCGAGGAGAAGCTCTCCTTCGACACGATGCGCCGCCGCTCCGACCGCGTCGCCAACTGGCTGCGCGCACAAGGCGTACGGGCCGGCGACCGGATCGTGGTCATGCTCGGCAACCAGCGCGAGCTGTGGGAGACCGCCCTGGCGGCCATGAAGCTGCGCGCCGTCGTCATCCCCGCCACCCCGCTGCTGGGCCCGGCCGACCTCGCCGACCGCATCGAACGCGGCCGGGCCCGCCACGTGCTCGTACGGGCCGAGGACACCGGCAAGTTCGTGGACGTCCCCGGCGACTACACCCGAATCGCCGTCGGCGGAGGGCCCGCAGGGGGTCGTCCCGCAGAGGGCTGGCTCGCTTACGAGGACGCCGACCACGCCGAGGAGACGTTCACCCCCGACGGGCCCACCCACGCCGACGACACCCTGCTCCTCTACTTCACTTCGGGCACCACCGCCCGCCCCAAACTCGTCGAGCACAGCCACATCTCGTACCCCATCGGTCACTTGACCACCATGTACTGGATCGGACTGCGTCCCGGCGACGTCCACCTCAACATCTCCTCGCCCGGCTGGGCCAAGCACGCCTGGTCCAACCTCTTCGCCCCCTGGAACGCCGAGGCCACCGTCTTCGTCCACAACTACACCCGCTTCGACGCGGACCGCCTCCTGGCCGAGATGGACCGCTGCGGCGTCACCAGCTTCTGCGCCCCGCCCACGGTGTGGCGGATGCTCATCCAGGCCGACCTGGGCGCGCTGCGCAACCCCCCGCGCGAGGTCGTGGCCGCGGGCGAGCCCCTCAACCCCGAGGTCATCGAGGCCGTCCGGCGCTCCTGGGGCCGTACCATCCGGGACGGCTTCGGGCAGACCGAGACCTCCGTCCAGATCGCCAACCCGCCCGGCCAGATGCTGAAGCCCGGCTCCATGGGCCGCCCCAGCCCCGGCTTCACCGTCGTCCTCCTCGACCCGCGGACCGGGGAGCCCGCCGACGAGGGCGAGATCGCCCTCGATCTGCGCGACCGCCCCGTCGGCCTGATGACCGGCTACGCGGGCGACCCCGAACGCACCGCCGAGGCGATGGCGGACGGCTACTACCGCACCGGCGACATCGCCGCACGGGACGAAGAGGGGTATCTGACCTATATCGGGCGCGCCGACGACGTCTTCAAGTCCAGCGACTACAAGATCAGCCCCTTTGAGCTGGAGAGCGCCCTCCTGGAGCACGAGGCCGTCGTCGAGGCGGCCGTCGTCCCCGCCCCCGACCCGCTGCGGCTGTCCGTGCCCAAGGCCTATGTCGTCCTCGCCGCCGGCTGGGAGCCCGGACCGGACACCGCCAAGGCCCTCTTCGCCCACTCGCGCGCCGTGCTGGCCCCCTACAAGCGCGTCCGCCGACTGGAGTTCGCCGAGCTGCCCAAGACCGTGTCCGGCAAGATCCGCCGCATC
The DNA here is from genome assembly GCF_031845785.1 of Streptomyces hesseae. Lineage (NCBI taxonomy): Bacteria > Bacillati > Actinomycetota > Actinomycetes > Kitasatosporales > Streptomycetaceae > Streptomyces > Streptomyces hesseae. The sequence goes on from NZ_JAVRFI010000018.1 coordinate 75,024, forward strand.
GAGCTGCGCGAACGCACCGCGCGGGGCGGCGGGACCGAGTACCGAGAGGAAGACCACCGGTGACCACACCCTCCCCCTCCCACACGGCAGGCCCCATCGACACCCCGTTGCTCGACGACACCATCGGCGCGAACCTGGCCCGTACCGTCGCGCTCTTCGGCGACCGCGAGGCGCTCGTCGACGTCCAGGGCGGGCGCCGCTGGACCTACGAGGAGTTCGGCCGGGCGGTGGAGGAGGTCGCCCTGGGGCTGCTCGCCAAGGGCGTGGCCAAGGGCGACCGCGTGGGCATCTGGGCCGTCAACTGTCCCGAGTGGGTGATGATCCAGTACGCCACCGCCCGGATCGGCGCGATCATGGTCAATATCAACCCGGCCTATCGCGTCCACGAACTGGCCTACGTCCTGCGTCAGGCGGGGATCGGCATCCTCGTCTCCTCCGTCGAGTACAAGGCGAGCGACTACCGCCGCATGGTCGAACAGGTCCGCGGCCGCTGCCCGGCGCTGCGCGACGTCGTCTACATCGACGACCCCACCTGGACCGGCCTCGTCAGCCTCGGCCGGAGCGTCGACCCCGACCGTCTCACCGTCCGCGAGGACCGGCTGAGCCCCGACGACCCCGTCAACATCCAGTACACCTCGGGCACCACCGGCTTCGCCAAGGGCGCCACCCTCTCCCACCGCAACATCCTCAACAACGGCTATTTCGTGGGCGAGGGCCTCGGCTACACCGAGGAGGACCGCATCGCCCTGCCCGTGCCCTTCTACCACTGCTTCGGCATGGTCATGGGCAACCTCGCCGCCACCACCCACGGCGCCTGCGTCGTCATCCCGGCCCCCACCTTCGACGCCACCGCCACCCTCCATGCCGTCGAACGCGAACGCTGCACCTCGCTCTACGGCGTCCCCACCATGTTCATCGCCGAGCTCGGCCTGCCCGACTTCGCCACCTACGACCTCGGCTCGCTGCGCACCGGCATCATGGCGGGCTCGCCCTGCCCGGAGGAGGTGATGAGGCGCGTCGTCACGGAGATGAACATGTCCGGGGTCGCCATCTGCTACGGGATGACGGAGACCTCCCCGGTCTCCACCCAGACCCGGCGCGACGACGACCTCGAGCGCCGCACCGGCACGGTCGGGCGGGCGCTGCCGCACATCGAAGTGAAGATCACCGACCCGGCCGACGGCTCCACCGTCCCGCGCGGCGAGCCCGGCGAACTGTGCACCCGCGGCTATTCGGTGATGCTCGGCTACTGGGACGACCCCGAGCGCACCGCGGAGGTCGTCGACGCCGAACGGTGGATGCACACCGGCGATCTCGCGGTGATGGACGAGGACGGCTACGTCCGGATCGTCGGCCGCATCAAGGACATGATCATCAGGGGCGGGGAGAACGTCTACCCCCGCGAGATCGAGGAGTTCCTCTACACCCACCCCAAGATCTCCGACGTCCAGGTCATCGGCGTCCCCGACGAGAAGTTCGGCGAGGAGGTCATGGCCTGCGTCATCCTGCGCGACCCCGCCGACACCCTCACGCGCGACGAGCTCGCCCGCTACTGCCGGGGCCGGCTCGCGCACTACAAGGTGCCGCGCCATCTGCGGCTGATGGACGCCTTCCCCATGACCGTCAGCGGCAAGGTGCGGAAGGTGGAGCTGCGGGAGGAGGCCGCCGCGCTGCTCGCGGGGGTGAGCGTCGGCGTACGGGGCTGATGGCGTACGGACGGGGCGGGCCGTGTGCGGCCCGCCCCGTCGCCCCCCCCCGTTCCCCCGTGAACGGTCTCTTTCTCCCCCGTGCCCCCGTATCCCCCGTGGCAGGGCCCGCAGTCCCCCGTGTCTCGCGGGCCCTGTGCTCAGTCTCCGCCTCATCACACCCAAGTGGCCATGATGGAGCGTCAGTTCAGAGGAAGAATTGAGCTTCGGTTCACCTCCTGCCACGCCGCACGAGCTCGTCGGCCCACTCGTTGAGGGCCTGCGGAGTGCCGGTGAGGTCCATGACGAACAGCGGCAGCCGCAGGTCGTCCGCCCGGCAGCGGGCGTCGCGGGCGTAACCCGCCAGGGAGAAGCAGACGCTCGTCGCGGAGTCCAGCAGGCCGTACAGCCACAGGCACTCGATGTCGCGCAAGGTGGTCGGGAGGGTCGTGGGGTCGACACGGGCGACGACGCCGGTGGCGCGCAGGTCCACGCCGCTCGCGGCGGGCGCCGGGCAGTTGCCGGGGCGGCGTACGTCCGGGAAGCCCAGCCAGCGCAGATAGCGTTCGGCGGACATCACCGCGTCGCGCTCGGTACGGATGGCCACCGGCCGGAACGGCGGCTTCGAGATGGCGCGGGGGCGCGGGGCGGCGTCGGAGGGCGCCCCGGGCGCCGGCTCCTCCGGGCTCTTCGCGCCCTTGACTTCCTGAACTTCCTGGGCTTTCTGGACTTCCTGGTGAGGGGTTTCCACTGCGTCGCGCGGCGGCAGGACGGGCAGCCGGACGACCGTCCCGCAGGAACAGCCCAGTTCGGGCCGGGGCCACTGGCCCTGCCGGTCGCAGGAGGGGCAGCGCACCGCCACCCAGGAATCGCGCCAGGTGCGGTGGGCGAGTAACTCGGGGGTGGCGTCGGGCGGTACCGGCAGGGTCAGCGGGTTGCCGCAGGCGCAGGGAAAGGTCGGCGGGGTGAAGGAGTGCTCCCGGTGACACGTGGGGCAGTTCACCGGCACGCTCTTGGCCATCTTCGGCTCCAGCGTAGGGTCCGTAGGGGATATCCGTAGGGGATATGGGACCCCATCGTCCACGATGCGGGCATGGCGGGGGAGCGAATCGGCAAGGCGGGCGCGGGAGAGTGCTCCGGGCGGCGCCGCCGGGGCGCGAACGGGATGGAGGCCGGCGCCACCGCCCGGAGGTCAGGGGATCGGCTCGAACTCCTCCACGGCGTCGATGTTCACGCCGTGCGGCGTGTTCGCCTCCCGTTCGATCATGATCTCGACGAGGACGGGCCGGGAGGTGGCGACCGCCTCCTTGCGGGCCCACTCGATGGCCGGACGGATATCCGCCGGCTCCACGACCCGCCGCCCCGAACAGCCGTAGGCCTCCATCAGCTTGACGTTGTCGGTGCCCGTCTCGTCGTAGTGGACGTCGACCTGGTAGTTCATCCCGTAGCCGATGGAAGCCTGCCGGATGAGGCCCAGATACTCGTTGTTGAGCATGATCAGGACGAACGGGATGTCGTACTGCGCCGCGACGGCCAGCTCCTCCGCCGTGTACTGGAAGCCGTAGTCCCCGACGATTCCCACCACCTCCGTGGCGCCCCGGCCCATGCCCTCCAGCGCCTTCTTCGCCCCGATCGCCGCCGGGACCTCCCAGCCCAGCGGGCCCGCCTGACCGCACACCTGGTAGTGGCGGGGCCGGTGGGCCTTCTGATGCTGGCCGCCCCAGATCTGGTACAGGCCGATGGCGGTGAGGAAGTGGGTGTCCTCGCCGAAGATCTCGTTGATCTCCTTGTAGACGCGGGGGGCCTTCACCGGGACGGTGTCGAAGTCCTCCCGCCGGACGAGGGTCCGCTTGAGCAGCCGGCAGCGCTCCCGCCACGACCCCGCGTCCGCCCGGGCCCCGCGCCGCCGGGCGGCGGCCAGCAGGGCCGCGAGGAACTCCTTCGCGTCCGAGACGATGCCCAGGTCCGGCGCGACGACCTTGCCCAGCTGGGTGGGCTCGACGTCCACCTGGACGAACGTCCGCCCGCCCCGGTAGACGTCCGTGTCCGCCCCCGTGTGCCGGTCGCCGAAGCGCGCGCCCACGGCGAGCACGAAATCCGCCTCCAGGAACGAGGCGTTGGCGTACCGCTGCGAGGTCTGGATGCCGGTGGTTCCCATGTGGAGCTCGTGGCCGTCCTCGACGGCCCCCTTGCCCATCAGCGTCACCTGGAACGGCACACCCAGCAACTCCACCAGCGCCCGCAGTTCGTCCGCCGCCCCGGCCAGGATCACCCCGCCGCCCGCGAGCAGCAGCGGACGCTCGGCCGCCAGCAGCAGATCCAGGGCGGCCTCGACGCTCGGCGGGTGCGGGACCGGGACGCGGACGGGCAGCCGGGTGTCGGTGGCGGCGGCGTAGCGGATCTCGCGCCGGGCGATGTCGACCGGGATGTCGATCAGCACCGGCCCCGGCCGCCCCTCGCGCGCGATCCGGAACGCCTCCCGGAACACCCAGGGGATCTGCGCCGCCTCCGTGACCTGTACCGCCCACTTCGTGACGGGCCGGACGATCCCCACGATGTCGACCGCCTGGAACGCCTCTTGGTGGAGCTTGGTGGAGACCGCCTGGCCGGTGACGCAGACCATGGGGATCGAGTCGGCGAAGGCGGTGTACAGCCCGGTGACGAGATTGGTGCCCCCGGGCCCGGAGGTGGCCAGCGCCACCCCGACCCGGCCGTTGGTACGGGCCCACCCGTCGGCCATGTGCGCGGCGCCCGCCTCATGACGGACGATCAGGTGCTCGATGCCGCCGACGGTCTCCAGCGCCTTGTACAGCGGCAGGATCGCGGCGCCGGGGCAGCCGAAGACGGTGTCGACGCCCTCGTCCTTGAGGATGTGGACGACGGCGTGCATGGCGGGGACGGTGGTCATGAGGCGCTTCCTCCTGACAGCCGTTCGACGCCCCGGAGCAGGGCCGAGTGGTCGAGCGCGCCGTCGCCCTGGGCCCGGGCGGCGGCCACGAGCGTGGCCACGACGGCCCCCAGCGGCAGGACGGCGCCGACCTCGCGGGCGGCGGAGGTGACGATGCCCATGTCCTTGTGGTGGAGGTCGATCCGGAACCCCGGCGGGTACTCGCGGCCCAGGAAGTTCTCCCGCTTCCGGTCGAGCACGGCGGAGGCGGCGAGCCCGCCGCCGAGGACGTCCAGTGCGGCGGCGAGGTCCACACCGGACTTCGTCAGAAAGACGACGGCCTCGGCGCACGCCTGGATGTTGGCGGCGACGATCAGCTGGTTGGCGGCCTTCACGGTTTGCCCGGAGCCGTGGGGGCCGCAGTGCACGACCGTCGTGCCGAGCGTGCGCAGCACGGGCGCGACTTCTTCGAAGTCGGCCCGCTCGCCGCCGCACATGACGGACAGCGTGCCCTCGATCGCCCCGGCCTCCCCGCCGGAGACGGGCGCGTCGAGCACGCGGACGCCGCGGGGCGCCCCGGCGGTGGCGAGTGCGGTCGAGGTCCGGGGGCTGATCGAGGACATGTCGACGAACAGGGCGCCGGGGCGGGCGTTGGCCAGGATGCCGTCGTCGCCGTGGGCTACGGCGGTGACCTCGGGGTCGGCGGGCAGCATGGTGACGACGACGTCGGCGCGGGCGACGGCCTCGCGGACGGAGCCGGCGGGGGTGCCGCCGGCGGCGGCGAGGCGGTCGAGCTTGTGGGGCTCGAGGGTGTGGCCGGTGACGGGGTAGCCGGCCTTGAGGAGGTTCTCGGCCATGGGGGAGCCCATGACGCCGAGGCCTATCCAGGCGATGCGGGGGAGTTTCATGGGGTCGTTTCCCTTCGGGGTGGTTGGTTTCCCGGGGGCACCTCCCAGCGGTAGCTGGGGGAGAAAGGGCGGGACCGGGGCGTCAGAACTCGGCGAGCCAGCCGAAGGCGTCCGCGCCGGGCCCGTCCGCCCGGTACTCCAGGCCGACCGGCCCGCCGTACCCGGCCCCGTCCAGGCGGGAGAACAGGTCCGCGAAGTCCAGGCCCCCCGTCCCCGGCGCCCCCCGCCCCGGCACGTCCGCGATCTGGACGTGCCCCGCCCGCCGCGCGTAGCGGTCGACGGCGTCGCGCGGGTCCGACCCGCCCATGGCCACGTGGTACAGATCCAGCAACAGCCGCGCGTTCCCCAGCCCCGTCGCCGCGTCGACTCTGTCGACGACCTCAACAGCCGAGGCCACGTCCGTCAGCGGATACCTCGGCGATTCCACGGCGTTGAGCGCCTCGATCAGCAGGATCGCCCCCACCCGGTCCGCCGCCCGTGCCGCGTACGCGAGGTTCTCCAGCGCCAGCGCGTCCTGGGCTCCCGGGGCCACCCCGTCGACGCGGTTGCCGTACAGCGCGTTGAGCGCCCGGCAGCCCACCGACTCGGCGAAGCCGGCCGCGACGTCGACGTTCGCGCGGAAGCGCGCGGACTCCTCGCCCGGTACGGAGAGCGCGCCCCGGTCCGGACCGGGCAGCCGGCCCGCGTAGAAGTTGAGGGCGATCAGCCGGGTGCCGGCGGCGCTCAACGCGTCCCGCAACGCGGCGAGTTCCGCCTCGGGCGGTTCCGGGTCCTCCGGCCAGGGCCACCACAGCTCCACCTCCGTGAACCCGGCGGCCGCCGCGGCGGCGGGCCGGGCCGTCAGCGGCAGGTCGGTGAAGAGGATCGAGAGGTTCACATCGAAGCGGCGCAATCCCAACACCCGCCCCTCTCTTCCGTATTACGGAAACTAAATTCCATCTAGAGGAAGGCTGCTCCCGTTCGGACGGCCCTGTCAAGGGCCCGGTACGTTGACCGTGTGCGATTGAGAGTGGAGTTCACGACCGAACCGTTCGATCTCGACGAGCCCCCGCCCCACGCCGTCGCGGCCCGGGACGTCGTCCAGGCGGCGGAGCTGGACGCCGTCGACGTCGGCCCGTTCGGCAACACCGTCGAAGGCCGGGCCGACACCGTGCTCGCGGCGCTGGACACCCTGCTGCGCGCCTCCCTGGAGGCGGGCGCCACGCGGGTGTCGCTCCAGGTCAACGTGGTCGACGCGGACGGCGCGACGAAAGAGCGCGACGCGAGAGGGGACGGCACGTGAGCGAGGACGCCTTCCGCGCCGCCGTCCGGCCGCTCGTGGACGCCATGGGCGGCCGGCTGCTCGACCCCGAGCAGGCCGAGGGCGACGACGTCGTCCTCCGCTGGGAGGGCCGCCCGGTCGTGGCCGTACGCCTCCCGCACCTGGCGGAGTCGCTGGAGGGCATACTCGCCGACCTGGAGCGCAGGTACGGCATGCCGCTCGCCCAACTGGACCGCAGGGCCAAGCAGTCGGTCGTACGGAATCTGGAGGCACGCGGCGCGTTCGCGCTGCGGCACGGCGTGGAGACGGTCGCCGCCGCGCTCGGCGTCAGCCGGTTCACTGTCTACAACTACCTCAACCGCCAACGGGACGCGGACGATCGCGCCCGCCCCCGGTCGGACGGTGGCTCAGCCGGACGGTGACCATGAAGGTCCCCGAGGCGGATGCCGGTCGTGGGGCGTACGGCGAGTCTTGAGGTGACGCCCACGCCGCCCAGGAGGCGGACATGACCCTCGCGACACCGCTGCTCAACGACACCAACGCCCCCGCCTTCCCTCCCGTGCCGCGCTGGCTGGACCGGACGGCGCGCGCCGTGCCGCTGGCCGTGCTGCCGTCGGGGCTGTGGCGGGACGATTGGCCTGGTCCGGCCATGGGGCGAGCGGACGCCGCGCTGGATCCCGCTCCTGGGCGGCCGGCACGTCCCGGCGTCGCCGACGCACGGCCTGACCGGCGCCGCGAGCCACGCGAACGGTTCTTCAACAAACTGTTGACGCGCGTTCGCCGGAGGCGTTAGCTATGCGCAGCTCATCCGAGCGCAGCGAGAAGCGCCACGGAGGTTCCCGTGACTTCGAGTTCGACACCGGGGCTCACCCGGTTCAACGCGGCCGAGGACGACACCGCTCGGGCCGCGCTGCACGAGATCTGCGCCAGTACCACGTGGCGCGAGGAGATCCTCGCCCGGCGCCCCTACCGTGACGCCGAGGAACTGCTGGCCGCCAGCGACACGGCCGTCGCCCGGCTCTCGCCGGACGACCTGGCCGAGGCCATGGCGGCGCACCCGCCCATCGGCCGTCCCCGGCCGGGCGACCCGGTCTCCGCCCGGGAACAGCGTGGCATGACGGGTGCCTCCGACCGGCTCAAGGCCGAGATGCTCGAACTCGGCCTCGCCTACCAGGAGAAGTTCGGGCACGTCTTCCTGATCTGCGCCACCGGCCTCACCGCCGAGCAGATGCGGGACTCCGTCCGTAACCGGATCGACAACCCCCCGGAACGCGAGCGCGAGATCGTCCGTGGAGAGCTCGGCCGGATCAACCGCATCCGGCTGGCCCGGCTCGCCGTCCGTCCCACGAGCGAAGGAGCGTCCCGGCGGTGAACGACGCAACCGTCTCGACCCACGCCCTCGACACCGCCTCCGGCCGCCCCGCCGCCGGCGTCGGCGTGGAGCTGGCCGTACGCGGCGACGGCCCGGACGGGGAGCGATGGTCCATGCTCGGCACGGCGCGCACCGACACGGACGGGCGCTGCGCCGCCTTCCCCGCGCTGCCGCCGGCCGTCACGCACGTACGCCTGCGCTTCGACGTCGGGCAGTACCAGTCCGCTCAGTCCTCCGGCGGCACGGCGTTCTTCCCCGAGGTGACGGTCGCCTTCGCGGTGTCGCCCGGCGAGCACCATCATGTACCGCTGCTGCTCAGCCCGTTCGGATACTCCGTATACCGAGGGAGTTAGCCCGTGATCCTGGGTCAGAACCAGTACGGCAAGGCCGAGAACCGCATCGTACGGATCACCCGCGAGGGAAGCACCCACCACATCAAGGACCTCAACGTCTCGGTCGCGCTCACCGGCGATATGACGGACGTCCACCTCTCCGGCTCCAACGCCAACGTCCTGACCACCGACACCACCAAGAACACCGTCTTCGCCTTCGCCAAGGAGCACGGCATAGCTTCGGCCGAGGAGTTCGGCATCCTCCTCGCCCGTCACTTCGTCACCGGCCAGCCCACGATCCACAGCGCCCGGATCCGCATCGAGGAATACGCGTGGGAACGGATCGAGACCCCCGGCCCCAAGCGGCATTCCTTTGTCCGTGAGGGCCGGGAGACCCGTACCGCCCAGATCCGCTTCGACGGCACCGACTGGGAGATCGTCTCCGGGCTCAAGGACCTGACCGTGCTGAACTCCACCGACTCCGAGTTCACCGGCTACGTCAAGGACCGCTACACCACCCTCCCCGAGACCCGCGACCGCGTCCTCGCCACCCAGGTGCACGCCCGCTGGCGCCACTCCACCCACGAGGCGGACTGGGACAGCTCGTACCGGCAGGCCCGCGAGCACCTCCTCGCGGCCTTCGCCGACACGTACTCGCTCTCCCTCCAGCAGACCCTCCACCGCATGGGCTCCCGCGTCCTCGAGAACGGCCCCGGCATCGAGGAGATCCGGCTGTCCCTCCCCAACCGCCACCACTTCCTCGTCGACCTCGAACCCTTCGGCCTGAAGAACGACAACGAGGTCTACTACGCGGCCGACCGTCCGTACGGACTCATCGAGGCGACGATCCTGCGTGACGGCGCCGAGGCCCGGATACCGGTGGACATGACGAACCTCTAGGACCTCCAGCACTTCCTGGACCTTAAGGACACGCAACCATGGCGGAACCCTCACCCCCCGTACCCGAGGCACCCCCCGTACCCGAGGCACCCCCCGTACCCGAGGCACCCCCCGTACCCGAGGCACCCCCCGTACCCGAGGCACCCCCCGTACCCGAGGCACGGGTCGTCATCGAGAACTGCGCCGTCGCGACCGTCGACGCCGACGACACCGAATACGCCTCCGGCCACATCGTCGTCGCCGGCGACCTCATAGAGACCGTCGGCCCCGGACCCGCCCCCGACGGTCTGACCGGGGTCGTCCGCCGCGTCGACGGCACCGGCCACCTCGCCACCCCCGGCCTGGTCAACACCCACCACCACTTCTACCAGTGGCTCACCCGGGGACTCGCCCAGAACTCCAGCCTCTTCGACTGGCTCGTCACCCTCTACCCCATCTGGGCGCGCATCGACGAGCCGATGGTCCACGCCGCCGCGCGCGGCTCGCTGGCCATGATGGTCCGCGGCGGCGTCACCACCGCCATGGACCACCACTACGTCTTCCCCCGGGGCGCGGGCGACCTGCTCGGCGCGGAGATCCGCGCCGCCCGCGAGATGGGCGTACGGTTCAGCCCCACCCGCGGCTCCATGGACCTCGGCGAGTCGGCGGGCGGACTGCCGCCCGACTTCGCCGTCGAGACCACCGAGGCCGCGCTCCTCGCCACCGAGGAGGCCATCGACACCCACCACGACCCGTCGTTCGGCTCGATGCTCCGCGTCGGCGTCGCCCCCTGCTCACCCTTCTCCGTCTCCACCGAACTCCTCCGCCAGGCCGCGGAACTCGCCCGCCGCAAGGGGGTGCGCCTCCACACCCACGGCTCGGAGACCGTGGAGGAGGAGCGGTTCTGCAAGGAGAAGTTCGGCATGGGGCCCACGGACTACCTCGCGTCCACGGGCTGGCTCGGCGAGGACGTGTGGATGGCCCACTGCATCCACATGAACGACGCCGACATCGCCGCCTTCGCCCGCACCGGCACCGGCGTGGCGCACTGCCCCTCCTCCAACGCCCGGATCGCCGCCGGCACCGCCCCCGTCCCCGCCCTGCTCAAGGCCGGCGTCCCCGTCGGCCTCGGCGTGGACGGCACGGCCTCCAACGAGACCGGGGAACTCCACACCGAGCTGCGCAACGCCCTCCTCGTCCACCGGCTCGCGGGCGGCGAGGACGCCCTCGACGTCCGGCAGGCGCTGCGGCTGGGCACCTACGGCGGCGCCCGGGTGCTGGGCCGCGCGGCGGAGATCGGCTCGCTGGAGCCGGGCAAGCTCGCCGACCTCGTCCTGTGGAAGCTCGACGGCCTCGGCCACTCCACCATCGCCGACCCGGTCGCCGCTCTCGTCCTCGGGGCGCCCGCGCCCGTCACCCTCTCGCTCGTGGGCGGCAGACCGGTCGTCGAGGACGGCCGTCTGGTCACCGCCGACGAGGACACCATCGCCCGCGAGGCCCGCGACGAGGCCCGGCGCCTGGCCCGGATCGCGGCCGACGCCTGACGGCTGACGCCCACGGGTTCCGTCCGCGCGAGCCGCCCGCCGAGGGGGACGGCCCTCGGCGGGCCGGACCGGGGCGCGGGGCACCGCCCCGCGCCCCGGTCCTTCTCCATCCCCCCACCACACCGGAGGAACAGCCGTGACCGCAGAGCCCGGTGCCATCGAGCGGCCCGAGCGGCCCGAGCGGCCCGAGCGGCCCGAGCGGCCCGAGCGGCCCGAGCGGCCCGAGCGGCCCGATAGGCCCGAGCGGGATGAGGCGGGCGCGGGCGCGGGGACTCACCCCGTGGACCGGGTCCCCGGCCCCGGCCGGCTGCTGGCCGGCGGCTTCCAGCACGTGGCCGCCAGCTACGCCGGAGTGGTCGCCCCGCCGCTCGTCCTCGGCGCGGCCCTCCGCCTCCCGCCGAAGGAGATCACCTTCCTGGTGGGGGCGGCCCTCTTCACGGCGGGCATCGCGACGCTCCTCCAGACGATCGGCTTCTGGAAGGTCGGGGCCAGGATGCCGTTCGTCAACGGCGTCTCGTTCGCGGGCGTCGCCCCCATGCTCGCCATCGCCGACGCCCGCCCCTCCCACGGGGACGCGCTGCCCGTCATCCACGGCGCCGTCATCGTGGCCGGAGTCCTCGGCTTTCTGCTGGCGCCCTCCTTCTGCCGGCTCGTCCGCTTCTTCCCGCCCGTCGTCAGCGGCACGGTCATCACCCTCATCGGGATCACCCTGCTGCCCGTCTCCTTCGGCTGGATCCAGGGCGGTCACCCCGACCGGCCCGCCTCGCTGACCAATCTGGCGCTGGCCGGGGCGACGCTTGTGACCGTGCTCGTCCTGCGCCGGCTTCTCAGCGGTTTCCTGCGGCAGATCGCCATCCTGCTGGGGATCGTCGCGGGCACGCTGATCGCCATCCCCACCGGTGCCGTCGACACCACGGCCACCCGCCATGCCGCCCTCGTAGGCTTCCCCACCCCGTTCCACTTCGGCCACCCCGTCTTCGAGGTGCCGGCGATCGTCTCCATGTGCGTCGTGATGCTGGTCTGCATGACCGAGAGCACCGCCGACATGCTCGCGCTCGGCGAGATCGTCGGCCGCCGGGCCGACGAGAAGGTGATCGCGGCGGGCCTGCGCGCCGACACCCTGGGCAGCGCCGTCAGCCCGCTCTTCAACGGCTTCGCCAACAGCGCCTTCGCCCAGAACATCGGCCTGGTCGCCATCACCCGCGTCCGCAGCCGCTACACGGTGGCCACCTGCGGGCTGTTCTTCGTCCTGCTCGGGCTGAGCCCCGTCTTCGCCTCCCTCATCGCCCTCGTGCCCCAGCCCGTCCTCGGCGGCGCGGGCATCGTGCTCTTCGGCACGGTCGCCGCCAGCGGCATCGACGTGCTCCGCACGGCGGGCCTGGACCAGGGAGACAACCTGCTGATCGCGGCCGCCTCCCTCGGCGTGGGCCTGATCCCGGTCGTCTCCCGGGCCTTCTACGACAACACCGCCATCCCCGAGACCCTGAAGATCATCCTGAACTCGGGGGTCAGTGCCGGCTGTCTGACGGCGGTGCTGCTGAACCTCGCGTTCAACCACGTGGGACGGGCCCGGCGAACCCCATGAGACCTGCGCGCCTCAGCCACCCGGACCCGGCCGTACGCCAGAATCCCGACAAAGACCCCAAAGACTGATTGGTGTGCCGTCGTGGAGGAGCAACCGCAGGGGGCGGACCGGGGGGAAACGGCGGGGACACGGCACCGCTTCGTCTTCCCCAGCGCGCTGACCGTCCTCGCGGCGGTGACGGTGGCCGTCTGGATCGTCGCCTTCTTCATCCCCTCCGGCACCTACGACCGCGGCCCCGACGGCAACCCCCTCCAGGGCACCTACCACCACGAACCCGCCCGGGGCGGCTTCGTCCACCGCCTGGGCCAGCTCTTCCTGTCACCCGTCAACGGCCTCTACGGCGTCCGCGACCTCAAGACCGGTGAAGTCGCGCCGGACGCGGTCGGCACCCTCTACGGCAGCGCCGGGGTGTTCCTCTTCGTCCTCGCCATCGGCGCGTTCATCACCGTCGTCTTCGCCACCGGCGCCCTGGACCGCGGCATCGAACGCCTCGCCCACCGGCTGAGGGAGCGCGGGGCGCTGCTCATCGCCGGGGTCATGACGGTTTTTTCCCTGCTGGGCACGGTCGAGGGGTTCGCCGAGGAGACGCTGGGGTTCTACGGGCTCCTGGTGCCGCTGATGCTGGCGCTCGGCTACGACCGCATGGTCGCGACCGGCACGATCATCCTCGGCGCGGGCATCGGAGTGCTGACCTCGACGGTCAATCCCTTCGCCACCGGTGTCGCCTCTTCGGCAGCGGGAATCTCACTCGGCGACGGCATCGTCTTGAGATTCGCGATGTGGCTGGTGCTCACAGCCGTCACCATCGCCTACGTCGTCCGCTACGCGCGCCGGGTACGGGCGGACCCGGCCCGCTCCCTGGTCGGCTTCCGGGAGGGCGATCGCGAGCTCGCCGAGCAGGCGGTCCACCCTCCGGAGCTGACGGGACTTCAGAAGGGCGTGCTGGTGCTCGTCGCCCTGGTCTTCGCCTTCATGATCTTCTCGGTGATCCCCTGGGCGAGCGCCCTCAGCGGCAAGGCCGACGCGACGCCCTACGGCTGGGAGCTGGGCTGGTCCTTCGCCCAGCTGGCCGCCCTCTTCATCACCGCCGCGGTGCTCGTCGGGCTCGTCGCCCGGCTGGGCGAGCAGAAGCTGAGCGCCACGATCGTCCAGGGCGCGGCGGACTTCATCTCCCCGGCGCTGGTGATCGTGCTCGCGCGGGGCATCACCGTCATCATGACGAACGCGAAGATCATCGACACGGTGCTCCACGCCATCGAGGGCACGGTCCGGGGCACCCCGGAGGCGCTCTTCGGCGTCATGGTCTTCCTCGTCAACCTGCCGCTGGCGTTCCTGATCCCCTCCACGTCCGGGCACGCGACGCTCGCGATGCCGATCCTCGCGCCGCTGGCGCAGTTCGCGGGGGTCACGCGGGCGGTGGTCGTGACGGCCTGGCAGTCGGCGAGCGGGTGGATGAACCTGTGGGTGCCGACCACGGCCGTGGTGGTGGGCGGGGTGTCGCTGGCGAAGGTCGGCTACGACCGGTACCTGCGGTTCGTGTGGCCGTTGCTGGTGATTCTGGCGGTGCTGATCTGTGCGTTCGTGGCGGCGGGGGCGGTGGTTTCGTAGCCCCCGCCCCCGCCCCCCGGAAACACCCTTATCGGTCCAGCAGCTCGTACGCCGGCAGCGTCAGGAAGTCCACGTACTCCTCGCTGAGCGCGACCCGCAGGAACAGGTCGTGGGCCTCCTCCCACTTCCCCGGCTCGGCGCGGGACGTGGTCAGTTCCTCCGCCGCCACCTCCCTGACGAGCGCCGCCGTCACCTTCTCCCCGTTGTCGAGCACGACCCCCGCGTCGACCCACTGCCAGATCTGGGAGCGGGAGATCTCCGCCGTGGCCGCGTCCTCCATGAGGTTGAAGATGGCCACCGCGCCCAGCCCCCGCAGCCACGCCTCGATGTAACGGATGCCCACCTGCACCGCGTTGCGCAGCCCGTCGATCGTCGGCTTCGCCTCCAGGGCGCCGACGGCGACGAGCTGGCCGGCGGTGACCCTTACGTCCTCGCGCAGGCGGTGCTTCTGGTGGGGGCGGTCGCCGAGGACGGCGTCGAAGGAGGCGCGGGCGACCGGGACCAGGTCGGGGTGGGCGACCCAGGAGCCGTCGAAGCCGTCGCCCGCCTCGCGGTCCTTGTCGGCCCGGACCTTCTCCAGCGCGACCTCGTTGATCCCGGGGTCCCGGCGGGACGGGATGAAGGCGGCCATGCCCCCGATGGCGTGCGCGCCGCGCTTGTGGCAGGTGCGCACCAGCAGTTCCGTGTAGGCGCGCATGAACGGGGCCGTCATGGTGATGGCGTTGCGGTCGGGGAGGACGAACGCCTCGCCCGCGTCACGGAAGTTCTTGATGATGGAGAAGAGGTAGTCCCAGCGGCCGGCGTTGAGGCCCGAGGCGTGCTCGCGCAGCTCGTAGAGGATCTCCTCCATCTCGTGGGCCGCCGTGATGGTCTCGATGAGGACGGTCGCGCGGATCGTGCCCCGGGGGATGCCCAGCCGCTCCTGGGCGAAGACGAAGACGTCGTTCCACAGCCGGGCCTCAAGGTGCGACTCGGTCTTGGGGAGGTAGAAGTACGGTCCCTTGCCGAGGTCGAGCAGCCGCCGGGCGTTGTGGAAGAAGTAGAGGCCGAAGTCGGCCAGGGCACCGGGTACGGGCCGGCCGTCGACGGTGAGGTGGCGCTCGTCGAGGTGCCAGCCGCGGGGGCGCATCACGACGGTGGCGAGCCGCTCGGCGGGCTGGAGGGCGTAGGTCTTGCCCTCGGGGCTGGTGAAGTCGACGCGGCGCGCGTAGGCGTCCATGAGGTTGAGCTGGCCGTGGACGACGTTGTGCCAGGTGGGGGAGGAGGCGTCCTCCATGTCGGCGAGCCAGACGCGGGCGCCGGAGTTGAGGGCGTTGATCGTCATCTTGCGGTCGTCGGCGGGCCCGGTGATCTCCACGCGCCGGTCCTCCAGCGCGGCGGGCGCGGGCGCCACCCGCCAGTCGGGGTCCTCGCGGACGGCCGCGGTCTCCGGCAGGAAGTCCAGGCTGCCGGTCCGGGCGAGCTCCGCGCGCCGCTCGGCGCGACGGGCCAGCAGCTCGTCACGGCGTGGGGTGAACCGGCGGTGCAGCGCCGCGACGAACGCGAGGGCCGCCTCCGTGAGCACCTCCTCCTGCCGTTCCACATACGGGGCTTCGACGGCTGCCGGTGAGGACGGAGCAGGCGCGGACATGGGCTGTCACTCCTTCAGCGGGCGGTTCGCGGTGGTCGTGGCACGCGGTGTCACAGCTGCAAGTGGAGAATAGTTTTCTCATCGTGGAAGTTCAATGGGGTGTCGGGGCGGCTCAGTTCAGAAGTCCGAGATCGTCCGGGGTGTCGACGTCGTCCGGCGCCGCGACGTCGCCGCACTCCACGAGGCGTACGGCGGCGGCGTGCCGCCGGAGATACGTTCGCGCGCCCATGTCCCCGTCGGCAGCCCGGGCCGCGCCCGCCCAGTGCTCCCGGGCGAGCAGCACCGGGTGCCCCCGCCCGCCCCCGTACGCCGCCGCCGCGAGCCGGGCCCCCGCCCGGTGCGCGGCCAGCACCCGCACCACCGCCCCGGCGCCGATACGAGGCTGGTCGACCAGCGTCACCAGCACCGCCGACACCTCCGCCGGGTCCGTCGACGCGGCCAGTGACGCCAGCCCGGCGCGCAGGGATGTGCCCATGCCCTGTGGCCAGTCGGGGTTCTCCACGAGGGTGATGTCCGCGAGGGTGACATCCGCGAGGGCGACGTCCGTGGCGCCGAGCCGCGCCCGTACCTCCGTCGCCCCGGCGCCCACGACCACGTGCACCGGGGCGCAGCCGCCCTCGCGCAGCACCCGCGCCGCGTGCTCCACCAGCGGGCCGCCCCGGAACTCCAGCAGCGCCTTGGGCCGCCCGCCGAGCCGTCGCCCGCCGCCGGCCGCCAGCAGCAGCCCCGCGACCGCGCCCGTGCCCGTCATCCGCGTCATGTTCCCTGCATACCGTATGGGCGTCCGCATGTGCGCCGTACGGGAGTTCGTCACTCGTACGGGAACGCGCGGCCTGAATTTCGCTGTGAGTGTGGCGCGTCACACGTGAAGTGGCGTTAACTGATCCGCGCGGGCGGGCGTGCGGGAGGGGGACAGTCGTGGCGGAAGGCGCCGTGGTGGTGGAAGAGGAGCGAACGGGAGGGTCCGGTGAGGAACCGGACCCGAGGGCCGGTGAGCTGAGCGCCGCCGTGGCCCGGCTGCGCCGGGCGCTGGCCGGGCATCCCGCGCCCTTACCCGACAGGGACGCCGCGGAGGACGAGCTGGCCGCGCTGGACGCGATGGCACGCACGGGGCACCTGGACGTCTCGCGGTTGCGGAGCTCGCTGCTGCTGGTGGCGGGGGCCGTGGGGTCGGTGAGCGCGCTGGGGTCGGCGCTCGGTGAAGTACGGGCGGCGGTCGACCGGTTCGGGGAGACGGCTCCCGGCGTGCCGGGCCCCCGGGAGGGCGTCTGATCCGCGGGAGGGTGTCTGATCCGCGCCGGGCGCGCGTCGTCCTCAAGCGCCGTACGGGCTGAAAAGCGCCGGACAGGCTGACGCCGGCCCGTCCGGCCCTTGGGAGGGCACGGCGCGGCCGCACCCCGTCACACCGACGCCGTCGCCCCCGCCAGCGTCGCCGACAGCTCCGCCGCGACCTCCCGCAGCAGCGGCACGATCCGTTCCGTGGCGGCCTCGGTGACGCGGCCCGCCGGGCCCGAGATGGAGATGGCCGCGGACGTGGGGGAGTCCGGCACCGGCACCGCGAGGCAGCGGACGCCGATCTCCTGCTCGTTGTCGTCCATGGCGAAGCCCGACTCGCGCACCCGGGCGAGCTCCTTGAGGAAGTCCTCCGGCGACGTGATCGTCTTCTCCGTCGCGGCCGGCATGCCCGTACGGGCCAGCAGCGCGCGGACCTCGTCGTCCTGGGCCTGGGCCAGCAGCGCCTTGCCCACGCCCGTGGAGTGGGGCAGCACCCGCCGGCCGACCTCCGTGAACATCCGCATCGAGTGCCGTGAGGGCACCTGGGCCACGTAGACGACCTCGTCGCCGTCGAGCAGCGCCATGTTGGCGGTCTCGCCGGTCTCGTCCACCAGCCGCGCCAGGTGCGGACGGGCCCAGGTGCCGAGGAGGCGTGAGGAGCTCTCGCCGAGGCGGATCAGCCGGGGGCCGAGGGCGTAGCGCCGGTTGGGCTGCTGCCGGACGTATCCACAGGCCACCAGCGTGCGCATCAGCCGGTGGATGGTGGGCAGCGGCAGTCCGCTGCTCGTGGACAGCTCGCTCAGCCCGACCTCGCCGCCGGCGTCGGCCATCCGCTCCAGCAGGTCGAATGCGCGCTCGAGGGACTGGACGCCGCCGCTGGCGGAGGCGGTTCGGGGCTCGGCGGACGGGGGCACGGCGCTCCTTCCGGGAATGGGTGGCAGCAGCCTACCGGCCACCTCACCTGTTACATGCCGGTTTCTATCAGGTGAAACCAGGCTTCCGTACAGCGAAAAGGGTCTTGACGGGGTCGCGGGGCGGCTGAAGACTGCGGGCAGCGCTGTTCAACAAATCGTTGACGATTCGTCGAGGGGCGGACGGTGGAACTGCTGCTGCGTTCGACACGAGTGGTGACCCCGGAGGGCGTGCGCGCCGCCGCCGTCGCCGTGACCGGTGGCCGGATCGCCGCGGTCCTGCCCCACGGGACCGAGCCGCCCGCCGGAACCCCCGTCGAGGAACTGGGCGACGACGTCATCCTGCCCGGTCTCGTCGACACCCATGTGCATGTGAACGACCCGGGCCGGGCCGAATGGGAAGGCTTCGCCACCGCCACCCGGGCGGCCGCCGCCGGCGGGGTCACCACGCTCGTCGACATGCCGCTCAACAGCCTCCCGCCCACCACCACCGTGGCCCATTTACGTACCAAACAGGCCGTGGCCCGCGACCGGGCACACATCGACGTGGGCTTCTGGGGCGGTGCGCTGCCCACCAACCTCGCCGACCTGCGCCCCTTGCACGACGCCGGCGTCCTCGGTTTCAAGGCCTTCCTCTCCCCGTCCGGCGTCGACGAGTTCCCCCACCTGGGCCGACACGACCTCGACGCCGTCGCGGCCCGGATCGCCGAGCTGGACGCGCTGCTGATCGTCCACGCCGAGGACCCGGACCGGCTGGCCGGCGCCCCGCGGCACGCCGGCCCGCGCTACGCCGACTTCCTGGCCTCCCGCCCGCGCGCCGCCGAGCACGAGGCGATCGCCGCGCTCGTCGACGTCGCGCGCCGCCGGGGCACGCGCGTCCACGTGCTGCACCTCTCCTCCGCCGGCGCGCTGCCCCTGATCGCCGCCGCCCGTGCCGAGGGCGTACGGATCACCGCCGAGACCTGTCCGCACTTCCTGACCCTCACCGCCGAGGAAGTGCCCGACGGGGCCACCGAGTTCAAGTGCTGCCCCCCGATCCGCGAGGCCGCCAACCAGGACGCCCTGTGGGCGGGTCTGGCCGACGGCGTCATCGACTGCGTCGTCTCCGACCACTCGCCCTGCACGGCCGACCTCAAGGTCCCCGACTTCAAAGAGGCCTGGGGCGGGATCTCCTCCCTCCAGCTGGGCCTGTCCGCCGTCTGGACCGAGGCCCGGCGGCGCGGCCGCACCCCGGCCGACGTGGCCCGCTGGATGTCCACCGCCCCCGCCGCCCTCGCGGGCCTGTCCGCCAAGGGCGCGATCGAGGCGGGGCGGGACGCCGACTTCGCGGTCCTCGCCCCCGACGAGACCTTCACCGTCGACCCGGCCGCACTCCACCACCGCAACCCCGTCACCGCCTACGCGGGCCGGACCCTGCACGGCGTCGTCCGGTCCACCTGGCTGCGCGGCCGCAAGACGGCCGACCACGGCACCCCCCTGACCGGACCCACCGGCCGACTCCTGGAGCGCTGATGAGCACCGCTACGTTCACCGGCGGCGCCGCCCCGTACGGCGGCGGCGACCCCTACGCCGACTACCGGACCGCCGACTTCCCTTTCACCCGCCTCCCCGACCTCGCCGACCGCCGGCTGGGCGGCTCGGTGATCGCCGCCAACGACGAGTTCTTCGCCGAGCGCGAGAACCTGATCGAACCGGAGCCCGCGCACTTCGACCCCGCGCTCTTCGGCCACAAGGGCAAGGTTATGGACGGCTGGGAGACCCGCCGCCGGCGTGGTCGCACGGCCGGTGAGCCCCACCCCTCGGACGAGGACCACGACTGGGCGATCGTCCGCCTCGGCGTGCCCGGCGTCGTCCGGGGCGTGGTCGTCGACACCGCCCACTTCCGCGGCAACCACCCGCACGCCGTCAGTGTGGAGGGCGCCTCGCTGCCCGGCTCGCCGTCCCCCGCCGAGCTGCTCGCCGACGACGTGAAGTGGACGGTTCTCGTCCCCCGCACCCCCGTCGGCGGGCACGCCGCCAACGGCTTCGCCGTCGGGGGCGGGGAGCGCTTCACCCACCTGAGACTCAGTCAGTTCCCCGACGGGGGCATAGCCCGGCTGAGAGTCCACGGCGAGGCCGCCCCCGACCCCGCCTGGCTCGCGGCACTGGGCACCTTCGACCTCGCCGCGCTGGAGAACGGCGGGTACGCCGAGGACACCTCCGACCGCTTCTTCTCGTCCGCGCTGAACGCGATCCGCCCGGGCCGCTCCCAGCGGATGAACGAGGGCTGGGAGACCCGCCGCCGCCGCGACCGAGGCCACGACTGGGCGCGCTACCGGCTGACCGGCCAGGCGACGCTCCGCGCCGTCGAGATAGACACCGGCTGCTACAAGGGCAACGCGGCCGGGTGGGCCGCGCTGTCCGTCCTCGACGCCACCACCGGCGCCGACCCGGCCGACCACACCGCCGGGTGGCGGGAGCTGCTGCCCCGGACCCGGCTGGAGCCGGACAGCGTGCACCGGTTCGTCCTGGACCGCCCCGCCGTCGCCACCCACGTCCGGGTGGACATCTTCCCCGACGGGGGCATCGCCCGGCTGCGCGTCCACGGCTCGCTGACGGAGGAGGGCGCGCGGGGGCTGACCGGGAGCTGACCGGGAACTGACCGGGAGCTGACCGGGAGCTGAGACTTCCCAATCCCTAGGACAGCGCGCGGCTCATGAACAACGCCGTCTCGCCCTCCGCGGCCGTCCCCCGGTACAGGGTGGTGTCCAGTCCGCACACCGCGAACCCCATGCCGCGATACGCCTGAATCGCGGGCGCGTTGACGCTCGTCACCTCCAGCCAGGCGGTACGGGCGCCCAGTTCGCGGCCGCGCGCGAGGGCACGGTCCATCAGGCCGCGGCCTATGCCCTGCCCCCGGCGATCGGGGGCGACCCGGACGTCGGCGACGAACAGCCTGCGGTTCCAGGCCTCGTACGCGAAGGTGATCGCGCCGCACAGCTCGGCGCCGTCCTGGGCGACGACGGTCTCGCGGGGACGGTCGTCCTCGTCCTCGTCGTCCGGGTAGACCTTGCGCAGCGGGGGGCTCACCCGCACCGTGCGCAGGCGGAAGCCGTCGTCCGAGGCGGTGACCACGATGATGGAGTCCGTGGTGAAGGAGTTGTCGAGCGCGTCGACACGGGCCAGCTCGTCGGCTTGCGCCGAACGGTAGTTCAGCATGCGGCGAGCGTAGCCCAGAACATCAGTTCATAGTCCTGGAGCAGACGACCATAACGGTGCGCCAGCCGTTCCGTGAGCCGGCCGTCCACCAGACCGGTGCCCACGGCTGCCAGCGCGCGCTCCGCGCCCTCGGGGTCGGGCGTGGCGAACAGGTCGAAGAAGCCGCACGCCTCGTCGTCGAAGCCGTAGTGCTCGCGCAGGGCGCGGCCCACCGTGGCGCAGTAGCCGCCCCACGCCGCGAAGTTGGCGCACAGGGCCACGACCACGTCGACCGGCTCGGCCCCCAGCGCCAGCCAGGCCGCGTACGCCGGATACGCCTGGCAGCCGGCCCGTGGCTCGTGCTCCGCCACGGCCGCCCCGTCCAGACGGCAGGCGGCCGCGAGCGGGCCGAGGCGGGCGAGCGCCCGGGACTCGTCCTGGGCGAGGTGGTCGAAGAAGGCGGCGACGGCGGGCTGCCGCAGCAGGGCGGCCCGTTCGGCCAGGTGCAGGAAGCTGCGGGCGTCGGAGGCGATGACGTGGTGCTGCTCCAGGGCGAAGGCGGCGACGGCGGTGACGGGGGCGTCGCCCGCCGCGATCAGCGGGACCAGGCGGTTCGCCCCCGCCTCCGGTGCCAGCTCGCGCGTCGCCTCGTCGAGGACTTCCCGGGCTGTTCGGGCCATGGCCCCAGGGTAGCCATCGCCGTACTTCTCCGCCGGGCTACTTCGCCCCGCCGAGGTAGAAGAGGAGGAAGAAGAACGCCACGATGAAGTGGACGGCGACGAGGTAGATGAAGACCCGGAACGTCATGCCCATCGGGGCCCGGTCCTCCTCGTGGAACTTCTTCGCGTTCGTGTTCCCGTTCGTCTTCACGTCCGTCGCGTTGTCGCTCATCGGATTCCCCTCTGGGTCGGTGGCGTGTCGCCGAGGCAGAGCTCGGCGGCGCCGCTCTGGAGCAGTGTGTGGAGGAACAGCAGGTCCACCCCGCCGCGCGACGCGGCGGCGATGCGGTGCGGGGTGAGGGAGTCGAAGTGGGCGGCGTCGCCGGGTTCGAGCAGATGCGTGGCGTCGCCCAGCATCAGCCGGAGCCGTCCCCGGGTGACGTAGAGCCACTCCTCGCCCGGGTGCACGCGTACCAGCTCCTCCTGGCTGTCCCGGCCCTGCGGCACGTGCAGCCGCAGCGCCTGCATGGCGCGGCCGGAGCCGCCGGCCCGCCAGTAGGTCCAGCCGCCCGCCTCCTGCGGCTCCATGCGGTCCGCGCGGACGATCGGGTCGAGCTCGGCGGGCACCTCGCCCAGCAGGTCGGATACGGTCGTACCGTAGGTTCGTGCCAGCGCCAGCAGCATGGGGAGGGACGGCGTCCGCCGTCCGGTCTCCAGCCGGGACAGATGCGCGGGCGACAGGCCCACCCGGGCCGCGGCGGCCTCCAGGGTCAGCCCGCTCCGTCTGCGCAGCGCGCGCAGTCGCGGGGCCACGGAGGGCAGCTCGGCCCCCTCGTCCGGGGCGGGGGAGGGGTGCGGTTCGGGCAGCGGGCTCATGGTTCCGGTATAGACCCGTCATTGCCCGAGGGGCAAAACTTTTGCCTGTGAGGCAAAGTCCGATCTTCCCGGTCCCCTCGCGTGCGTGTCGGCGTGGACACAGACGATCTCTTCGGTCAACGTGATGAACGTCAAGGGAACATCAGGGAATGGGCATTGACATGCCATGCAGCCAGTCGGCCATCCTAATGTCCATGACAAACCCCCCTCGCCTTGTACGCCTCGGCGCCCTCGCCGCCGTCGCCGCCACCCTCCTCTTCGGCGCCCCCGCCGTCGCCGCCCCGTCGGTCGCCCCCTCGGTGGTGTCCGTGCAGTCCGTCGGCGACGTCTGCTACTCGGAGCTGCCCTCCCAGGCCCACGACACCATCCGGCTGATCGACCAGGGCGGCCCCTTCCCCTACCCGCGGGACGGGATCGTCTTCTCCAACCGTGAGGGCGTCCTCCCCCAGCAGGCGAGCGGCTACTACCACGAGTACACCGTCATCACCCCGGGCTCCCCGGACCGCGGCGCCCGCCGCGTCATCGCCGGCAAGGGTGCGCACGAGGACTACTACACGGCCGACCACTACCGGACCTTCAGCCTCGTCGACTTCTCCTGCTGAAACCTTTCACTGAGGGGCCCCGTCACCGATGCGCGGTGACGGGGCTTCGGCATGTCCGGGCCGGTGCGCATACGGCAAGATCTTCTGTACCTACTGGTATGTACACTGGGGTCATGAGCACCCCGGAACGCCTCATCGAGAGCACCCGTGAACTCCTCTGGGAGCGCGGCTACGTCGGTACGAGCCCCAAGGCGATCCAGCAGCGCGCAGGCGCCGGGCAGGGCAGTATGTACCACCACTTCTCCGGCAAGCCGGACCTCGCCCTCGCCGCCATCCGGCGTACCGCCGACGAGCTCCGGGCCGCCGCCGAGGAACGGTTCGCCGCGCCCGGTACGGCCGTCGAGCGCGTCACGGCGTATCTGCGGCGCGAGCGGGAGGTCCTCAAGGGCTGCCCCATCGGCCGGCTCACCCAGGACCCCGACGTCATGGCCGACCCTGTGCTGCGCGCACCGGTCGACGAGACCTTCGCCTGGCTGTGGGCCCGGATCGCGGACGTACTGGCCGAGGGCCGGGACCGCGGTGAGCTCGACGCCGCGCTCGACCCCGCCGACACGGCGTCGACCGTGGTGGCCGTGCTCCAGGGCGGCTACGTCCTCGCCCGCGCCGCCGGATCCGAGGAGCCCTTCCGGCGGGCCGTCGACGGAGTCCTGGGACTGCTCGCCGCGCACACCACCGGGCGCTGACCCGACGAAGGCGCCGACCCGACGGAGGAGAAGAGACACCGTGTACGCCATGCAGTACGAGATCACCCTGCCCGCCGACTACGACATGACCGTCATCCGGGAGCGGGTGGCGACCCGGGGCCACGCCCTCGACGACCGCGCCGGGCTGGGGCTGAAGGCCTACGTCATCCGGGAACGCGGAGTCGACGGCTCGCCCGTCAACCAGTACGCCCCCTTCTACCTGTGGGACGGCGTCGGCGCGATGAGCGAGTTCCTGGTCGGCGGCGGCGGATTCCAGGGCATCGTCGCCGACTTCGGCCGCCCGGCCGTCCACCACTGGACCGGCATCGCCTGTCAGCCGGGCCCGGCCCGCTCCGCGATACCGCGCGCGGCCTCCCGGCTGCTGACCCCGATGCCCGCCGGGGCCGACCCCGCGACCGTGGTGGCGGACGCCCTCGGGGAGCTGGACGAGCTCGCCGGCCGGGCCGGTGCGCACACCACCGCGCTGGCCTTCGACCCCCGCCACTGGCAGCTGTTGCGCTTCACGCTGTGGGAACACTCCGTTCCCCCGGGCGAGGACGAGCGCGCCGAGCGCTACGAGGTGCTGCGCCTGTCGGACCCGCACCTGCCGGAGATCCCCGAGGGCCGCCACTGGTGACGGACCGTCGCGGCCCCGCCCGGAGGTCCAACGGCCGCTGTACGGCGCCCGCCTGACGGCGTATCCGACTCGTCCGCACGGCCGATGGCGGCCGGCCCTACCCGCGCGTAGGGTGAGCGCGTCGAACAACACGCCGACGTACCGGGGGTAGCCATGACCGCAGTGGCCGAAGAGCGGGACGGGACAGTCGATCTGGCGGCGATGGGCGCGGAACTGGCCCGGGACCCCTACCGGGTCTACGCCGCCCTGCGCGAGCGTGGCCCCGTCCACCGGGTACGGATGCCGGAAGGGGCGGTCTGCTGGCTCGTCGTCGGCTACGACGAGGTGCGCGCCACCCTCAACGACCCCACGCTCTCCAAGGACTGGGTGAACGCCGCCCCCGACATGCTCCTGCCGCCCGTCGCCGCCGGCCGGCACATGCTCATCGCCGACCAGCCGAACCACACCCGGCTGCGCAGACTGGTCGCCAAGGAGTTCACGCCACGCCGCGTCGAGGCCATGGCCCCCCGCGTCCAGCAGCTCACCGACGAGCTCCTCGACGCCATGCTGGCCGCCCCGGACCGCCGCGCCGACCTCGTCGAGACCCTGTCCTTCCCGCTGCCCATGAGCGTCATCTGCGAACTGCTCGGCGTGCCCGACCTCGACCGGGCGGCCTTCCGCCGCTGGTCCAACACCACCATCGGCGCCGAGCCGCCCCAGGCGAAGCTCAAGGCCGCCCAGGAGGTCGGCGTCTATCTGACGGACCTCGTCGCCGCCAAACGGGAGAAGCCCGGCGACGACCTGCTCAGCGCCCTGATCCGCACCACCGACGAGGGCGGCGACCGGCTCTCGTCCGAGGAACTCCTGGGCATGGCCTGGATCCTGCTGGTGGCCGGCCACGAGACCACGGTCAATCTCATATCGAACGGCGTCCTCGCCCTGCTGCGCCACCCCGACCAGCTCGCCGACCTGCGCGCCGACTTCGGGCTCCTCGACGGCGCCGTCGAGGAGATGCTGCGCTACGACGGCCCCGTCGAGACCTCCACCTTCCGCTTCACCACCGAGCCCCTGGACATCGGCGGCACCGTCATCCCCGGCGGCGGCGAGCTCGTCCTCGCCGCCCTGTCCGACGCCGACCGCGACCCGGCCCGCTTCGAGGAGGCCGGCCGCTTCGACATCCACCGCGACGCCCGCGGCCACGTCGCCTTCGGCCATGGCATCCACTACTGCGTCGGCGCGCCCCTGGCCCGGCTGGAGGCGAGGATCGCCATCCGCTCACTCCTGGAGCGCTGCCCCGACCTCGCCCTCGACAGCCACCCCGACGCCCTCACCTGGCGCGAGGGCCTACTGATGCGGGGGCCGCACCACTTGCCGGTGCGTTTCTGAGCGCCCCAAAGGGGCGCGGGGAACTGCGCGACAAGCCCCCACCGGCGCGCAGGTGACAAGACCGCACTCCCCGCGGGAGGTCCGGATGTCCGGACATAAAGACCTCCGGACTTCCCGTCAAACCGGCCACGGGGCTACGCTCCCTCCGTGGCGCACCAACCCCTCCAGTTCACCCTCGACCGCGGCAGCCCGGTCCCGCTCTACTTCCAGCTCTCCCAGCAGCTGGAGGCCGCCATCGAGCGGGGCGAGCTCGCCCCCGGCAGCCTGCTCGGCAATGAGATCGAGCTCGCGGGACGGCTGGGCCTGTCCCGGCCCACCGTCCGCCAGGCCATCCAGTCGCTCGTCGACAAGGGCCTGCTCGTCCGCCGCCGGGGCGTGGGCACCCAGGTCGTGCACAGCCAGGTCAAGCGCCCGCTGGAGCTCAGCAGCCTCTACGACGACCTGGAGGAGGCCGGCCAGAAGCCCGCCACCCGGGTGCTGCGCCGCACCGTCGAGCCCGCCACCGCCCGGGTCGCCGCCGCGCTCGGTGTCGCCGAGGGCGCCGACGTCGTCCTGGTGGAGCGGCTGCGCCTGGCGCACGGCGAGCCCATGGCCGCCCTCCGCAACCACCTGCCCGCCGGGCTGCTCGACCTCGACGACGAGGCGCTGGAGCGCACCGGCCTCTACCGGCTGATGCGTATGGCCGGGATCACCCTCCACAGCGCCCGGCAGACGATCGGGGCGCGCGCCGCCACCCTCGCCGAGGGCGAGCTGCTGGCCGAGCCGGAGGGGGCGCCGCTGCTGACGATGGAGCGGACGACCTTCGACGACACCGGCCGCGCGGTCGAGTTCGCCTCCCACCTCTACCGGGCGTCACGCTACGCGTTCGACTTCCAGCTCCTGGCGCGGTCGTAGCGTGGCTCTGGCCCCGCCCACCTGTCATGTCGTAAGAATGTTCTGACAAAGTCTTGACGTGGTGTGGTGTACGCCACTAGAACTCCACCCACACAGACCAGCCCCGGCGCCCCCGCCGACAGCGGTGACGGATGGTGACGGATACTTGGGCGGTTGGGCCCGTGGGATGAGGGTCCGGCCGCACCGTGACAGACAGTGAGAAGGGCAAGTCCACGTGGCAAGGGTTCGGACAGGCGTACGCGCGGTGAGTGCCGTGCTGGCAGCGGTGCTCGGCGCCACACTCGCTGGATGCAGCAGCACGGGCGGCAAGCGCGCCGAGGAGCGGGCCGCCAAGGCCGCCCAGGGGCGTGCCGCGGTCGACACCCCCCGGTGGACCTTCGCGATGGTCACCCACTCGGGCGATGGCGACACCTTCTGGGACATCGTGCAGAACGGTGCCAAGCAGGCGGCGGCCAAGGACAACATCAAATTCCTCTACGCCCACGACGTCGAGGGCAACAAGCAGGCCCAGAACGTCCAGGCCATGATCGACCAGAAGGTCGACGGCCTGATCGTCACCCTCGCCAAGCCCGACGCCATGAAGGACGTCGTCGCCAAGGCCGAGAAGGCCGGCATCCCGGTGATCACCGTGAACTCGGGCTCCGACAAGTCAAAGGAGTTCGGCGCGCTCACCCACATCGGCCAGGACGAGGTCATCGCCGGCGAGGCCGTCGGCGAGCAGCTCAACCAGCGCGGCAGGAAGAAGGCCGTCTGCGTCCTCCACGAGCAGGGCAACGTCGGACACGAGCAGCGCTGCGAAGGCGTGAAGAAGGCCTTCAAGGGCGAGGTGCAGAACCTCTACGTCGAAGGCACCAACATGCCCGGCGTGCAGTCCTCCATCGAGGCGAAGCTCCAGTCCGACAAGGACATCGACGCGGTCGTCACCCTCGGCGCCCCCTTCGCCCCCACCGCCGTCAAGGCCGCCCAGCAGGCCGGCAGCAAGGCCGAGGTCGACACCTTCGACCTCAACGCCAAGGTCGCCGAGGCCCTCCAGAGCGGTTCCCTCGGCTTCGCTGTCGACCAGGACCCGTACCTCCAGGGCTACGAGGCCGTCGACCTGCTCTGGCTCTACAAGTACAACCGCGACATGCTCGGCGGCGGCCGGCCGGTCCTCACCGGCCCGCAGATCGTCACCAAGGACGACGCGAAGACCCTGGCCGAGTACACGAAGCGGGGCACCCGATGAGTACAGCGGCAACCGCGCGGGCCGACGAGCGCCTCCTCCACCGCGGCATACTCCGCCGGATGCTCGGCCGCCCCGAGCTCGGCGCGGTCGTGGGCGCGGCCGCGGTCTTCCTCTTCTTCTCGTTCGTCGCCGACAGCTTCCTGCAGGCGTCCAGCCTCTCCACCGTGCTGTACGCGTCCTCGACGATCGGCATCATGGCGGTCCCCGTCGCCCTGCTGATGATCGGCGGCGAGTTCGACCTGTCGACCGGTGTGATGGTCACGACCTCCGCCCTGGTCTCGTCGATGTTCAGCTACCAGATGACGGCGAACGTCTGGGTCGGCGTCGGGGTCTCCCTGCTGACCACCCTGGCCATCGGCTTCTTCAACGGGTTCATGCTCACCCGCACCAAACTGCCGAGCTTCATCATCACGCTCGGCACGTTCCTCATGCTCACCGGCCTCAACCTGGGCTTCACCAAGCTCATCAGCGGCACGGTCTCCACCAAGACCATCGGCGACATGGAAGGCTTCGGCTCCGCCCACGCCGTCTTCGCCTCCCACCTCACCCTCGGTGGCGTCGACCTCCAGGTGACGATCCTCTGGTGGTTCGGCCTCGTCGCCCTGGCCACCTGGATCCTGCTGCGCACCCGCGTCGGCAACTGGATCTTCGCCGTCGGCGGCAACTCCGACGCCGCCCGCGCCGTCGGCGTCCCCGTCAACAAGACCAAGATCGGCCTCTATATGGCCGTCGCCTTCTGCGCCTGGATCTCCGGCCAGCACCTCCTGATGTCCTACGACGTGGTGCAGTCCGGCGAGGGCGTCGGCAACGAGTTCCTCTACATCATCGCGGCCGTCATCGGCGGCTGCCTGATGACCGGCGGCTACGGCTCCGCCATCGGCTCGGCGGTCGGCGCCTTCATCTTCGGCATGACCAGCAAGGGCATCGTGTACGCGCAGTGGAACCCGGACTGGTTCAAGTTCTTCCTCGGCGCGATGCTGCTCCTGGCGACCCTGCTCAACGCATGGGTCCGCAAGCGCGCGGAGGCGAGCAAGTGACCGCACTCGTCAAGCTCACGGACGTGAGCAAGTTCTACGGCAGCATCCGCGCGCTCGAGGGCGTCTCCCTGGAGGTCCACCCCGGCGAGATCACCTGCGTCCTCGGCGACAACGGCGCCGGCAAGTCGACCCTCATCAAGATCATCGCCGGTCTCCACCAGCACGACGCCGGAACCTTCGAGGTCGACGGCGAGGAGACCAAGCTGGACTCCCCCCGCGAGGCCCTGAACCGGGGCATCGCCACGGTCTACCAGGACCTCGCCGTCGTCCCCCTGATGCCGGTCTGGCGCAACTTCTTCCTCGGCTCCGAGCCCACCAAGGGCGCCGGACCCTTCAAGCGCCTCGACGTCGCCACCATGCGCGAGACCACCCGCGCGGAGCTGCTCCGCATGGGCATCGACCTGCGCGACGTCGACCAGCCGATCGGCACTCTCTCCGGCGGCGAGCGCCAGTGCGTGGCCATCGCCCGCGCCGTGTACTTCGGCGCGAAGGTCCTCGTCCTCGACGAGCCCACCGCGGCGCTCGGCGTCAAGCAGTCCGGCGTCGTCCTCAAGTACGTCGCGGCAGCGCGGGACGCCGGCCTCGGCGTGGTCTTGATCACGCACAACCCCCACCACGCCTATCTGGTCGGCGACCGCTTCGTCCTCCTCAAGCGAGGGGCCATGGCCGGCAGCCACCTGAAGTCGGAGATCGCCCTCGACGAGCTCACCCGGCAGATGGCGGGCGGCAGCGAGCTGGAGCAGCTCAGCCACGAACTGGAACGGGCCCCGGGCCCGGACGTGATCGGCGGCAAGAGGATCGAGCCGGCAACGGAGACCGAGCCGGAATCGGGAACTGCCCCGGAACCGGAAGAGCAGGAAAAGGGCGAACAGGAAAAGAGCGACTGACCACCCACGGAACACAGGGCGGGCGAGGACGGCGGGAACCGTCCGCGCCCGCCCTCCGTCCTTACGGGACGATTGCCCACAACAGGGTGACCAGCGCCGTTGTGCGTCGTCACCCATCAGTGAGGCACAATCGGCCACGACCGCATCCACGAGGCCCACGGCCTCACGAGACCACCGCAGGGGCTACGACCGCGATGAGCATGTACCGCGAGCGGGTACACCGGGGCACCGCCACAGCGACCGTGCTCCGCACGGTCGGCACGCGCGAGAGGCGCTCGCACCTCACCGCGCCCCGCGTCCCCACGGTCGGCATCGACATCGGCGGCACCAAGGTGATGGCGGGCGTCGTGGACGCCGACGGCAACATCCTGGAGAAGCTCCGCACCGAGACCCCGGACAAGTCCAAGAGCCCCAAGGTCGTCGAGGACACCATCGTCGAGCTCGTGCTCGACCTCTCCGACCGCCACGACGTCCACGCCGTGGGCATCGGCGCCGCCGGCTGGGTCGACGCCGACCGCAACCGCGTCCTCTTCGCCCCCCACCTGTCCTGGCGCAACGAACCGCTGCGCGACCGCCTCGCCGGCCGCCTCGCCGTGCCCGTCATGGTCGACAACGACGCCAACACCGCCGCCTGGGCCGAATGGCGCTTCGGCGCCGGCCGGGGCGAGGACGACCTCGTCATGATCACCCTCGGTACCGGCATCGGCGGCGCCATCCTCGAGGACGGCCAGGTCAAACGAGGCAAGTTCGGCGTCGCCGGCGAATTCGGCCATATGCAGGTCGTCCCCGGCGGCCACCGCTGCCCCTGCGGCAACCGCGGCTGCTGGGAGCAGTACAGCTCCGGCAACGCCCTCGTCCGCGAGGCCCGCGAGCTCGCCGCCGCCGAGTCCCCGGTCGCGTACGGGATCATGGACCGCGTCGGCGGCAACGTCGGCGAGATCACCGGCCCGCTGATCACCGAGCTGGCCCGCTCCGGCGACGCCATGTGCGTCGAGCTCCTCCAGGACATCGGCCAGTGGCTCGGCGTCGGCATCGCCAACCTCGCCGCCGCCCTCGACCCCTCCTGCTTCGTCATCGGCGGCGGCGTCAGCGCCGCCGACGACCTGCTGATCGCCCCCGCCCGCGACGCCTTCCGCCGCCACCTCACCGGCCGCGGCTACCGTCCCGAGGCCCGCATCGTCAAGGCCCAGCTCGGCCCCGAGGCCGGCATGGTCGGCGCCGCCGACCTCGCCCGCCTCGTCGCCCGCCGCTTCCGCCGCGCCAACCGGCGCCGGGTGGAGCGCTACGAGCGCTACGCACGGGCCGGCCGGGGGTGACCGCAGTGCAGCCCGAACAGCTCACCCGCCCCGAGGAGCCGCCGGTCCCGCCCCGGCGCGCCCCCCGCTGGGTCAAACCCCTGATCGTCTTCCTGCTCGTCGCCATCCCCGCCGGATACCTCTACATCTCCGCGATGCAGAGCCGCGGCGGCAGCGAGTCCAAGCGGGAGGAAGCGGCCCAGACCGGCCTGGAGTCCGGCTGGCCGTCCCGTCTGCAGCGCCGCATCTACGGGATGACGGTGCCGCCGGGCGCCGCGTACGTCGCCCACTACGAGACCAACTCGTGGAAGTCGAGCTCGCTGTACCTCCAGTTCACCACCACCGGCGACCGGCTCGACCACTGGCTGGAGCAGCTCGGCACCTCCTCCGCCGAGCTCCAGCCCGGCCGGATCACCATCGACAAGGACGAGGCGGACGTCGTCGGCTGGAAGTTCGGCCCCGGCGACCACCACTGGCGGGGCGTGTCCGTCTCCCACGACAAGCCCAAGCCGAACTTCGAGATCGTCGTCAACTGGGACAACCCCAACCGCCCCCGGGCTTATGTGATCTCCACGACGACTCCGTGACGACCGGCCACCCCGGGCCCTGATCGGCCGGAACGGCGGATAGCGTGGCCCGGGTGAGCGAGACGAACACCCTTTCCCTCCAGCACCGGACCGACGGCCCCGAGGACGGCCCGGTACTCGTCCTCGGCCCGGCCCTGGGCACGACCTGGCACATGTGGGACCGGCAGATACCGGAACTGACCCGCCGCTGGCGCGTCATCCGCTTCGACCTGCCGGGACACGGCGGCGCCCCCGCCCAGCCCGCCGCGACGGTCGGCGAGCTCACCGACCGGCTGCTGGCGACGCTCGACACGCTCGGCGTCGACCGCTTCGCGTACGTGGGCGCCTGTGTCTCCGGTGCCATCGGCACCGACCTCGCCCTGCGCCACCCGCGACGACTCCTCTCGCTCGCCGTCGTCGGCTCCGCCGCGCACTTCGTGCCCGCGCCGCGCGGGGGGATGCGCGCCGCCGACGTCCGGGCGGGCGGCTTGGAACCGGTGGCCCGGACGGCGCCCGAGCGCTGGTTCACCCCCGGGTTCGCGAGCGCCCAGCCGGCGATCGTCGACTGGGCCGTCCAGATGGTCCGGACGACCGACCTGGCCTGCTACGAGGCGGCCTGCGAGGCGCTCGCCGCGTTCGACGTCCGCGC
Organism: Streptomyces hesseae; assembly: GCF_031845785.1. Classification (NCBI taxonomy): domain Bacteria; kingdom Bacillati; phylum Actinomycetota; class Actinomycetes; order Kitasatosporales; family Streptomycetaceae; genus Streptomyces; species Streptomyces hesseae. Next base: position 107,453 of record NZ_JAVRFI010000018.1, read on the forward strand.
CGAGCTGGGCCGGATCGACCTGCCGGCGCTGGTCATCGTCGGCGCGGAGGACCAGGTGACACCGGCCGCCGACGCCCGCGTCCTCGTAGCCGGCATCCGCGACGCCCGCCTCGCCGTCGTCCCGACGACCCGCCACCTCACCCCGGTCGAACAGCCGACGGCGGTGACGGACCTTTTGGCTCGTCACCTCGCGACACCACAGGGGGCTCAGGGCCCGCAGGGCCTGGGGGCCCGGCCGGCCTCGGGGCCGGTGGCGGTGCCGGGGCCGGTGGCGGTGCCGGTGGCGGCCTCGGGGCCGGTGTCGGGCCAGCCCGCTCCGGCGGAGACCCCGGGGGCGAACCCGTACAGGGCGGAGGGCGTTGCGGGGGTGGCTGGCGCGTCCGGCAGCGGGAATCCGTACGCGGACGGCGGGCGTAGTGGGGATCATGCTGTCGCAGGCGGTCACTCCGGCGAGGGCGGCCCGGGCGACGTCGGTGTGTCGGGCAGCGGGCACGGTGTGGACCGCGCTGTGGGAGGCGGTCGGTTCGGTGACGCCGGTGCCCCGACGGGGGCGGTTGGTGCGTCGAGCAGCGGGAGTCCGTATGCGGACGGTGTTCCTGGCGCGGATCGCGCTGCGGGAGTCGATCGCTCCGGCGAGGGCGGCCCGGGCGACGTCGGTGTGTCGGGCAGCGGTCGTGGTGTGGACCGGGCTGCCGATGGTGGCCGGTCCGGTGACGCCGGTGTCCCGGCGGGAGCCGGCGCGTTCGGCAGCGTGAATCCGTACGCTGACGGCGCGCCCGGCGGGGACGGTGCTGTCGGAGGCGGCCGGTCCGGCGCCGGTGCCCCGGGCGGCATCGGCGCCTCGGGTGGCATCGGTGCCGTGGGCGGCAGCGGAAGCCCGTACGCAGACGGTGGGCCCGGTGCGGATCGCGCTGGCGGAGTTGGTCGCTCCGGTGTTGGGGCCCCCGGTGAGGGGGATACCCCGGGTGGCGTGGGTCGTGCGGTCGACAGCGGGAATCCGTATAACGACACCGTCCGGATCATGGATCGCGCTGCCGGAGGCAGCCGGGCCGGTGACGGCGGCGCGCCGTACGCGGACACCGTGCGCATCGGCGCCGGTGGCTCCGGTGGCGCCGGTGGTCCGGCCCGTGACGCGGCCCGCGCGGCCGGTAGCGGCGACCCGCAGCGGCCCGCCGGCCCGGACGTGGATCGCGCTGCCGGAGTCGGTCGCTCCGACGGTCGGGCCCCCGGTGAGGGGGATACCCCCGCCGGCGCCCGGCCTACGCCCGACAGCGGAAGTCCGTACGCGGACGCCGCGTCGAGCGCGGGCCGCGCTGCCGGAAGCGGCGCGTGGGAGGCGTCCCGCCGTGGCGACGGTCACGGCGACGCCGCCCCCGACGCCGCCCCCCACCACGACCCCGCCGGAGGCGACCCGCACGTGCGCGGCCTGCGGCTGCGCCGCGAGGTGCTCGGCGCGGGCGACGCGCTCGCGCGGCACCTCGACCCGGGCGACTTCTCCGCCGACTACGAGGACCTCGTCACCCGCGTCGCCTGGGGCGACATCTGGTCGCGGCCCGGGCTCGACCGGCGGACCCGGTTCCTCGTCACGCTCACCGCGCTGACCGCCGGCGGGCACCTCGACGAGCTGGCCACGCACACCCGCGCCGCCCTGCGCGGCGGCGTGAGCCCCGACGAGATAAAGGAAACGTTGCTGCACGCATCCCTCTACTGCGGCCTGCCCGCCGTCGGCAAGGCCTTCGAGGTCACCCGCCGCGTCGTCGCCGAAGAAGCGGACGCGTAGCAAGATGGCGCCATGAAGCTGACCAAGCAGGGCCACGCCTCCATCCGGCTGGAGAAGGACGACGGCAGCACCCTCGTCATCGACCCGGGAGGGTTCAGCGAGGAGGACGCCGCCGTCGGGGCGGACGCGATCCTCGTCACTCACGAGCACCCGGACCACTTCGACGAGGGCCGGCTGCGCGCCGCCCTGGACGCCGACCCGGCCGCCGAGCTGTGGACGCTGCGCAGCGTCGCGGAGCAGGTCTCGGCGGCCTTCCCCGGCCGGGTGCACACCGTCGGGGAGGGCGACACGTTCAGCGCCGCCGGCTTCGACGTCCAGGTGCACGGGCAGCTGCACGCCGTGATCCACCCGGACATCCCGAGGATCACCAACGTCGGCTACCTCGTCGACGGCGCGCTCTTCCACCCCGGCGACGCCCTGACCCTCCCCGGGCAGCCCGTCGAGACGCTGATGGTCCCCGTCATGGCCCCCTGGAACAGGGTCGCCGACGTCATCGACTACATCCGCGAGGTCAAGCCGCGCCGCGCCATCGACATCCACGACGCGCTGCTCACCGACCTCGCCCGGCCGGTGTACGACCGGATGCTGGGCCCGGACGGCCCCGGCGTCGCCGGGGCGGAGCACTCCCGGCTGGCCGCCGGCCAGAGCGTCCGCCTCTGACCCGCCTCTGACCTGCGCGGACCCCCGCTGTCACACCCGGCCGTTAGGGTGGCGGCATGCGCATCGCCACCTGGAACGTGAACTCGATCACCGCCCGACTGCCGAGGCTCCTGGCCTGGCTGGAGAGCAGCGGCACGGACGTGCTGTGCATCCAGGAGACCAAGTGCTCCGCCGAGCAGTTCCCCGTCGACGAGCTGCGCGCCCTGGGCTACGAGTCCGCGGTCAACGCCGACGGCCGGTGGAACGGCGTGGCCCTGCTCTCCCGCGTCGGCCTGGAGGAAGTGGTCTCCGGCCTGCCCGGCGGGCCGGAGTACGACGGCGCGCAGGAGCCCCGCGCGATCTCGGCGACGTGCGGCGGCGTCCGCGTCTGGTCGGTCTACGTGCCCAACGGCCGAGAGGTCGGTCACGACCACTACGCGTACAAGCTCCGCTGGCTTGAGGCCCTGCGCGACGCGGTCGCGGCCGACGCCACGGGGGAGCGGCCGTTCGCGGTCCTCGGCGACTTCAACATCGCCCCGGCAGACGACGACGTCTACGACCCTGCCGTCTTCGAGGGCGCCACGCACGTGACGCCCGCGGAGCGCGCCGCGCTCGCCGCCCTGCGCGACGCGGGCCTGTCGGACGTCGTCCCCCGCCCCCTGAAGTACGACCACCCGTACACCTACTGGGACTACCGCCAGCTCTGCTTCCCGAAGAACCGCGGCATGCGCATCGACCTCGCCTACGCCAACGCGCCCTTCACCGCCGCGGTCAAGGACGCCTACGTCGACCGCGAGGAGCGCAAGGGCAAGGGCGCCTCGGACCACGCCCCGGTCGTCGTCGACCTGGACGTCTGAGGTCCCGGACGTCCGAGGTCCGGACGTCCGAGGTCCGGCCCGACCCGTTCGGGTGACAGCCTTCGGGTCAGACCAGCCGCCGTAGGTCGATCGCCTCGCTGAACGCCCTCATCCCCGCGTCGTTGGGGTGGAGGTGGTCGCCGCCGTCGAAGCGCGGCAGCATGCGGTCGGGCCGGTCGGGGTCGCGGATCGCCGCGTCGAAGTCGAAGACGGCGTCGTAGAGCCCCAGCCCGGCCCTGATGTGTCGGTTGATGGCGACGCGGTACGACTCCGCCTCGGCCGTGCAGTCGAAGAAGCCGCCGCACGGCGCGATGGTGGCCACCGCGACGCGCATGCCCCGCTCGTGGGCGGTGGCCGTGATCCTCTTCAGGGAGGCGATGACCTCGTCGGCCGTGGTCCCGGCCCGGATGTCGTTGACGCCCTCGAAGACCACGACGGTACGGGCGCCGGTCTGCGCCAGCACGTCGCGCTCCAGCCGGTGCTCCGCGCTCACCCCGCTCAGCACCGAGCTGGCCCCGGTGCCCGGGTAGCGGTCGGTCACGACGCGGTTGCCGGAGATGCCGTGGTTCAGGACACCGAAGCGCGGCACGTCCCGCTGGTCGCGCAGCCGCCGGGCCAGGAGGTCCGGCCAGCGCCTGTTCCCGCCCGGCGTGGAGCGCTCGCCGTCGGTGATGGAGTCGCCCAGGGCGACCACCGAGCCGGGGCCGCCGGCCACGTCCACCCCGGTCAGCAGGGGCCAGTTCGACAGCGCGGTGCCGTACGCCTCCCCGCCCCGCTCGCCCGTACGGTCGCCCGCGCCGTCGGCGCTGAGGTAGGAGGTCTGGCTGGTGTAGCTGTGCACGGGCAGGGCCCTTACGGTCCCCGGCAGGTGGATGCTCACCAGGAGGTTGGTGTCCGGCGGCACCCGGAAGCCCACCGGGTCGCTGAACTGCTGGGCCCCGGCGGGCAGCTCCGCCCCGGCCCGGTCCCCGAAGGTCAGCGGCACCGGCCGCCCGGCCGCCGCCGCGCCCTTGCCCTGCAACGCCACCGTGGCGTGCCCGATCCGGACCGGGGCGGGGGAGAACGTGTTCTCCAGCCGGATCCGGGTGCGCGGCCCGCCCGCGCTGCTGTGCACGACCAGCCGGAGCGTCCGGTCCGTCCAGGGGCCCACCGTCGTGTACCCGGACGTGGACGCCGCCCAGCTGCCGGTCCACCCGTTCGAGGGACTGCGCAGGGCGAGGGAGAAGACGTGCAGACCGGCCTCGCGGCCGGCCCTCGGCAGGACCACGGAGGAGACCTCGCGGCCCCGGTCGACGGGCACGGCCACCGCGTACAGCCGGATGGTCCCGGCCCGCCGGCCATCGGGAGTGTTGCGGTGGGGGAGGCCCAGGAGCTTGGTGGGGAGCGGGCCGTTGCGCCAGTCCGGGGCACGCAGCCGGTACGGGCTCCGGGAGCCGTCGCGGTAGCGGACCAGGCCCGTACCGGCCGCGCCGTCGCGCGATTCCGCGCGGGAACCGCCCGCCACCAGGAACGTCAGGGCCTCGCCGCGCCCGGTCAGCCGTACGGACTGACCGTCCGCCAGAACGTTGTCGGGGCGGCCCGGTGCCGTGGCGGGCCAGCGCAGCGCGGCGCCGTCGACGGCGATCGTCCGGCCGGGCGTCCAGCCCGCAGCCCTGAGTTCCTGGGCGGAGAAGGAGTCGCCCCGGCCGTCGAAGTCCGCGGCGCCGGGGCGGGTGTCGTCGCTGACGCCCCGGTTGTCGAAGAGCCGCTCCAGGGGGAGCGGGTCGCCGTCCGGCGCGGCCTCGCCGGTCAGGAAGCGGTCGGGCACGGGGTCGGGGGCGGGGTCCTGTGCCGGGTCCGGCGCGGGGTCTGATGCGGGGTCTGATGCGGCGTCTGATGTGGCGTCTGATGCCGGGTCCCGCGTGAGGGCGTCGGGCCGGGTGGCGTGGGGGCCGGTGGTGCCCGGTCCGTCGGCGTCCGCCGCCGTGTCGGCGCGGTCCGGGCCGGGGGCCGCCGTCGCGGGGAGGGCGCCCAGCCCGAGGGCACAGGCCGTGGCCACCGCGACGACCCCCGTCGCGACCGCCCGCCGGGCGGCGGCGACCGGTCTGTGACGTGTCCCGCTAAACGTCCCGCCGGGCGTCCCGTCAAGGGGCCCGCCGGGCGTCCCGCCGGACCCCCTGCGCTTCGATGTCCGGAGCATGCGCGTCATGCCTCCCAGCGTTCCCCCGCTCTGAGTGTGGCGGGATGAAGCTAAGGAGACGGCTGGGGAACGTCAAGGAGGCCACCCGGCCACGTCGTTCACCGCGTGCCTGTGGTGGGGCCATCCGTGCGAGTGAGATCCTGCGCGGTATGAACATTCCCTTCTTGGACGGCTGGCGCAAGCGGCACGGTCTGTCGCACGGTGCGGTGTCGCCCGACGTCGCGGACAGGGACCCGGAGGGTCTGGCCGAGCTGCTGGCGGAGTGCGAACTGCTGCGCGCCCACGCCGAGTCGGCCGGTGTCGCGCTCGACGACGCGCCGTCGTCCCTGGAGGAGCTGGACCAGCTCCAGCCGCGCTGGCGCGACGACCCCGAACTGCTGCCCTGGCTCGGCAACGACGCGGGGCTCTACCTGGGCACGGTCGTCGTCCGTACGGTCCGGGGCGCCGGCTGGTGGCTCCGGCAGGACGGTCAGCCGGTGGTGCGGCTGGCCAGCGGCCGGGAGATCGACGTGGTGGAGGCGGGCCGGACGTGGGCGGCCGACGGCGCGCCGGAGCTCTCGCAGCTCTACGCGGAGATCGCCGAGGTCTGACGCCGTCGGCGCCGGGGGCTGGTGCCGGCGCCGACGCTGGGGGTGAACCCCCGTCAGCTCGTGAACGCGATCGTGTACTCCAGCCGCCAGCGGTCCGCGCGGATCACGATGTCCGACGTCTCCACGGCCCGGTCGTCGCCGTCGAAGTGGGTGCGCTCCACGACGGTGACGCACTGGCCCGCCGCGCACCCCAGGGCCTCCGCCTCCGGGGTGGTGGCCGGCCGGGAGCCCACCAGCTCACGGGCCCTGACGACCCGGATGCCGATGGCGGCCAGCCGGCCACGCACCCCGCGCCGGGCGTAGGGGCCGCGCTCGGGAAGGGCCACGTCGGTGCCCTCGGTGATGGTCAGCGGCTCCCAGCTGGTGGCGAGCTGCACGGGGTGCCGGTTGGCCAGGTACTCGTACTGGGTGCACAGCACCGGTTCGCCGGTGCCGATGCCCAGGCGTTCGGCGATCGGCGCCGGGGCGGGCGTCTCGCTGGAGGTGGCCTCCCAGGTCAGCGTCGTGTCCCGGACCGGCGTGGTGTCCCGGGACGGTGTGCTGTCCCGGTGCAGCGCCGAGTCCCGGTGCAGCGCCTGGTCCAGGGACAGCGCCGGGTCCAGAGACAGTGCCTGGTCCAGGGACAGCGTGGTGTCCCTGGCCGCCGGGTCGCCCGTGCCCAAGGCGGGCGCCCGGCCCGGCCCCGGGGCAGGCGCCCCCCTGCCGCCGTAGCAGCGGATCTGCGCCGCGAAGGGCGAGTCGACCGCCCCGGTCGAGCGCAGCAGCGTGCCCAGGGGCGCCCGGTCGGTGACGAACACCCCCCGCCCGAACTGCCCCTCCGCGTAGCCGGCCGCCTTCAGCACCCTTACCGCCCGGTCCACGGTCTGATCGCTGGCCTCGTACGCGCGTTTGAGCTCGGAGCGGGACGGGATGCGATCGCCCACGGCGAGCCCACCCTCGTCGATCCGCCGCCGCAGGTCGTCCGCGATGCGCAGATATACGGGCCTGCTGTCGCCCACGTGGGGCTCCCTTCCCCCTCGGTTCCCCCGTCCGGACCCCACAGGCTAGGTACCCAGGCTGGGTCTGGGTACCTAGGGCAAATGGCGGCTCGCGCCGACCCGTTCCGGTGCCATCGCCGGGGCCGCCGTGTGTCACCGCCGGGGCGCCGTTTTCCGGCGGACTACGGTGCGGCGAGGTGCGGCGACCGCCGGAGCGCCGAGAGCGAGTGGGTAGGACTGGTATGGCCGTCGAGCCATTGATCGAGCTGCGTGACGTCAACAAGCACTACGGGAAACTGCACGTGCTGAAGGACGTCAACCTCACCGTCGGCCGCGGCGAGGTGGTGGTGGTCATCGGGCCCTCCGGCTCCGGGAAGTCCACCCTGTGCCGGACCATCAACCGCCTCGAACCGGTGGAGTCCGGCACCATCACCCTCGACGGGCAGCCGCTGCCCGAGGAGGGCCGGGACCTCGCCCGGCTCCGCGCCGAGGTCGGCATGGTCTTCCAGTCCTTCAACCTCTTCGCGCACAAGACCGTCCTCGCCAATGTCTCCCTCGCCCAGGTCAAGGTGCGCAGACGCGGCAAGGAGGAGGCCGACCGGCGCTCGCGCGAACTGCTGGAACGGGTCGGGCTGCAGGCCCACGCCGAGAAGTACCCCGCCCAGCTCTCCGGCGGTCAGCAGCAGCGCGTCGCCATCGCCCGCGCCCTGGCCATGGACCCCAAGGCGCTCCTCTTCGACGAGCCGACCTCGGCCCTGGACCCCGAGATGATCAACGAGGTGCTGGAGGTCATGCGGCAGCTCGCCCGGGAGGGCCGGACGATGGTCGTCGTCACCCATGAGATGGGCTTCGCCCGCTACGCCGCCAACCGCGTGGTCTTCATGGCGGACGGCCGCATCGTCGAGGACCGCACGCCCGAGGAGTTCTTCACCGCGCCCGAGAGCGAGCGCGCCAAGGACTTCCTGTCCAAGATCCTCAAGCACTGAGGCGGGTGGACCGACCATGGGACGCCGTCTCACCGCCCTCGCCCTGACCGCCCTCACCGGCCTCGCCGCCCTCCTCGCCACCGCCTGCGGCAAGGAGGGCAGCCCGCCCGTCAAGGGGCCCAAGCCGGCGGCGCTGCCCGTCTACCACGTCGCCCAGGGGTTCCAGCTGCCGGACTCCGCCACCTGGCGGGCCGCCGAGCGCCGCGGCCACCTCGTCGCCGGCGTCAAGGAGGACCAGCCCTACCTGGGCCAGAAGGACCCGGCGACCGGCCTCTACTCCGGTTTCGACATCGAGATCGCCAAGATGATGTCCGCGTCCCTCGGCTTCGACCCCAAGACCCTCGCCTTTCGCACCATCGCCTCCGCCAACCGCGAGACCGCCCTCCAGAACGGCCAGATCGACTACTACGTCGGCACCTACACCATCAACGCGCTGCGCAAGAAACAGGTCGGCTTCGCCGGGCCGTACTTCATCGCCGGGCAGGACCTGCTGATCCGCAGGGACGAGAAGGGCATCGACGGCCCCCAGGACCTGGCCGGCAAACGCGTCTGCTCGGCGGCCGGCTCCACCCCGCTCCAGCGCATCGAGAAGGACTACCCCAAGGCCGTCGCCGTCGCCTACGACACCTACTCGATCTGCGTGGACAACCTCCTCAGCCTCCAGGTGGACGCCGTCACCACCGACAACACCATCCTCCTGGGCTACGCCGCCAAGGCGCCCGAGGAGCTGAAGGTCGTGGGCCGGCCCTTCTCCCAGGAGCCCTACGGCATCGGCGTCCCCCACGCCGACACGGCCCTGCGCTTCGCCCTCGACGACGCCATCGTGGCCCACGAGAAGAACGGCGACTGGAAGAAGGCGTACGACGCCACCCTCGGCCTGTCCGGGGCCCCCGCCCCGCAGCCGCCCGCCGTCGACCGCTACCCGGCGGGCTGAGGAGGACGCGAGCCCCATGAACGTACTCACCGACAACTTCTCCCTCTACGGCAAGGGCTTCCTCGGCACCGTCGAACTCACCGTCTACGCCTCGCTGCTCGCGCTCGTCCTCGGCTTCGTCATGGCCTCCTTCCGCGTCGCCCCCGTCGGCTCGCTGCGCGTCTTCGGCACGGTGTGGGTGACGGTGCTGCGCAACACCCCGCTCACCCTGCTCTTCTTCGCCGTCCTGCTGGGCCTGCCGCGCTTCGGGATCGTCCTGCCCTTCCAGCTCTTCGCGATCCTCGCCCTTGGCTGCTACACCTCCGCCTTCATCTGCGAGGCCCTGCGCTCCGGCATCAACACCGTCCCGACCGGCCAGGGCGAGGCGGCCCGCAGCCTCGGCATGACCTTCCGGCAGACCCTCGGCGCCGTCGTCCTGCCCCAGGCCTTCCGCTCGGTCATCCCGCCGGTCGGCTCCACGCTCATCGCGCTCGCCAAGAACTCCGCGATCGCCGGCTCGTTCAGCGTCACCGAGCTCCTCGGCACCTACAAGACGCTCAACGAGCTCGGCTACAGCATCGTCTGGTCCTTCATCTGGATCGCCGTCGGCTATCTGATCGTGACCCTGTCCATCAGCGCGCTCTTCAACGTGCTGGAGAAGCGCTGGGGAGTCGCCCGATGACCGCGCACGCGCCGGCCGCCACCGCCCTCTACGACGTCCCGGGCCCCCACGCCCGCCGCCGCCACCTGCTCTACGGGCTCGCCGCCACCGTCGTCATCCTCGGCATCCTCGCCTGGATCGTCACCCTCCTCTTCGACACCCACCAGTTCACGGCCGCGAAATGGAGCCCCTTCGAGTACAAGGGCGTCCAGGAGCTGCTGCTGCGCGGCCTCGGCAACACCCTGCGGGCCTTCGGCTACGCCGCCGTCCTCTCCCTCGCCCTCGGCGGCGTCCTCGCCTGCGGCCGGCTCTCCGTCCACCGGCCGCTGCGCTGGGCCTCCACCGTCGTCGTGGAGTTCTTCCGGGCGATGCCCGTGCTGGTGATGATCTTCTTCGTCTTCGTCGCCCTCAAGGTCCAGCCGCTGCCCGCCCTGGTCACCGGCCTGACCCTCTACAACGGCTCGGTCCTCGCCGAGGTCTTCCGCACCGGCGTCAACTCCGTCGACCGCGGCCAGCGGGAGGCCGCGTACTCCCTGGGCATGTACAAGACCCAGGTGATGACCCACGTCCTCGCCCCCCAGGCGCTGCGCGCCATGCTGCCCACCATCATCAGCCAGCTCGTCGTCGCCCTGAAGGACACCTCGCTGGGCTTCCTCATCACCTACGAGGAGTTCCTCCACGCGGGCAAGCTGATCGCCAGCAATCTCGACTACGACCTGCCGTTCATCCCCGTCGTGATGATCATCTCCCCGATCTACATCGGCATGTGCATGCTGCTCTCCTGGCTCGCCAACTGGGTGGCCAAGCGCCAGCGCCGCAGCGTGAAGACGGAGGCCGTGGAGGTCGCCCCCGCGGAGCCGGGCACCTTGATGCCGGGCGCGGGGGTGCATCCGTAGGGGGACCGGATCAGGCGTCCGCCCCCAGCCACAGGTCCGGGCCGAAGACCTCGTAGTGGATGTCCGCCGGGGCGACGCCCGCCGTCAGGAGCTGGGCGCGGGCCGTCTTCAGGAAGGGGAGGGGGCCGCAGAGGTAGGCGACGGTGCCGGTGGGGACGTCGAGGGTGGTGAGGTCCGCGCGGCCGGTGCGGTCGGTGGGGTGGGGGAGTTCCGGGTGCTCGTACCAGACGTGGGCGGCGGCGTCCGGGAGCTTGGCGACGAGCTGGTGGAGGTCGGCGCGGAAGGCGTGGGCGGTCTCGGTGCGGTCGGCGTGGACGGCGATGACGCGGCGGGTGGCGCCGGTGGCGGCCAGATGGGAGAGCATGCCGATCATCGGGGTGCAGCCGATGCCCGCGGAGGCCAGCAGGACGGGGGAGTCGCCGTCGTCCAGGGTGACATCGCCGAAGGGGGCGCTGACGAGGAGGGCGTCGCCCACGGCGACGTGGTCGTGGAGGTGGGTGGAGACCTCGCCCGCGGGGTCGCCGGCCACGCGCTTGACGGAGAACTGGAGGGTGTTCTCCGGGTGGCCGGAGAGGCTGTACTGGCGTATCTGCCGGGCGCCGTCGGGGAGGGGCACCTGGACGGAGACGTACTGGCCGGGGCGCCCGGCGGGGAGCGGGCGGCCGTCGGCCGGGCGGACGAGGAAGGTGGTGACCTCGGCCGTCTCCGCCCGGCGGGCGACGACCTGGCAGGGGATGAGGACGTCGCCGTCCGGGGTGCCGGCCTGCTCGTAGAGGCGGGCCTCCAGGGCGATGAGGGCGTTCGCCATCAGCCAGTAGACCTCGTCCCAGGCGGCGGCGACCTCGGCGGTTACCGCGTCCCCCAGGACCTCGGCGATGGCGGCGAAGAGATGCCGCTGGACGATGGGGTACTGGTCGGCGGCGATGCCGAGGGAGGCGTGCTTGTGGGCGATGCGGGAGAGCATCGCGTCGGGGCGGACGTCCGGGTGCTCGACCAGGGCCGTGGCGAAGGCGGCGATCGCCCCCGCGAGGGCCTGCTGCTGGCTGCCGTCGGCCTGGTTGCCGCGGTTGAACAGGTCGCGCAGGAGAGCCGGATGGGCGGAGAAGAGCTTGTCGTAGAAGAGCGGGGTGATGGTGCCGATCGCGCCGCCGACGGCGGGCAGCGTGGCACGGACGATCTCGGTCGACTTCGGGGACAGCATCTGCGGCTCCTGCATCCTTGAATCGGTGTCTTAATTGGTATCTGAGATTCGTATTTTTGGGTGTGAGTGAACAGGGGGTGGGGTTCGGGGTCCCTAGTGCTCCGGGCGGGCGGTCAGGGAGAGGAGGAGCGGGCCCGTCGGCGGGCCTGTCAGCTCCTCGATGGTCAGGGGGTCGAGCGCCGCGAAGAATGCCTCCTGGGCCTCGCGCAGCGCTCCGCGCAGCCGGCAGGCGCCGCGCAACGGGCACGGCGGCTCGTCCTCGCAGCCGACGACGTCGCCCGCGCCCTCCAGCTCGCGCACCAGGCGGCCGACCGACCACCCGCGCCCGGCGGGGGTGAGGGCGAGTCCGCCGCCGCGGCCCCGGCGGGCCTCGACGACGCCCAGGTGCTGAAGGCGGCTGACCACCTTCGCGGCGTGGGTGTACGGCACGCCGACGGCGCCGGCCACCTCGCGGGTGGTGGGTGCCGTGGAGTCCCGCGCCTCGTCCGTCACGGCCAGGCGCATGGCGATGCGCAGGGCGATGTCGGTGCTCTTGGTCAGTCGCACGTCACTCACTCTAGTTAATGCGAGTCTGGGAATCCAATTAAAGAGCCGCGAAAGCGCGTGCTGCCGCGCACGGGGGCGGCGCGGCAGCACGCGCTGTTCGTCGGGCGCGCCTCAGTGCTCGGCGACGACCCGGGCGACGGTCTCCTGGTCGAAGTTCACGGCGCTGCACCAGCCGCCCATCGCGAGCTCGAACCAGACGTCGCTGATGATCACGCCCTTGGGGTTCTCGCCCTCGACGACCTCGTCGCCGGTCACCCAGCCGACCGCGTCGTAGCTCACGCTGTCATCGGGCAGCAGCAGCTTCTGGATCGGGCTCTCCAGGGACGGGCCGGAGCGGACGTTGGAGTCGCGCCAGATCGGGCCGATGGCGAATGTGGACATGTTCTGTCTCCCTGATTTCAAGTGGTCGGCAAGAAAAGTCTGGTGATTGTGCGTCAGACCGTTTCCGGGATTCGGACCCGGCTCACGGTCAGCACCTGGGAGATCATTTCGATCATCTTCTCCCGGTGGTGCGGCTCTCCCGGCGTGCCCTCGACGCTCAGCGAGCCCGCGTTCGGCAGGACCACCCCGAGCGGGGTCGGCCAGGCGCGCAGCGAGTGGCTGATGGTGCGCAGCGTCTCCAGGGTGGTCACCGCGCCCTGGGTGCCGGCGCCGACGGCGACACAGCCGATGGCACGGCCGTCGAGGAACGGCCGGGGCCCGGCCAGGTCGTTGACGAAGTCCAGGGCGTTCTTCAGCAGGCCCGACAGGGTGCCGTGATAGGTCGGCGAGACCAGGATCACGCCGTCGGCGCGGCCGAGCTCGTCGAGGAACTCGGTGATCCCCGCGTGGTCCCCGGAGATCCCGGGCCGGTAGAAGGGGAAGTCGATCTCGGCACCCGTGAACGTCCGCGCCGTGGCGCCCTGTTCCCGGCATTCCTGCGCGCACCAGTCGGCGACCCGGTCGGAGGTCGAGCCGGCCCGGAGCGACCCGCTGATCAGTACGATGTGTGGCGTCTGCACGCTGCGGCAACCTTCCATGGAGTGTGAGCTGTCGTCGTTTCTCAGCCTGCTGCCGGCAGGGGCTGGGCGGCTTCGAGCCGGATGTCCTGCGGACGCCAGGCGACCACGTCGAAGATCGCCTCGTCCTTGCGGCCGTGCGACCGCATGAAGTCGTTCCGCGCGCGTTCCTCGTCCCGGCTGGCGCCCTGGTCGAGGGCGCCCTGGCGGCGCGAGTGGAGCACCACGGCGGAGGTCCGCTCCAGGCGCTGGTCCTGGTAGACGCGCAGGGCGGTGTCCACGTCCTGGTGTGCGCCGAGCGCGGCGGCCAGGACGACCGCGTCCTCGAGGGCCATGTTGGCGCCCTGGCCCATGGCCGGGACCATGGGGTGGGCCGCGTCGCCGAGGAGGGCGACCCGGCCGTCCACCCAGTGGGGGGCGGGGTCGCGGTCGTGGATGTCGGTGACCGCGACGTCCTGCGGATCGGCGTCCAGGATCAGCCGCACAAACGGCTCGTGCCAGCCGTCGAGGGCCGCCACCAGCTCCTTCAGGGCCACGTCGCGGCCCTTCGCGGGCCACACCCCCGGCTCGGCGGTGATCTTCGCCGCCCAGTACATGGTGTCGCCGCCGACGGGGGCGACGAAGAGCTGGATGCCCCGCCCGTTGGCCACGAACGGCCGCGGGTAGAGCGGCGTTCCGGTGGTCCGGCCCCGGACGGAGGTGTAGCCGCGGTACGTCGGGGCGCCGTCGCCCAGCATCTCCCGGCGGATGACGGACTTGATGCCGTCGGCCGCCACCAGGAGGTCCGCCTCCAGGGTGTTGCCGTCCGACAGCCGTACGCTCACGCCGTCCGCGCGGCCGGTGTGGCCCTCGACGGCGGTGCCGAGCCGCAGCACCGCGCCGGCGGCGAGCGCCTCGTCGAGCAGGGCCGTCTGGAGGGCCGTGCGCAGGATCGGGATCTGCGGGGCGCCCAGACGCTCGCCCATGTCGCCGATGGGCTCCTCGGACAGCGTGTTCCCGGCGGAGTCCATCAGCAGGCGGACGTCACCGGGGACGGTCGGGTGACCGCTCGCGCGGACGCGCTCGCCCAGGCGGGGGCTGATCGCGTCGATGGCGCGGACGCCGTTGGCGTAGACCATCAGGCCGGAGCCGACGTCGCCGATGTGCCCGGTGCGCTCGATGACGGTGACGTCCAGGCCGGCGCCCGCGAGGGCCGCCGCGGCGGCGAGGCCGCCGATGCCGCCGCCCGCGACGACCGCTGTGCGCTTGCGCTCCACGGTCACTCTCCTGCCTTCTCGGCCGGGGCGCAGGACAGCCAGCGGCCGTCGTAGTCGCCGAACTCGCCGGTGGCGGCGTCCCAGACGACCTTTCCGGCGCGGAGGGTGCGCTCGACGCGGCCGGTCATCGTCCAGCCCTCGTACGCGGACCAGCCGCACTTGGCGCGGACGTCGTGGGCGGAGAGCATCCAGGTGGCGTCCGGGGCGAAGAAGACCAGGTCGGCGTCGGCGCCCGGCGCGATCCGGCCCTTGCCCGGCAGACGGAACAGGTCCGCCGGGCCCTCGGCGAGGTGCCGCACGAGGCGGGCGATCGCCAGGTCGGGGTCCTCGTCCGGCCAGCGGCGGCGCATGCCCGTCCACACGCCGACGGCCAGCTCCTGTACACCCGGCAGGCCGGGCGGCGACTTCTGGACCGTCTGCGTCTTCTCCTCGACGGTGTGCGGGGCGTGGTCGCTGCCGATGGTCGCGGAGTGACCGGCGCGCAGCGCCTCCCACAGCCGGTCCTGGTCCGACTGCTGACGGATGGACGGCGACAGCCGGGTACGGGCGCCCAGCCGCTTGGTGTCCTCGTCGGTGAACGACAGGTGGTGGCCGGTCACCTCGAAGCTGACCGGCAGCCCGGCCGCCCGGGCGGCGCTCACCAGGTCGGCCTCCTCCGCGCTGGACAGATGGAGGATGTGGGCCTTGGTGCCGTGGCGGCGGACGAGCTCGATGACGCGGGCCACGGCGGCGATGCCGCCGCTGCGGGGCCGGCGGGCCTCGTACTCGCGGTAGTTCTCCGGGTCGCCCCACCAGCCGTCGAGCAGCTGGAAGAGCAGGTCGTCCTCGGCGTGGAGGACCAGCTGCACCCCGCCCTCGGCGGCGGCGACGAACGCCTTCTCCAGGGCGACGGGGTCACGGACCACGGTCGGGGCCGTGTGGTGCCCGGCCATGAACACCTTGGCGCTGGTGGCGACCTCGGGGTCCAGGGAGGCCAGCAGCTCGGGGCGCTCGGGGTCGAGCCCGATGTGGAAGCGGTGGTCGACCAGGGAGTGGCCCGCGATCATCGCGGCCTTCTCCCGGACGGCCTCCTCGGTGAGGGTCGGCGGGACCGTGTTGGGCATGTCCATCACGGTGGTGAAGCCGCCGGCGACGGCCGCCCGGCTGCCGTGCTCCCAGTCCTCCTTGTGCGTCAGACCGGGGGTGCGGAAGTGCACGTGGGAGTCGATGAGGCCGGGCAGGACGTAGTGGTCCCCGGCGTCCATCCGCGGCACGGACGCCGGCACGGTGTCCGCGCTGTCCAGGGCCTCGACGGCGACGACGCGGCCGCCGGCGACCAGCACCCGGCCCGGGCGGACGCCCTCGGGGGTGACCAGCCGACGGGCGGTGACCACCAGGTCGACGCCCTGGAGGTCTTCGTTCAGTTCTGCCATGACACAGCCACCAGTTCTCGGGCGAGGTCGTTCGTCGGTCCCATCAGCGCCACCGCGCGCGCGTCGGCCAGCAGCCGGTTCAGCCGCGAGCCGGTCACATAGCCGGCGGAGCTGAGCATCCGGGCCACCTCCAGGCAGATCTCCTCCGCCTCGGTGGACGCGTGGAGCTTGCTGTGCAGCGTCGTCAGGCCCGGCGCCTCCGACGTCCGGGCGCCGGCGCGCTCGACGATGGCGCGCGCCGACTCCAGGCGGGTGGCCAGGCCCACCAGCCGGTGCCGCACGGTCGCCTTCTCCAGCAGACCGCGCCGCTCGACGTGGTCGACGACCAGGTCGAAGGCGGCCCGGGCGGTGCCCACGGCCACAGCGCCCAGGGTGGCGCCGGACTCCCGCACCCCGGCGATGATCTCCGGCGCCCGGCCCTCCGGGCCCAGCATGTCCGTCTCGCGGACCACGCAGTCCACCAGCGAGACGAAGCCCGTCGCCGAGCCGCGCATGCCCACCAGGTCCAGGCTCAGGTCCGGCACCAGGCCCGGGTTGTCCCCCATGACGAGGAAGAAGGTCTGGCCCACCGAGCCGTAGACCCGGGCGGTGTCCGCCTCCGGCTCCTCGGTCTGGACCAGGACGAGGTAGATGTCGGCGACCGAGGCGCCGGTGGTGAAGGACTTCGCGCCGTGCAGCGCCCAGGTGCCGTCCGGGCGGCGGGTGCCGGTGCTGGAGAGCTTCTGCTTCGCGGCGCCCGCGCCGGTCTCGCTCCACGCGGAGGCGGCCAGGTACGTGCCGTCGGCGAGCCGCGGCAGCAGCTCCCGCTTCTGCTCCTCGGTGCCCCACTCGGCGATCCGGGCGCTCACCGCGAAGTGCTGGAAGGCGATGATGGCCACCGACGGGTTGACGGTCGCGATCTCCTCGACGACCCGGTTGATCTCACGGGCGTCGCCGCCCGCGCCGCCGTACCCGGCGGGGACCGCCGTGGCCAGCAGGCCCGAGGCCCGCAGCTCGGCGAGCACCTCGTGGTCGGGGGCCCCGCTCAGCGCGGTCTGCTCCGCGGACTCGCGAAGCCGCGCCCGCAAGGCGGGGGTGATCTCCGTCCTCATGCGGATGTCCCTCATGCGGACGTCGCTGACAGTGCCAGGCATTGGGCAATCTCCTCGAATTGCAGATGGGCGAGAGGTTCGAGCACGAACGAGCCCTGGAAGGTGACCCGCTTGCGTCCCACGCCCACCCAGGTGAGCGCCGGCTCCCCGGCGGTCTCGAGCGTGGTGGCGGTGACCGCCGTGTCACCGCCGGGTGTGGTGATGTCGATCAGTCCGTCGGCGCGGCCCTGCTCCCGGGCCAGGGCCCAGGGGATCGTGCCGGGCACCCGGGTGGCCGCGCCGAGGCAGACCGCCCCGGTCAGGGCCATCGTCGGATGCCAGGACGGCACCGAGATGGCGCGCGCCGCGAGCCGGCCCGGCTCCATCGGCATGATCGCCGCGATCTTGGGGAACGCCCCCTCGGGGGACCAGCCCAGGTGGGCGGCGGCGGCCACGCGGATCCGCGCCATCCGCTCGAACAGCTCGCTCCCGGCGGAGAACAGCGCGGTGTGGTCGGCGATCCCCAGCTCCCGCGCGTCGACGAACGCGTAGGCGTTGCCGGCGGACACCAGGGACACCGTGACGTTCCCGCCGTCCACCTCCAGCTCGGTGCGGGCCTCGCCGGTGAGCAGCAGCCGCGAGACCGCGACACCGCCCGGCTGGACGAAGTAGACGGTGAAGCGGACCTCGTCCCGGTCGACGGCGTCGACCTCGCAGACCACGCTGTCCCCGTTGTTGAGGACGTTCACACGGATCCGGCCGCCCGGCGTCAGCTTCGGCAGCATCCCCGACCGGGAGGCCGCCACGACCGCCGAGAGGATCGAATGCCCGCAGGAGCCACGGAAGTCGAAGCGGTCCGGGCCGCCGGGCAGCGCCTGGACGAAGCGGTAGTCCAGGTCGAACATCGGGTGCTCGGAGGGCCGGACGAGCGCGATCTTCAGTACGTGGGAGCCGCCCGCGTCCGTCAGATAGCGCCGGACCGCGGTGAGCTCCCGCCGCATGGCCTCCTCGTCGGGGCCCAGCAGGCCCGCGTCGAGGACGACCGTCGGGCAGGGGCTGCCCGACGCGTAGGCGAGATGGCCGATCATGCGGGGACCGCCGTGCGCCCGGCCGCCACCGGGCCCAGGGCCGCGCGACGGAACAGCTCGCGCCACACCTCGTGCACCAGCAGCGACCACAGGGTCAGCGACGTGGTGTCGTCCGGCCGCTCCGCCTGGACGGCGAAGAGCTGCTCGACGGCCTGGACGTCCAGCTGGCCCGCGTCCTTGAGCCGGCTCGGGTTGAGCATGTCCCGCGCGTACTCCCACAGCGCGGAACCCGGCGCCAGCATGGCCGTGATGGGGAGGGTGAAGGGCTGCTTGGGGCGGTTGAGCACACTGTCGGGGACCAGGCCGGCCGCCGCCGCGTACAGCGACCGCTTGACCTTGCCGTCGCGGATGCGCAGCGCGTCCGGCAGGGCGCGGCCCGGCGCGATGACGTCGCGCTGGCAGAACGGCAGCCGGGCCTCGACCGAGCTGGCCATGCTCAGGTGGTCGACGCGGCGCAGGTGGTAGGCGGGCAGCCGGTGGCCGAGCTCGAACTCGGTGATGCGCTCCAGGACCGTGCCCTCGCCCGAGCGGAGCGTCGCCAGCGCGTCGGCCGGGATGGCGTCGGTGCCGGCGATCAGCGCCCGGTAGTCGTCGGTGTAGAGCGAGGCGCGGCGGTGGGCCGGGAGGACGCCGAGCTCGTCGACGTAATCCTGGTACCACTCGGCGCCCGTCGCCGCGGCCTGGGCGGCGGCGCGCATCCGGGAGTAGCCGCCGAAGATCTCGTCGGCCGCGTCACCGGTGAGCGCCACCTTGAAGCCGGCGTCGCGCACGGCGCGGAAGAGGGAGAACGTGCTCAGGGTGATGGGGTCGGCGTTGGGCTGACCCAGGTGCCAGACGACGTCCTCCAGGAGCGAGGGGAAGTCCGCCGGGTCGACCTCCACCTGGTGGTAGGTGGCGCCCGCGCGCTCGGCCGCCTGGCGGGCGAAGTGCCGCTCGTCGAACGGCCAGTCGCCCTTGTAGGCGATGTTGAAGGAGTCCACCGGGCCGTGCTCGGCGGCGAGCGCCGTGACCAGGCTGGAGTCCAGGCCGCCGGAGGTGATCACGGCGACGGGGACGTCGGCGTTGAGGAGGCTGCCGACCTCGGTGCGCAGCCGGCCCTGGATCAGCTCGCCGGCGGCCGTCTCGTCGGTCTGCCGCGTGGCGTCGGGGCGCTGCGGGCGGTGGATGACGCGCGGGGTCTCGCCGGCCTCGATCACCATGGTGGTGGACGGCGGCAGCACGTGGATGCCGGCGAACATCGTCTCCTCGCCGAAAGGCGTCTTGGTCGCCAGGTAGGCGTCCAGGCCCTCGGAGCGGAAACCGGCCGGCACGCCGGAGAAGCCGAGCAGCGCGGGGAGTTCGGAGGAGAAGTGGATCGAGCGCTCCGCCGCGTCCCAGCGGTAGTACAGCGGCTTCATGCCGATGTGGTCGGTGGCCAGGATCAGCTTGGGCCGGTCGCCGCGCTCGTCGACCAGGGCGAGGGCGTACATGCCGTCGAGGTGGTCGGTGAAGTCCAGGCCGTACTCGCGGTACAGGGCCGGGATGATGCTGCCGTCGCAGCGGTCGGCGAAGGTGTGGCCCATCGCCTCCAGGCGGGCGCGCAGCTCGTTGTGGTTGTAGATCTCGCCGTTGAAGACGACCTGGTAGCGGCCGGGCCGGCCGTAGGGCTGGACGCCGCCGTCGAGGTCGACGATGGCCAGCCGGTTGTTGCCGATGCCCCAGCCGGCGTCACGCGCCGAACCGGTGTCGTCCGGGCCGCCGTGCCGCTGGAGCGCGGCGACCGTCCGCAGTTCGTGGGGGGACGCGATCGCGTTGAAGTAGCCGTAGATGCGGCACATAAGAAGGTGTCCGTTCCGGGGTGAAGCCAAGAGGATGTGCGCGGCCGGGCGTGGTGGTGCGCAACGCCCGGCCGCCGGGTGCCGTGCGGGCGTCAGGCCTGGTCGCGGGCCATCGACAGATAGCGCTCCCCGGTGTCGGGGAAGACGGTGACGATGGTCGAGCCCGCCCAGCGCTTCTGCTGGGCGAGGAGCCGGGCCGCGTACGACGCGGCGCCCGAGGAGATGCCGGCCAGCAGGCCGGTGGCCCTGTTGACCTCGTGTGTCGTGCTCGCGGCGGCGTCGTCCGGCACCGCGACGACCTCGTCGATCAGTTCGAGGTCCATGATGTCGGAGACATAGCCGGCCCCGATGCCGGGAATGCCGTGGGGCCCGGCCTCCCCGCCGGAGAGGACCGCCGAACGGGCCGGCTCGACCGCCACCACGTGGACGTCGCGGCGCTCCTTGAGGTAGCGGGCCACGCCCATCAGGGTGCCGCCGGTGCCGACGCCGCACACCAGCACGTCGACGTCGCCACCGGTGGCGTCCCAGATCTCCGGGCCCGTGGTCTCGTAGTGGGCGCGGAGGTTGGCCGGGTTCTCGTCCTGGTGGGCCAGCCAGGAGCCGGGGATGGAGCGCTGGAGCTCCTCGGCGTACCGCCAGGCGGGCAGCAGCCCGTCCTGGTGGGGCACGAGGATGATCTCCGCGCCGAACTCCCGGAGGATCTGGCGGCGTTCCTCGGTCGCGTTGTCCGGCATCACGATGATGCAGCGATGGCCGCGCTGGGCGCTGAGGGCCGCGATCGAGATGCCCGTGCTGCCGGAGGAGCACTCGATGACCGTGCCGCCCTCGGGGGCCAGCACGCCCGACCGCTCGGCCTCGCGCATCATGTAGAGGGCGGGCCGGTCCTTGACGTTGGACAGCGGGTTGAACATCTCCAGCTTCGCCAGGAGCCGGACCCCGTCCGGTACGCCCGGCAGCCGGACCTCCATCAGCGGGGTGTCGCCGACCAGCTCCTCCGCCGACCGGACGATCCGGCGCGCGGCCCGGGCGGGGGCGGGGGAGGGCGCGTTCCCTGTCATCAAAGCTCCAGCTTTCATCGCAGTGTCATCGCAGTTCTTCGGATTCGGCACGGCATCGAGGTTCTTCGGCGGCGCGACCGGGACGGGGCGCGGCCGGGGTCCGTCAGGCCTCGCCGCGGGCGGCGGCGAGGTGGGTGACGGCGGCCTCCTGGAGGTGGGTGATGTCGCTGGAGACCGTGGCGAAGGTGAACCCCTCGGCCAGCCGGCGCTTGGCGTCGGCGCCGTTGAGGACGTGGATGCCGCAGGCGATGCCCGCGCGCTCGGCGGCGTCGGTGATCCGCTTCAGCGCGTCCTCCAGGGCGTCCGCGACGTCCGGGTCGCCGAAGAACTTGGCGCCCAGGGCCACGGACAGGTCGGCGGGGCCGACGTAGACCGCGTCCAGCTCGGGCGTCGCGCAGATCGCCTCGAGGTTCTCCAGGGCGGCGGCCGTCTCGATCATCACGATGCAGGCGACGGCCTCGTCGACCTCGGCGGGCACCGAGCCCATCCGCAGCTCGCCGCGGACCGGGCCGCCCAGGCTGCGGGTGCCCCTCGGGTGGTGCCGGCAGGCACGGGCCGAGACCGACGCCTCCTCGGCGGTGTTCACCATCGGCACCACCACGCCGCGCGCCCCCGAGTCCAGGGCCGTGCCGATGGCGATCGGGTCGACGGAGGGTACGCGCAGGACACCGGCGGAGACCTGCCGGGCGTCCACGGCGAGCATGGCCGTCTGCCAGCCGGCCCGGTGCATCACACCGTGCTGGCCGTCGACGCCGATGTAGTCGTAGCCCACGCCGGCGATGCGCTCGGTGCCGGCCGGGTTGTCACAGGCGATCCAGTAGCCCAGCAGGCGCTCGCGGCGGCGCAGCCGCGCGGCGAAGCCGGCCGGGTCGTGCCGCTCGGCGGTGTGCGAGGCGGTGCCCGGAGCGGAGGTGGAGTACGGGGTGGTGTTCGCGTTGGTGGTCACTCGCCCTCACCGTCCTCGATGACGTAGCTGGTGCGGCCGTCGAGGCCCACCGGCACGTCGCCGGTGATGGACACGCGGTGCAGGACGCGCTTGTGGTCGTCGTAGTCGTTGACCGCGTAGTGCTGCGTGGCGCGGTTGTCGAAGATCAGGACGTCGCCCACGCGCCAGGTCCAGCGGGCGGTGTTCTCCGGGCGGCGGACGTAGCTCTGGAGGACGTCGAGGAGGCCCTGGGACTCCCGGGCGGTCATCCCGACGAAGCGCTGGGCGAAGCCGCCCAGGAACAGGCTCGGTTCACCGGACTCGGGGTGGACGCGGACCACCGGGTGCGCTGCCTCGAAGCGCTTGGCCATGAACGCCTTGCGCACCTCCTCGCCGCGCTCGGTGCCCAGCTTCGGCTGCTCGGCGCGGTTGGTGTGCACCGCCCACAGCTTGTCGGCGATCTCCCGGAGCTCCTTGGGCAGGTCCTTGTAGCCGGCCGCGGCGTTGGCGACCATCGTGTCGCCGCCGTAGGGCGGGAGCACCATGGCGCGCAGGGTGGTGCCCAGCGACGGGGCCTGCGTGAAGCTGATGTCCGTGTGCCAGTGGTTGGCGCGCTGGTCCTCGCCGTCGATCGGGATGACCTGGGGGGCGCCGTCGACCGTCCGCATCATGGGGTGCTTCTGGGTCAGCGGGCCGAAGCGGGCCGCGAACTCCAGCTGCGCCTCGTCGGTGATGTCCTGGTCCCGGAAGAAGAGGACCTTGTGGTCCAGGAAGGCCTCGTGGATCCGGTCGAACACCGAGTCCGTCAGGCCGGTGCCGAGGTCGACGCCGAGGACCTCGGCACCGATCCGGCCGCCGACCTTGCGGATTTCAAAGCTGGACACCATTCATTCCTTTCGGGGGCGCGGCGGCATGAGACCGGGCACCACTGGGAGGCAGGAATTCGACTGTCACCGCCGGGCACCTTCCGGGGAATTCGGATCCCAACAGTGGCCCGTGGCTTTACGAAATACCGGGACCGCGGTCTTCCGCGGCGAAAGCGGCTTCGCGTCTGCGGCGGGCCGTCCCTGGCGAGTTGGAGCCAACCATGCCGGTCAGAGGGGCGGCAAGGGCTCGGGGCGGGCTCGTTGCGACTTCAGTGACTTGCCGAAGTGGGGCCGCGACTTGGGCAAGTCCGGCGACTTCGGCAAGTCGCTGAAGTCGCAACGGGCCGGTATCCGGGTGTTGCCGCACCGGTCCCCGCGTGGTTGGCTCCATTCGCCCAAGCGAGAATTGCCCTCTGTTCGGCAGCAGTGCGCGGAGTCGGTGAACTCCGCCGGCAACCAAGGAGTTCAGGTGAGCCCCACACGCCCAGGCAAGGGCACGTTCCCCCGCTACCGTTATCTGGCCGCCGTGTCGGCCGAGGCCGTCGGCGGCGGCATGTACGTCCCGGTGTCCCTGCTGTACTTCCACCGGGTCGCGGGGCTGCCGCTGGGCCAGGTGGGCGGCGCCCTGACCGTCGCCGCCCTGGTGGGTCTGGCCGTCAGCCCGTTCTTCGGGGCGCTGGTCGACCGGCTGGGCGCCCGTAGCGTGGTGGCGGTCGGATTCGCCGTGCGCGCCGTGGGGTTCGTCTGCTATCCGTTCGTCCACCAGTGGTGGCAACTGCTGGCCGCCGCCACCCTCGTCGCCGTCGGGGACCGTTCGTTCCAGGCGTCCATCCAGGCCCTGATATCGGAACTCGCCCAGGGCGCCGAGCGGCAGCGGATGATCGCCACCCAGTCGAGTCTGCGCAACGCCGGCTTCGGCGTGGGCGGCCTGCTGGCCAGCCTCGCGCTGGCGGCCGACGCCGACTGGGCGTACCACGCGGTCGTCCTGGGCAGCGGCGCGGGCCTCGCGCTGGCGGCCGTGCTGATCGCCGGGCTGCCCTCCGGGCGCGTCCCGGCGGCCGCCGCCGCTGAGGCGACGGCGGACGGCAGGGCCGCCGACGGGCCGCGCCCGTCCGGCGGGTACGGTGCCGTCCTGCGCGACCGCCCCTACCTGGGGCTGACGCTGGCCACCGTGCCGCTGGCGTTCTGCTACTCCTCGCTCAGCGTCATCCTGCCCGTCTACACCACCCAGACGCTGCACGCCTCGGCGTCCCTGCCCGGCCTGCTGTTCACCGTGAACACCGTGCTGGTGGCGCTGGCGCAGGTCCCGGTCAACTCCTGGACGTCCAAGTGGCGGCGCACCCGCGTCGCCGCGATGGGCGGAGTGGTCTTCGCCGCGGCCTTCCTGGGCTTCGCGGCGCTGTCCGCCCTGGACGGCGGTGTCGTCCTGGTGTCCGGGCTGATGCTGACCACCGTGCTCTACACCGGAGGCGAGCTGCTCCACAGCCCGTCCTCCGGCGCCCTGTCCACCGATGCCGCGCCGGACGCCCTGCGGGGCCGTTACCTGGCCGTCTACTACCTGTCCTGGTCGGTCGCCAAGGCGGCCGCCCCGGCCCTGTTCACCACCCTGCTGGCCGTCTCCGCGCAACTGACCTGGCTGCTGCTCGCCGGCGGGGTGCTGATCGGCAGCCTCGCCATGCTGCGGCTGGAGCCGCGCCTGCCCGCCCACGCGGTCCGGCCCGCCCCCGCCCCCGCCCCCGAGCCCGAGCCCGGGAACGCGGAGCCGGAGAGCGCGGAGGCAGTCGCCGCGGCCGCAACGCCCACCCGTCGTACCAGGAGGAGTTGAGTTCCATGCCCACCGAGCCCGGACTGCTGCGGACGCTGCGCGAGGACCTCGACGTCGTCGTCGAGCGCGATCCGTCCATGCGCAACCGCCGGGAGGGCGTACTGCACGCGGCGCTGCCCGCGCTGTGGGCCCACCGGGTCGCCCACCGGCTCCACCGGCGCGGCCTGCGCCTGGCCGCCCGGCTCGTCGCCCACGGCGCCCGCCGGCACACCGGGGTGGAGATCCACCCCGGCGCCGTCCTCGGCCGCCGGGTCTTCATCGACCACGGCTGCGGCGTCGTCATCGGCGAGACCGCCGTGATCGGCGACGACGTCACCATCTTCCACCAGGTCACCCTGGGCGCCGTCGGCTGGTGGAACGACAACGACCGCCCCGAGGGCGAGCGCCGCCACCCCGTCGTCGGCGACGGCGTCATCCTCGGCGCCAACGCCACCGTGCTCGGCCCGGTGACCGTCGGAAACGGCGCGCTGATCGGCGCGATGGCCACGGTCACCAAGGACATCCCGGCCGACGCCCGTGTCTACGCGCCTCCCTCCGTGATCCGCACCCCGGGCGGCGAGGTCACCCCGGCCACCGACCCCGTACGCCTGCTCGCCTCGGCCGGCTCCTGGTGAACCGCGCCGCCGACCCCCCACCCACCGTGCTTCGAGTAGGAGACCCACCCATGGCCACCGCCGCCACCGCACAACCCGGCGCCGTCACCACCGGCACCCGCCGCATCGCCGACGGCCTGGAGGACCTCATCGGGGGCACCCCCCTGGTCCGGCTGTACCCGGAGGGCGCGGACCCGTCCGTCGAGGTGCTCGCCAAGCTGGAGTCCGCCAACCCCTTCTCCAGCAGCAAGGACCGGCCCGCGCTGCGCATGATCCTCGGTGCCGAGGAGCGCGGCGAGCTCGTCCCGGGCGGCACGGTCGTGGAGTCCACCTCCGGCAACACCGGCATCGCGCTGGCCGCGCTCGCCGCCGCCCGCGGCTACCGCTGCGTCGTCGTCCTGCCCGACAGCGCCACCCCCGAACGCGTGGGCCTGCTGAAGGCGCTGGGCGCCGAGGTCGTGCAGACGCCCAGCGAGGACGGCTTCCCCGGCGCCATCGCCAAGGCCGAGGAGATCCACGAGCGGACGCCCGGCTCCTGGTACTCCCGCCAGCACGAGAACGACGACAACGTCCTGGCCCACTACGAGAGCACCGGCCCGGAGATCTGGGCCGACACCGCCGGGAAGGTGGACGTGCTGATCGCCGGCGTCGGCACCGGCGGCACCATCACCGGCTGCGCCCGCTACCTCAAGGAGCGCAACCCGGACATCGAGGTCGTCGCCGTGGAGCCGGAGGGCTCGCCCGTCCTCTCCCGGGGCTTCGGCGGCCAGCACCGCATCCCCGGCCTCAACGGCGGCTTCGTCGCCCCCACCACCGATGAGTCGCTCATCGACCACGTCCTGACCTGCGGTGACGACGACGCCCTGGCCGCCGCGCGGGCCCTGGCCACCCGGCAGGGCCTCTTCGTCGGCGTCTCCTCCGGCGCCGCCGTGGACGCCGCCGCCCGGCTGGCCCGGCTCCCCAAGTACGCGGGGAAGACCATCGTGACCGTGCTGCCCGACACCGGCGAGCGCTACGTCAGCCTCTGGAACGAGTCCTGAAAGCCCCCCGTCCGCCCATCACGAGGTGACCGTATGACCGCCCTGGTCCTGCACCGCGGATCGTTCCGCGCCAACCCCTACGAGCGCTGGATGGAGGGCTACGACGCGGACGTCGTCGTCCTCGCCTCCAGCGAACAACTCGACGTGCACGGTGAGGAACTGCCGACCGCCGCGCCCTTCGCCCACGCCGAGGCGTTGCCCGGCTACGACACCAGCCCCCGCGTCGCCGAGCGGGCCGCCGAGCTCATCGAGCGGTACGGCGTGACCGACATCGTCGCCTGCCAGGAGAACGACCTGGAGCGCGCCGCCCGGCTGCGCGTGCGCTACGGCCTGCCCGGCCCGCGCCCCGAGGACGTCGTGCCCTACCGCGACAAGTGGGAGATGAAGCGCGCCGCCGTCCGCGCCGGCATCCCCGTCGCCGACCACGCGCTGCTGACCGTTCCCCAGGACCTCACGGACTTCGTCGCCGCCCACGGCCTGCCCGTGGTGGTCAAGCCCCGGCGCGGCGCCGGCTCCATCGACCTGGCCGTGCTGCGCGCCGAGGCCGAGGTCGCCGACTGGCTGGCGGGGGACCACCTCGCCGCACCGGGCGAGGAGCCCTCCTGGCTGGTGGAGGCGTTCGTCGAGGGCGGGATGTGCCACATCGACGGCGTGGTCCTCGACGGCCGGGTCGTCACCATGTGGCCCTCGCGCTACACCTACGTCCTGGCCGACTACACCGACCGCAAGGGGCGCATGGACATCGCCCTGGACGCCGACGACCCGCTGCGCCACCGGCTGATGGCCTTCGGCGAGCGGCTGCTGGAGGAGTTCGGCGGCAGCGACCACTTCGCCTTCCATATCGAGGTGTTCCACACCCCGGACGACGAGCTGGTGCTGTGCGAGGCCGCCTGCCGCGCCGGTGGCGCGGGCGTCCGGGACGTCCACCGCGCGATGTTCGGCTTCGACCCCGCCGAGCCGCCCGTACGCCGCCAGCTGGGGCTTCCGTTCGGGTACGAGGGGGGCGGGCGGCCGGAGCGCATCGGCGGTCAGCTGCTCTTCACGCGGCGTCCCGGCACGGTGTACGGGATGCCCGATCCGGCGGGGATGCCCGAAGGGGTGGTCAAGCACCAGTACTTCGCGGCGCCGGGGGACCGGATGGAGGAGGCCTGGCACTCCGGGGACTTCCTGGCCGCCTTCGTGGTGGCGGGCGTGGACCGCGCGGAGTGCGAGGCGCGGATCCGGGCGCTGGAGGAGTGGTTCCTCGCGGGGCTCGACGTCCGCTGAGCGGGCGGGACGCGGGTGTGACGCGGCCGGGCGCTGCCGGGCGTCGGGCCCGGTCGGCGCCGGCCGGCCGGGGCCGCGCGGCGGGTCAGGCCGACCGTACGACGGCCAGCGGGCGGTCGGTGCGCGCGGCGGTCGCGTCGGCCAGCCGGCTGTAGGCGAAGGCGGCGGAGACCAGCGTCATGTGGTGGTGCCAGCCGGGGAAGGACCGGCCCTCGAAGTCCCGCAGCCCGAAGTCGTCCTCCAGGACCCGCAGGGCGCCGGCCGTACGGGCGTGGTGCCCGGTGAGGGCGATGAGCTCCTCGGCGGAGTGCCGGGTGAGATTGGTGATCCACACGGGTTCGTCGGCCTGCCGGCCGGGGACCCGGCGCGCGAACGCCCGGAGGACCGGGGGCGTCGTGTCCGTGCCCGGCCGGGCGCCGGGCCGCTCCGGCAGCCGGACCAGTGTGTTGAGCAGCCGCCGCGGCTGTCCGCCGGGGACCGGGCCGGGGGCGCCCAGGAGGGCGGGGACCTCGCCGAAGCCGTCGCCCTGGTAGACCAGCCGCCGCACCGGGACCGGTGTGTCCTGGGCCTCGCCGCGCGTGCGGCCGCCGGGCAGCACGGCCAGGGAGGCGGGCACGGCGACGACGAAGTCGCAGCCGGTGCGGTGGAGTCCGCGGAGCAGCGAGCCCGTCTCCGTGCAGGAGGTCATGTCGGCGACGACGGGCAGCGGAGTGGCGGTGGTCCGGGAGTGGATGGTGTGGACCAGGTCGAGCACCTGTGCCGAAGCGGGCCGGTCGCCCACGCTGGACTCCGGTATGCGGGCCCGCTCGCGCAGGGTGTCGTCGTCGGTCCAGCGGGAGGGCAGCAGGATCCGCCAGCCGAGCGGCACCGGCTCGGTCTCGGTGGACAGGAAGATTCCCACGCCCACCTGGCAGTTGACGGTGCGGCCCGAGGCCGGGTCGAAGCGGCGGTGGACGCCCACCGAGCTCTCGCCCCGCTTGGGCATGACCACCGTGCCGATCGTCCAGGCCCGGGGGACCGTCCGCCGCAGGGTCCAGTGCGCGAGCGAGCGCAGGGCCGGGCCCCAGTCCCACGGGCTGGCGTTGACGAACTGGTGCAGCGACTGCGAGGCGGTGGGCGAGGCGGAGACGGCGGCCGCCAGGCGGCGGACCGTCTTCTTGCCCGGGGTGGAGAGCAGCCCCTCCAGATAGGCGTGGGCCCAGCGCCGCTGGTCGGCGCGGGGCAGATAGCCGAAGACCTCTTCGGCGAAGGAGACGAGTGGAGCGGTGCCCGGGGTGAACGGGCGGGTCGAATGGTGCACAGCCATCGCACGGTCCCTTCTGACGCGGACGGTATGGCGCCGGCCGCGAACGAAAGAATAGAGAACGATCGCTTTGTTTTCAAAACCCCCGGGCATGTGACCTTCGAAACCCATGGGGGGTGCCGGCCCTGTCGATCATGGTCGTAAGGTGGTTGAACGCCGGTCGCCCACCGGCAAGTTGAAGCCGTCGTTCCGCAATGACGCGGTCCCATGGCCTATGGCAGTGAACGTCTGGAGGGATCATGGCCATGCAGGAGCGCGCCGTACGGACCCGTTCGGCGCTCGTCCGGGCCGCGGCCCGCGCCTTCGACCGCAACGGCTACGAGGGCACGTCCCTGTCCCAGATCCGCGCGGCGGCCGAGATGTCCATGGGGGCGCTGACCTTCCACTTCGCCACCAAGGGCGAACTCGCCGACGCCGTGCTGGACGAGGGGTGGCTCCTGACGGATGCCCGGGTGCGCGACGCCCTGACGCCGGACGGCGACCCGGTGGACGGCCTGGTGACGCTCACCCTGGCGCTCGCCGCGCTGATGGAGGAGGAGCCGCTGGTCCGCTCGGCGGCCCGGCTCACCCGGGAGCGCGCCGGGGGCCGGGCCTGGACCTCCGCGTGGCTGCCGGCCGTGCACGAGCTGATAGAGCGCGCCCGGTCGGCCGGCGTACTGCCCCCGGTGGCGCGCCCCGAGGTGGTCGCCGACCTGGTCAGCCATCTGATCGTGGGTGCCGAGGCGCAGATCCGGGCCTCCGCCGCCGACGCCGGGCACCCGGCGGTGGACGTCGGCGGGCAGCTCGCCCGGATCTGGGACCTGGTCCTCCTCCCGGTCCGCGGCTGACCGGCGGCGCCGCGCGTCCGCGGCCCACGAGTGCCCCGTAAGGGGCGCGGGGAACTGCGCGATCGGCCACCGACGGCCCGCAGCCGACGCGCGGCCCCGGGGGTCCGGGCGAAGCGCGGCACTCCCTCTGCGGGTGCGTCGTGGCGTGTCGCGCAGTTCCCCGCGCCCCTTACGGAGCGCCGTGGTGGCCGCGTGACGAAGATCCGCCGGATACGGCCTGGCCCATGGGCGCCAGGTGCCGCCGGTACCAGGGCGCCGCCGCCTCCAGCCGGGCGAGGACGCCCGGCCCCGGCGGGCAGCCGGCCGCCCGCCACACCTCCGCGCTCGCGTACCAGTGGTCGCGGGCGAGCAGGGCGAACTGACGCTCGCTCATCCGTCCGGGATTGAGGCGCAGGCTCTCCAGGCAGCGCTCCCACGGCCAGTCGGCCCCGGCGCGCGGCAGGACGGCGTGCTCGGCGAGCGCGTCCATCAGGTCGCCGTTGCGCACCGGGTCCGGGTGGCTGGCGTGGTGGACCCCCGCCGGCACGGCGCGCGGGCCGCACGCCAGCTCCGCGACGAGCCGCGCCAGATCGGTGACGTCCACGGCCGACAGCAGGCCACGCCCGCCGTCCCAGCGCGCGGGCACCCGGCGCAGCAGCTCGGCCAGGGCCGGCACCACCCAGCGGTCGCCCGCGCCCAGCACCAGCCCCGGGCGCAGTACCGCGGCCCCGCAGTCGAGCATCGGGGCCTCGCCCGCCAGGCGGGTGCGGCTCGCGGGCGAGGCGGGCGCGGGCCGGATCGCGTCGACATCCGGTCCGGTGTGCGGCCCGGGGCCGTAGACGGCCGCGGTCGACAGGGCGACGACGCGGGGTACCGCCGCCCGGCGGGCCTCGGCGGCCAGCGCGACGGCGCCTCGGTGGTTGACCGCCTCGCACAGGCTCTCGTCCGGGGAGACGCAGGAGGCCAGGTGGAGCAGGGCGTCGGCCCCCTCGCACAGCCCCCGCAGCGAGCCGGGGTCGGTCAGGTCGCCGGGCACCCACTCGACGAGTGGGTCGCCGTCCGGGCCGGGGTGACGTGTCAACGCTCGTACGCGTACGCCCCGTCGGCCCAGTTCGCGCAGCGCGGCGGAGCCGATGAACCCCGTGGCGCCGGTGAGGGCGATCAACGGCCCGCTCACCGGCGGCCCTTCCCGGCCGCGCCGGGGTCGGTGACCAGCCGTGCGCGGGTCTCCGGCGTGGCGACGCCGGGCAGTAGGTAGCGCCACAGCAGGGCCACGCGCTCGGGCAGGTCGGCGCGGTTGGTGGAGACCTGGGAGAAGAGCTGGGTGCCGGTGTAGCAGCTCACCAGGACCCAGGCCAGCTCCCGTTCGTCCACCTCGGGGAGGAGCTCGTTCTTGTCGCGGGCGACGACCAGCTGCTCGTGGAAGCGGGCGGCCCAGTCCTGGTAGGCGGTGTCGTCGCGGACGCCGAACTCGCCCTGCTCGACGGCGAGCCGGACGCCGGCGCGCAGCAGCACATTGGTCTGGAGCTCGGTCGCCAGGTGGAGGGTGATGTCGATCAGGTGCTGGAGGCCGGCCTCGCCCTCGGGCATCACGATGCCCTCGCCCTGTTCGTTCATGACCGCCCGGGCGAGGTCCTCCTTGGACTTGAAGTGGAAGTACATCGCGCCCTGGGTGGCGTCCGCCCGCTTGATGATCTTGCTGATGCTGGCGCCGCTGAACCCGAACTCGTCGAAGACCTCCGCGGCCGCGTGAAGGATGGCGGCGCGGGTCCTCACCGCGCGGTCCTGTCTGGGCCTCGCCATGAGGTGACTCCCTGTGATCTCTCGACAAACAAAACGAACACCCTTTATCTTACGGCTCCAGGTCAGAGACAGCGCAGCAGTAGCGTCAGAGCGTCCGGGAAGTCGGTATGTCCAATCTCGTTCAGCAAGCACCCGTTTCGATCACCACCACCGCCGTGCCGCACGGCCTCGGCACCTGTGTGCCCCGGCAGTACGTCCACAAGGCGGCTCTGGCCGAGGTCCTCCTCACCGGCTGGGAGCGCGTCGCCGACGACACCTTCGCGATAGGCGCCCAGTGGCCGCGGACCCACAGCTTCTACACCCCGGTCGACGGCCACTATGACCCGCTCCTCTTCGCCGAGACCGTACGGCAGGCCATCCCCCTGCTGTCCCATCTGGCCTATGACACCCCGTTCGGCCACCACCTCATCTGGGACCACTTCCGCTACGAGCTCCACCCGGCCGCGACGGCCGTGGCCGCCACCCCCGCCGAGCTGGAGCTGCGGATCGCGTGCAGTGACGTCAAGCGCCGTCAGGGCCGGCTCTCCGCCCTGGTGATGGACGTCACCGCGCTGCGCGACGGCGCTCCGCTGGGCACCGCCCGGGCCCGTTTCACCAGCCACGCCCCGGCCGTCTACCGGCGGCTGCGCGGCGAGTACGGCGACCCCTCCGTCGTCTCCCGGGCCGTACCGCTGGCCCCGCCCCTGGCGCCGGGGCGCGTCGGCCGCGACCGCTTCCACGACGTGGTCCTCTCGCCCACCGACGCCGACGGCCTCTGGCAGCTGCGCGTGGACCCCAGCCACCCGGTGCTCTTCGACCACCCGGTCGACCACGCCCCCGGCATGCTGCTGCTGGAGGCCGCCCGCCAGGCCGCGCTCGCCGCCACGGGCCCGGACCACGGGGCCGTCCTGGGCCTTACATCCGTCTTCAGCCAGTACGTGGAGTTCGACAGCCCCTGCTGGATAGAGGCGACCGTCCTCACCGAGGAGGACGGCTCCCTCACCCGCACCCGGGTCACGGCACGCCAGAACGACCGCGAGGCGTTCTCCGCGGTCGTCGTCAGCACGCCCGGCCGGGCCGGGGTCTGACGGCACGGTCCCGTACGGGCGGGCGCGAACCACCCGTACGGGACCGGGGCTTGTGGCGCGGTCAGCCCGTGGGCACCGCCTCGGGGACCGCGCCGCCACGGGCGCGCAGGCCCGCGGCGTAGCGGCGCAGCAGCAGGGCCGCGGTCGTGGCCAGACCCGCCAGCAGCCCGAGCCAGAGGCCGAGGGTGCGCAGGTCCGCCGCGTACCCGAGGAGGAGCGAGGCGGGCAGCCCGACGAGCCAGTAGCCCACCAGCGTCGCGCGGAAGCCGCCCTTGGTGTCGTCCAGGCCCCGCAGCAGGCCGACGCCGATGTTCTGCGCGCAGTCGAAGAACTGGAGGACGGCGACGACCGCGAGCAGCCCGGTGGCGATGGACAGGGCGTCGCCGTCCCCCGCCGAGCCGGAGTCGAGGAACGGGCGCAGGACCAGGCCGGGGAAGACCAGATAGCAGAGGCCGACGACCGCCATGACGGCGGCGGCGCAGGCCAGCGCGGTGTTCTTCAGACGCCGCGCCGCGACGAGGTCCCCCAGGGCCAGCTCACGGCTGACATTGATCGAGGCGGCGTGGGAGAGCCCCACGGCCACCTGGAAGACGATGTAGACGAGCTGGTTGACGGCCGTGTGGGCGGCGAGCGCGGCACTGCCGAAGGAACCGGCCATCAGCGCGGTCAGCGAGAAGAACCCCGCCTCCGAGCCGTAGGTGGCCGCGATCGGCACGCCCAGCCCGATCAGCCGCCGCACGGTGGCGCGGTCCGCGCTCAGAAGAGAGAGGCTCAGGCGTGGGCCGAGCACCGGGTCCCGGCGCGTCGAGGCGTACAGGGCGAGAAAGGACAGCAGATACACCAGTGACGTCGCCACGCCGATGCCGGTCAGGCCCAGCCGGGGCAGGCCCCAGGTGCCGTGGACGAACGCCCAGTCGAGACCCGCGTTGACGGCCACGGACGCCAGGGTGATCCGCAGCAGCGCCTGCGGCCGGCGCATGCCGACGGTGAACTGGCGCACCGCCTGGAACCACAGGCACGGCAGCAGCCCCGGCGCGAGGGCCACCAGCATCGAACGGGCCCGGTCGGCGACGTCCGCGTCCTGGCCCAGCAGCGACAGGCACTGGCCGATGGCGACCATGAGGACGGCCCCGGCGACGCCGGCGAGCGTCGCCACCGCGAGCCCGGCCCGGGCGACGGCGGTCACCTCGTCGTCCGGCCCCGGGGAGCCCGGCTCCTCGGGGGATCCGGGCTTTCCCGGGGCCGCCTCGGCGCGCGCGGCCGCCGCGGCGACCCGGTTGCCGACGGAGGTCACCAGGCCGACGCCCATGGTGCGCAACTGGTTGAAGACGACGATGGCGAGGCCGCCCGCCGCCAGCTCCTCCGTTCCGAGCAGGCCCATCATCACGGTGTCGGTCGTGGTGAGCGCGACCTGGGCGAGCTGGGTGAGGACGAGCGGGACGGCGAGGACGGCCAGGGCCCGGCCATCGCGCAGCAGCCGGGCCGGGCCGGACGGTATCGCGGGCATCAGCGACCGCGCAGGGTGGCGAGGAGGTCGCCGATCTCGCGTTCCACGACCGGGTCGAGGAGGTCGCGGGCGGCCATCCAGTCGTCGTCGAAGACGGTGTCCAGGTACTTCTCGCCGCCGTCGTTGACCAGCGCGACCATCGTGCTGCCCGGGGGAAGCGAGGGCAGCCGCCGCAGCGCCTCGTGGACGACGCCGCCGGCGGAACCGCCGATGAGCAGGCCGGTGCGGGCCACCGCGCGGCAGGTGGCGAACGCCTCGACGTCACCGACCTTGACGCCCTCGTCGATGAGCGAGAAGTCGACCAGCGCGCCGATCCCTGCGCCTTCGGGCGTGCCGGTGCCCGACTGGTAGTAGTCGTGCGCGGGCCCGCCGAAGGCGACGGACCCCTTGGGCTCCACCCCGACCGTCCGCACCTCCGGGACGAGCCGGCGCAGCTCGCGGGCGGTGCCGCACAGGGCCCCGCCGGTGCCGACGGCGGCGACGAGGACGTCCACGCGGCCGTCGAGGGCGTCGTGGAGCTCATGGGCGACGGCCGCGTAACCGACGCCGTTGCTGGGGTTGTTGTGCTGCTCGGTGAAGATCGTGTTGTCCTGCCCCCGGGCGAGGCTCTCGGCGAGCTCCTCCCGGGCGGCGGTGGCCAGGTCGTCCGTGCCGTCGTCGGTGACGTACACGAGCTCGGTGCCCAGCGCGCGCATCGCGCGCAGCTTGTCGGCGCAGGCGTGGTTGTCGACGACGGCGGTGAAGGCGTAGCCGCGCTCGGCGGCCATGACGGCCAGGCCGAGGCCGGTATTGCCGGAGGTGGACTCGACGATGCGGCCGCCCGGGCGCAGTTCGCCCCGGGACTCGGCGTCCAGCACCATCTGACGGGCCATCCGGATCTTGGCGGTGCCCATGGGGTTGAACATCTCCAGCTTCAGCAGCAGCCGGCTGCTGTCTCCGGTGCGGCAGAGCTCCAGGAGCGGGGTGTGGCCGATGAGCTCGGAGACACGGGTGACCACGGCGGGCCGGGCGGGCGCGGCGGACGGGGGAACCGGCGCGGGGCGGGCGGTGAGTGCCGCGTTCATGGGATCAGGGGCTCCTGTGCGGTGAGGGGCTTCACGGGGCTTCACGGGGCTTCACGGGGGTGAGCGTCAGGAGTGGCGGTCCAGGCGCCAGCGCGGCCGCCCCGTCAGACGGTCGAGGACGACCTTGGGAGGCAGCGGAAGGTCGTGGAAGGGCGATTCGTTGGAGTCCATCTGGTAGCCGGCCGTATTGGGGTAGACCAGCAGATCGCCCTCCCGGGGCCGGGCGGGCAGGGGCACCTTGCGCCAGGTGACCATGTCGGACTCCAGGCACGTCGCCCCGCCCACGCAGGCCGCGACGACGGCGGGGCCCTCGGCGGGACCGGACGCCGTGAGCAGCACGGGATCCGGCAGGTATTCGCTGTTGAACCACTGTTCCGACAGGCTGAGGCTGCTGCCGTCCACGGTCAGGACGGCGTACCCGTCCCGCTCCTTGACGCCCTGGATCCGGAAGACGGTCGAGCCCGCCCGGTCCAGCAGGGCGCGGCCCGGCTCCAGCATCAGGGTGACGCCCGCGTCCCGGAGCAGCCGGGCGAGGCTCGCCGAGTGTCCCTCGGGGGTGGTGGCCAGGACGGCCCGCAGGACGTCCGCGCCGGCCAGCGGGGAGTGGTACGGGTAGAAGTCGCCCGCCGTGAACGACTTGCCCGCGTGGTAGTGCCCGGGCCGCTGCTCGGCGAGGAACCCGTGCCAGTCGTCGGCGGCCGCGTAGTCGACGGCGAAGCCGCCGCCGATGCTGATCCGGTCGGCGCGCAGGCCCATGGCCCGCGCCGCCCGGCACTCGTCGACGAGCCGGCCGGCCAGGTCGGCGCGGGGCCGCAGGGCGTACCCGGACAGGTGGAAGCTGAAGCCCTCCATGCTCACGGCCGGGCCGGCGGCCGCGCAGCGGCGCAGGGCGGCGGCCGTCTCCTCGTCGTCGAGCCCGAAGCGGCTGTGCGGCTGGTCCGGCGGCAGCCGGCGCAGCAGCACCCGGGCCGGGCGGGCCGTCTCACCGGTCAGGGCAAGGATCCGGTCCAGCTCGGCGGGGGAGTCGACGGCGATCAGCGCGCCCTGGAGCAGCGCCACGCGCAGCAACTGCTCGTGCTTGGCGGGGCCGGTGACTGTGACGTCCTCGCCGCGCACCCCGTGGGCGAGGGCCTCGCGCAGCTCCCCGGCGGAGGCGACGTCCACGCCCGCGCCCGTCGCCGCGCAGCGCTCGACCCACACGGCCGCCTTGTTGGCCTTCTTCGCGTAGTACACCCGGCCCGCCACGCCCGCCTCGGTGAGGGTGGCGCGGAAGGCGGCGAGGTTGGTGTCGAAGCGGTCGGGGAGCAGGAAGTGGAACGGCCCGTCGAAGGCGTAGGAGAGCTCCTGGAGCAGTCCGCTCGTAAGGACCGTCGCGACCTGGGCGTCCGGGTGGGCGGGCAGCGGCGGGGCTGCGGCCGTGCCGGTGGTCGTGCCGGTGGTCGTGTCGGTAGTTGTCACTGCCACAGCGGCACCCGCGTTCCCATGCCCTGGGTGAGGGCGAGTTGCGCGAAGCGGTGGCCGAGCGCGATGTCGGTGACGACCAGACCGCTGTTGTAGGCGAAGATCCGCTGGTCCGGTGCGGTGCGCCCGGAGGCTTCCCCGGCGAGGACGGCGGGGAACTCGGCGTCCACGGCGGGCAGTTCGCCGGCGGCGTCGGCCATGTCGGTGCCGGTGACGCGCATCTGGGCCTCGCTGGTGGCCACGACGCGGTCGGCCTGATGCAGCGTGGAGGGCGCCAGGCCGTGGCCGACGAGGACGGCCAGGGCACCGGGCCGCAGCCAGGACGCCTCCACGGCGGCGGGTGTGTGGGGCCCGGCGGTGGCGACGACGACGTCGGCGGCCCCGGCGGCCTCCCGCAGGTCGGTGACGATCTCCACGTCCCGGCCGGGGAAGTACGCGCGCAACTGGCGGCGGACGGCGGTGATGCCGTCGGGGTGGGTGCCGTGGAGCATCAGCCGCTCCAGGCCCGGCAGCGCCGTCAGCAGGAACGGCAGGGCCAGCCGGCCCTGGGTGCCGGTGCCGATGACCAGCGCGGCGCGCGCCGCGGGCGGCGCGCACTCGCGGGCCAGCAGCGCGGAGACGGCGGGGGTGCGCAGGGCGCCGATCCGGCCGCAGTCCATCATCGCCAGGGGCAGTCCGGTGACGTCGTCGTAGAGGGTGAGGGTGGTGTAGTAGCGCTGCTCGTCGCGGGGGCTGTGGAGGCCGTGCTTGTACGAGGTCTTGACGGCGACGACGTCGCGGGAGCCGTCGCGGCCGAGCATCGCGTACGCGACGGAGTGGCCGTCGCCGGGCTTGACGGTGAGCTTGCGGGGGTTGTCGGAGCGGCCGGCGGCCAGGGTGCGGTAGGCGTTCTCCACGGTGGCGAGGACGTCGGCGGGGGTGATGTCGATGCCCGCCACGTCGCTGGTGGACAGGACGGTGAGGGTCCTGTCGTCGCGTATTCGGGCGGAGTCGTGGCCTTGGGCGGTGGGGTCGTGGCCCCGGTCGGCGGGGGCGGTGTCCGTCATGGGGGTTCCTTCATGTCCGTGCGGGGTCGGGCCGGGGTCAGGCGGCGTGGGCCTCGGCGGCGTGCGCTTCGATCGCGGCCTGTCCGTAGCCGTGCTCGGCGGCCTCGGCGGCGGGTCGGGTGCGGCGGCCGGGGACGCGGACCGAGGCGCGCTTGAGCCAGCGGTCGGTCCCGTCGTAGCGGGCGGTGAAGGGCACCCGGCCGTGCACGACGAGGTCGTTGTCGACGACGAGGACGTCGCCGGGGGAGAGGCTCACCGCCACGGAGACGCGGGCGAGTTCCTCCTCCAGCCGCCGATAGGCGGCCCGGTAGGCGGGGGTGGCGTCCGCCAGCGGGGTGTAGGCCGGGTCGAAGCGCAGGGTGAGGCCGTCCGCGGAGCGCCACAGGGCGGGGACGCGCGGCGGCTCCCCGGCGAAGCCCTGGGCCTCGGCGTAGGCGTCGTCGGGCAGGATCGGCAGCGCGGGGCGGGTCAGCTCCTCGACGGTGGCGTCGTCCAGGCGCACCCGGCGGACGCTGGCCGCGGTGGTGGCGATGGCGTCGTGGTTGCGCATGCAGGTGAGCATCAGCAGATGGGCGCGGCCGGGGTGGAAGGCGTCCTCGGTGTGCGGGCTGAGGAGCACGCTGCTGCTGGCGCCGGTCTGCTCCCGCTCGTGCCCGGGGGCCGGGACGATGTTGTGGACGAAGCGGCCCTCCTGCTGGCCCTCCCAGGCGATGGGGTCGCCCATGACGGTGGCCAGCAGGAGCAGGGCTATGTCGTGGTGGGCTCCGGAGTCGCCGGCGGTGCGCCAGCTTCCCGGGGTGTCGCCGATGCGGGCGTCGTCCACGCGCAGGCCGCGCAGGACGAACAGGCCGGCGTCGGTGTCCACGGGCCGGCACTGCCGCCGGATGGCGGGGCCGAGGGCGGCGGCGGACTCCCGGACGCGCCGCAGGAGTTCGGGGGAGGTGGCGGAGGTACCGAAGGCGGTGAGGATCTCCTCGGCGGCGCGATGCAGTTCATCGACCGAGGCGTCGTCGAGCAGGCGGACGGGGGCGGGGACGGGTGCGGTTCCCGTGCTCATGGCGCGATCTTCCGTTCCGTAGCGGGGTGTGCGAGTCCGAAGGGGCGACGCGGGCATACGGGCATGGCGCGGCGGCGGGCCGCGCCGGGGGCAGGGTGGGGGAGGGGGCGGTGGGGTGTGGCCGCCGGCCCGTGGCGTCGGGGACTGGCCAGAAACGTACCGCCAGAAGTTAGGTAAGGCAAACCTAACTCGCGGGTTACCCGCTTGGTCCGTTTCCAGGTGATGGGCCCCGGAATCAAGGGGGTTGATGCCCTGGCCGAAATCCATGCATCGACCAGCCGAGCTTGCGGCGACGGCTGCAGTTAGGGTAGGCAAACCTAAGTAGCTCGGAAGTGACCCCCCATCTGCCGGATCGAGGACGACGTGGACTTCACCAGGCGCCAGATGCTGCTGGCCGGAGCCGCCATAGGCTCGGCCGCACTGCTCACCGCCTGTCAGGACGGTGGCGGTACGGCCGCCTCGAACGCCGGAAACCAGCCGCGCCCCGGAGGCACCCTGCGCGTCGGCGCGCTGGGCCGGACGTCCGCCATCACCCGCGACCCGCACGGAAATCAGGGCAACGAGAGCGACTATCTCGTCATCGCCCTCGTGTACGACACGCTCACCGCCCCCGGCGCGAAGGCCAACACGGTGGGCCGCCTCGCCGTCTCCTGGACCCCCTCCGACGATCTGAAAACCTGGCGCTTCACCCTCGCCAAGGGAGCCGCCTTCCATGA
This sequence comes from Streptomyces hesseae, assembly GCF_031845785.1. Lineage (NCBI taxonomy): Bacteria > Bacillati > Actinomycetota > Actinomycetes > Kitasatosporales > Streptomycetaceae > Streptomyces > Streptomyces hesseae. The sequence goes on from NZ_JAVRFI010000018.1 coordinate 146,722, forward strand.
CGGCACGCCCGTCACCGCCGACGACGTCGTCTGGTCCCTGCGCCGGCTCCGCAACACCCCCGCCGGCGCCGCCCGGCTGCCCGGCATCAAGGCCGACGACATCACGGCCGACGGCAAGGACACCGTCGTCCTCGTCTCCGACTACGCCAACGCCGAACTCCCCCTCCTCACCCGGCTCTCCACCTTCGTCCTCAAGAAGGACACCGCCGACAAGGACCTGCCCAAGGCGCCCGGCACCGGCCCGTTCACGCTCGACTGGTACCGCAACGGCAACGCCCGCCTCGTGCGCAACGAGCACTGGCACGGTGGGAAGGTCCTCCTCGACGCCATCGAAGTGACCATGTTCGAAAGCCCCCAGGCCATGGCCAACGCCCTGCTGGCGGGCCAGATCGACCTCGCCTCCAACGCCGGTGCCGTCGCCGGCCGCACGGCCGCCGCCCGCAAGGACGTCCAGGTCGTCCGCCGGCCCCAGGACATGGCCATGCCCATCGTCATGCGCACCTCCGAGGGCAGCCCCTTCGCCGACCCGAGGGTCCGCGAGGCGTTCAAGCTCGTCGTGGACCGCCCGGCCATGGTCAAACAGGTGCTCTCCGGCTACGGCACCGTCGCCAACGACATCCTCGGCACCGCCGACCCCGCCTACGCCAAGGACATTCCGCAGCGCGCCCGCGACCTGGACAAGGCCAAACGGCTCCTGAAGGAAGCGGGCTTCGACCTCGGGAAGACCTACGACCTCGTCACCACCGAGGACATCGCCGGCCTCGCCGAATCCGCCACCCTCTTCGCCGCCCAGGCCCGCGAGGCCGGGATCAAGGTCGATGTCGTCAAACAGGAGTCCGGCACCTTCTACGACCGGACCTGGCTCAAGGGCGACTTCTACACCAACTACTGGGGCACCAACGACTCCGTCGTCTTCTTCGCCTCCAAGACCCTCGTCACCGGCGCCGGGCAGAACGAGGCGAACTTCTCCGACAAGGACTACGACGCCGCCTACCGCGACGTCCTCGGCACCAAGGACGCCGCCGAACGGGCCCGCAAGCTGCGCGAGCTCCAGCGGATCGAGCACGAACGCTCCGGCTATCTGCTGTGGGGCATGGCCGACGGCATCGACCTGGCCGCCGCCAAGGTCCGCGGCCTGCCCACGCTCCCCGGCTACGGGCGCGTCCAGCTCGAGAACGCCTGGCTCGCCCGGTGACCTCTCGCCCGGTGACTTCCGGCATATCGCGGGCCGCCATGCTCCTGGGCCGGCGGCTCCTGCTGCTCGTCGCGCTCCTCGCCGTCGTCTTCGCCGCGATCGAACTGCTGCCGGGCGACGCCGCCTCCGCCACCTCCGACCGCGGCGAGGGCGCCGCCGGCATCGCGGCGCGACGGCACCTGCTGGGCCTGGACCGGCCCCTCCCCGAACGCTTCTGGGACTGGATCACCGCCCTGCCCACCGGCGACCTCGGCACCTCCGCGCGTGGCCAGCACGTCACCGACCTGCTCGCCGCGCCCTTCCCCAACACCCTGCTGCTGGGCGGCACCGCGTTCGTCCTCACGGTCCTGCTGTCGCTGACCCTTGGCTGCTGGGCCGCCGCCGCCCGGCCCGGCGGACCCGTCGACCGGATCGTCGACGTCACCGCCACCGCCGCCTTCGCCCTCCCCGAATTCGTCGTCTCCGTCGGCCTGTTGCTCGCGCTCTCGCTGTGGACCGGCTGGCTCCCCGCCGCCACCCTCACCGGCGCCGACGGCGGCCCCGCCGACTGGACGATGCTCGTCATGCCCGTCCTCGCCCTCGCCCTGCCCCAGACCGGCTGGAACACCCGCGTCGTCCGCGCAGCCCTCGCCGACCAGGCCGCGACCCCCCATGTGGAGGCCGCCGTCCTCGACGGGCTGCCCGCCCACCGGGTGGTGCTGCGCCACGCGCTGCCGGGGGCCCTGCCCGCCGTCGCCACCGGCTTCGCCACCTCCACCGGCATGCTGCTCGGCGGGGCCGTCGTCGTCGAGACCCTCTTCAACTACCCGGGCATCGGCACCGTCCTGGCCGGAGCCGTCGCCGACCGCGACACGCCCGTCATCGCCGGGGTCGTCGCCTGCGCCGCGGCTGTCATCACCGTGGTGCTCCTCCTCGCCGACGTCGTCCGCGCCCGCACGGTAGGAGCCCACCCATGAGCACTCTCGTTCTCTTCGGCCGGTGCCGGCGCGGCCTGTTCGTGGCCGCCCCCGCCGTGATCCTCGCCATGCTGGCGCTGACCGGCCCGCTGCTGGCCCCGCACCCCCTCGACACCCCCGTCACCGCCCCCTACGCCGGGCCCGGCGACGGCGCGATCCTCGGCGGGGACCAGCTGGGCCGGGACGTCCTCAGCCGGTTGCTGCACGGCGGCGACGCGCTGATCGCCAGCGCGCTCGCGGTGGCCGTGGTCGTCACCTGCCTGGCGTCGGTCCTGGGCTGCGTCGCCGTGCTGAGCCCTCGCCTGGGCGCGGTCGTCGAGCGCACCGCGGACCTGGTCATCCTCGTGCCGCCGGTGCTGGGCTTCATGCTCCTCGCGCTCGCCTGGCCCGGCGGCCGGCGCCTGGCCGTCACGGCCGCAGCCGTCGTCCTGGGCACCCCCTACGCCGTACGCGTCGTCGCCGCCGCGGCCGCGCCCCTGGCCGGCGCCGGATTCGTCGAGGCCGCCATCGCGGGCGGCGAACGGCTGTGGCGCGTCGCGCTCCGCGAGATCCTGCCCAACCTGCGCGCCACGGTCCTGGCCCTGTTCGGGCTGCGGTTCGTCGAGGCGGTCTATGTCATCTCGATGGCGGGCTTCCTCCAGCTCGGGCCGCAGCCGCCCGAGGCCGACTGGGCCCTGATGATCCGGGAGAACGCCCCCGGCATCCTCCTCAACCCCTGGTCCGTGGCCGCCCCCGCCACCGCCATCGCCGCCCTGGCCATCGCCACCAACCTCGCTGCGGACGCCCTGGCCCCACGGACGCGCGGCACCCTCGGCACCCTCGGCACCGCAGGGAGGCGGTGAACGATGACGACGATGCCTCGATGCGGCGCGGGCCCTGGCGGGCCCGGTACGGAGGGCACCGATTCGGGTGCGACGGCGCCCGGCCCGGGCGTCGGCGACGCCCCGATCGTCGCCGCCGTCGCCGGACTCGAAGTCCGCATCCCCGACGGCCCCCTGCTGCTCGCCCCCGCCGGGCTCACGCTGCGCCGGGGGCGGATCACCGTCCTGACCGGGCCCTCCGGTTCGGGCAAGACGACGCTGCTCCGCGCCGTCCTCGGTGATGTGCCCCCGGGGGCACGCGTGACCCGGGGGAGCGTACGCGTCCTGGACCAGGACGTGTTCGCCCTGCCGCCCGCGCGGCTGCGCGAACTGCGGCGTCACCGCCTCGCGTTCGTCGGCCAGGACCCCGGCTCCGGGCTCAACCCCCGGATGCGGGTCCGCGACCTCGTCGCCGAGCTCGCCACCGGCGCGAGCCCGGCCGACGTGATGAAACTGCTGGCGGAATGCCGGCTGCCCCTCGACGACGGGCTGCCCGACCGCCGCCCCACCGCCCTCTCCGGCGGCCAGCAACGCCGCGTCGTCCTCGCCCGTGCCCTCGCCCGCACCCCCGACGTCCTGCTCCTGGACGAACCGACCGCGGGGCTCGACCCCGCACTCCGCGACGAGATCGCCGACCTCCTACGCCACATCGCCACCGACCGCCACATCGCCGTCGCCCTCGCCTGCCACGACCCCGAACTCGCCGCACGCTGCGCCGACGACGTCATCGACCTCGGCACGAACACGCTGGGCGCTGTACCTCCGGGCGTCCCCGCGCACCAGCGCGCGCCGGGACCGCTGACCGCGCCTGCGTCCCTGTCCCGACTCGCCGCGCTCCCCGCTGTGCCCACGCCCGCGCCCGGCCTGGCGCCGGGGGTCGCGCCCCCGCCCCCCGCCGGGCTCGTCGCCCGCGGCATCCGGGTGACCTACGCCGCGTCCCCCTCCGCGCGCGGCAGCGCAAACCCGCACCGACACGCCCTCGACGGCGTGGACTTCGCTGTCGCACCCGGCACCGTCGCCGCCATCGTCGGCCCCTCCGGGTCCGGTAAGACCACCCTGCTGCGGGTCCTCGCCGGCCTGCGGCCCGTCGACGACGGTGAACTCACCCTCGACGGCGCGCCGCTGCCCACCCGAGTCCGCGCGCGTGGTCGCGACCAGCGGCGTCGGGTCCAGCTCGTGCCGCAGAACCCGCTCGGTGCCCTCAACCCGGCCCGTACCATCGGCGCTTCACTCTCGCGCCCGCTGCGGCTGCACCGGGTCGTCCCCCGCGAACACACCGCGGAGCGCGTGGCCGAGCTCCTGCGGGACGTCGGCCTGCCGCCCGAGTACGCGCGCCGCTACCCCTACGAGCTCTCCGGCGGACAGCGCCAGCGCGCCTCCATCGCCCGCGCCCTGGCCCCGCGCCCCGACGTGTTGCTCTGCGACGAGGTCACCTCGGCCCTGGACCCCGCCACGGCCGTCGCGGTCATGGAGTTGCTCGCCCGGCTCAGGGCCGAGCGCGGGCTGGCCCTCGCCCTCGTCAGCCACGAGCCGCACCTCGTCGCTGCGTACGCCGACACCGTCCTCTTCCTGGCGGAAGGCCGCGTCGCGCCACCGGATTGACAGACGGTAACCGGGAGGGGAGTCTAGCCCGCACTGATCAGTTACTGACTGGTCGGTCAGTTAGAAAAAGGCCCCCTTCACACCCTTTTTGGAGTACTTGTGGCACAGGTGCGAGAACGAGGCGCGCGGTACGGAAAGGCGCTCGCGGCGCTCGGCGCGGCCTCGGTGCTGACGGCCGGAGCGGCCGTAGTGGCCGGTCCCGCGACGGCGGCCACCCCGGCCGGTCAGGCCGACAGCGCGCGCTATGTCGCGCTCGGCGACTCGTACACCTCGGGCCCCGGCATACCCGAGCAGACCGGCGGGGATTGCGCGCGCTCCAGCGTCAACTACCCCTCGCTGACCGCCGCCAAGCTGGGCCAGAAGTCCTTCAAGGACGTCAGCTGCAGCGGTGCGAAGACCGACGACATGTGGAACACCCAGGCGGGCTCGGCCGGTCCCCAGCTGGACGCCCTCGGCAAGCAGACCCGCCTCGTGACCGTCGGCATCGGCGGCAACGACATCGGCTTCGGGACCATCATCGGCAGCTGCGCCGTGCTGTCCGCGACCGACCCCACCGGCGCCCCCTGCAAGAAGCAGTACACCGCCGCCGACGGTTCCGACGTGCTCACCCAGCGGATCAACGACGCCGCACCGAAGATCGCCAAGGTGCTGAAGGCCGTTCACGAGCGCGCCCCGTACGCCAAGGTCGCGCTCGTCGGCTACCCGTCGATCATGCCGGACAACGGCACGAGCTGCTTCCCGTCCGTGCCGATCGCCGCCGGTGACGCCCCCTACCTGCGGGACACCGAGAAGCGTCTGAACACGATGCTCCAGCAGCAGGCGCGCGCGGCGCACGTCCGCTACGTCGACACCTACGGCACGACCGTCGGCCACGACGTGTGCACCCCGGCGGCGGACCGCTGGGTCGAGGGCGTCCAGCCCGAGAGCCCGGCCGCGCCGTTCCACCCCAACGCCAAGGGCGAGGCGGCCATGGCCGGCGCGGTGTACGGGGTCGTTCGCGGCTAAGCGCTCCGCGGGGAGTCCGGTAAGTCGGCTGCGGGTGCGTCGTGGCCGGTCGCGCAGTTCCCCGCGCCCCCTTCGGGGGGCGCGGCAGGCCCCGTGCGGCACTGCGCCCCGTAAGGGGCGCGGGGAACTGCGCGACCAGCCCCCACCGGCCCGCGGTGCCGTGACGGCCGCACCCGCACCCACCGTGAGACCGGACCGGCGGCACCGCACGGCCCGG